>CAZQMC010000110.1:0-1536 GCA_964594305.1 uncultured Alistipes sp. | reverse complement strand
GACAGCATTGTTTTGCACCGCCACAACCTTTGGCATATCGTCCGAAGGCCCTATCTCCAACATCTTACCGCTCAACTCGACGATGATTTTCTGCGCCGTCTTCAAGCCCAGGCCTTTGACATTTTTCAGCAGCACTGCATTCTCCGAAGCGATGATATTACGCAATTCGGATGTCGAGTAGGTCGAGAGAATCATTCGGGCCGTATTGCCACCCACGCCCGACACGCCGATAAGCATACGGAACAATTCGCGCTCGAATTTTGTGGCAAAGCCATAAAAAATCTGGGCATCTTCACGAACCGTAAAATGCAGATAGAGTTTCACACTCTCCTCGTTCTCGATAGCCGCATAGGTCTGCAACGAGATATTTATATAATAGCCCACTCCGCAAGCCTCTACAACGGCATAAGTGGGGGCTAATTCTGCAACTTTCCCGGAAATATATTCGTACATAAATTTAATTTTAGCAGTCAATATGGCAAAAATAAATATTTTTTTCTACCTTTGTCAATTATTGAGGAATTTAATTCAAAAAATATCAAAATAAAAATAGCAAAAACTATGAAGAAAGTTTTTTTGACACTATTCGTTGCCGCATTTGCATTTGTAGGTTGCTCCAACAATAACGCAACCACTACCAATGGCGAGGCAGCAGAGGCTACAACCACAGAGGTAACAGGTGGCGACATCGCTTACGTTAGAGCAGAGTATGTTTTGGCCGAGAGCGACATCTTCAAGACCGAAGGCGTAGCACTTCAAGAGAAGACTCAAAAGGCACAGAACTCTTGGGCACAGAAGGAGAAGAACCTCCAAGCAAAGGCTGCACAGTTGCAGGAGAAGTACCAGAAGGGCCTTATCACGACTGCCAACGCTCAAAAAGAGCAGCAGGATATCGAGAAGCGTGCCACAAACCTTCAAGCCAGCGCACAGAAAGAGGCTCAGGCTTTGGACGAGGAGAACTATGTATTTACAAACCGTATGAACGATTTGTTGATGCGTGCTATCCGCGAGATTAACGCCGACAAGAAGTACAAGATGGTGGTAAATGCTTCGGCTCTGCTCGATGCCGACGAGTCACTCGACATCAGCGAGACTGTTTTGGCAAAGGTTAACGAACTTTACGCTGCCGAGAAGAACACCAGCAAGGAGTAATCCGGACAAAACGATAAGGCCGTAAGGCTGATGACATATTTCGCGAATTTCCATTTGTTTTTTATCTGGGAATTCGCGAAATTTGCATTATAAACCCTCAAAAGAGATGAAAAAAATCCTTTTACTTGTAGCCCTGCCTGCCGAGTTGGGGCGAGAGGTTGCCGCCACCCTGGACGAATACTGCGACATACGCTACATAGGTGTTGGTAAGATAAACGCTTTTGAAGCCACGCTGTCGGCCCTCTCCGACAAGGAGTACGATGCCGTAATAAATGCCGGCACAGCAGGCTCGTTCCGCCACCCCTTTGGCACGATACTACGTCCCTCTGCCGTGCTTGGCAACGTGGAGCTCGCTCTTACCATTGCGGGTATTGATAAGGAGGA
>CAZQMC010000109.1:0-1697 GCA_964594305.1 uncultured Alistipes sp. | reverse complement strand
AATTATATATTAACAGTTTAAACCACTTTGATGCGAAGTTAACGCATCACTAATAATGCTCAAACAAAAAAAAAGACCTGCCTAACATTTTTTTATTGTTAGACAGTCCCTTTTTTTAGCGCGATGATAGGGAGTTTAGGGATTGCGCCTGAAAGATAAAAGACCTAAAACTCTTTGCTCTTTTATCTTTTATCTTTCCTTTATTTCCCATATTCCGCCGTCACCGAATATGCCTGTGGTCCAATCCTGCAACTTGCAGGCATACAGGCCCATATCCAACATAGTAAATCGGTTGCGGATATGGCGTACAAGCGTCACATCGGAGCGCATCTGCTGCAAGGAGATGCCTACCTCGTCGGGCGAGGTGGGAGCACCTACGGTCGAGAGCAGTCTATACATCTGGTCGTAGGTGTAGCAATGTTCCTGCAACATCTGCTTGATATCGGGCCAGTTATCCTTCATCAGTTGGAGTTGTCGGCGCACCTCCTCCTTATCCTTATAACGGGCCATAGACTCGGCTATGACATAGTCGCCGTATGGCATATCCTCGAACAAGTCCTCGGCCTCGTGGCGCATTTGACGGCGGTTTTTCCACTGCGACACACACCCTCTGACATCTAACTTCGAGAAGTCGGTACGGCACATCTCATCAAACATAGCACACATCAACAACGAGCCTACGCTCACCTGAAAGCCGTGTGACGGAGTGCGACCGTTGTGTGTATGACCTCGCATATTCCACAAATGGCTGAACAGATGCTCGGTACCCGATGCAGGGATAGAGGAACGAGCCGCCTGCATAGCGAAGCCGCTGAGCATAAGACCTTCGACCAGCGTGGCAATAGCCTCGGGACGACGCTCGGCCACACCCTGCGGGTCGGAGAGCGACTCCTTCAAGCCATCGTGAACGATGTGCCACGCCACATTATGCACCAACTCGACGCCCAAGAAGTCAGCCAGCATCCACTCTGTACCCGACGGTATCTTCGCCGCCAAGTCGGCATATCCTGCCGCTGTCATCGCTACGGGAGCCTTCGCCATAACACCTGCATCGGCAAGGATAACCCTCGGAGCAGGACAGGTGAAGGTCTGCTTCATATTCTTATGGATTATCGAGGCACCAAACGACGAGTAACCATCAACCGACGCTACGGTAGCGATGCACATATAACGACGGTTTTGGCGATAGGAACTCAATTTGCACAAATCGTTGATTGTACCGGAGCCTACGGCGATAGGTATGGCAGTCGTAGCGGCCAAACGCTCGTCGAGCATCTTCAAGAAGGTCCACTCGGCGTGGAAGTTCGGGTGGTCGAAGATATATGGCTCCTCGCACTCTATGTCGGATTGTTGCAGATAGGCCTGTACAGCCTCACCTGCGGCCGCCCAAGTAAATTTATCGGCCACGACAATAGCCTTGCGGGTAGGGAAGTGCTCCTTGAACATCGCAGGCACCATATCCAGGATATCGATGCCTATCTCCAAGGCGACAGTATCGGTTGCGGCAGCCAAAGCACGGGCTACGCGTTGATTATTATTCATAAATATATATTTGTGTCGTTGGTTTTTTGGGGGTTACGCAACACCCATAAAGCCCAAAAACTTAAAAACTCAAAAATATCCACAATAACAAAGATATATGTTATTTTTGGAATAATCTAATAATCCGCTAAGAATAAAAAGTTTATGCGGAAAGT
>CAZQMC010000108.1:0-1934 GCA_964594305.1 uncultured Alistipes sp. | reverse complement strand
GATAAGATTGTTGATGCTAATGCATTGTAATCACAGTTTTACATTATAAACTTTTTCGCCTCTGCTTCGGCAGGGGCGATTTTTTTTGCGCAATACCTAAATTCCCTAACCTCACTAAATACCCTATTCAATAATTTTTTCGTTATATTTGCATTATGAAACATTTTTTGTCCATACTCCTATTGTTGCTGGCCTCGGCGGTTGGCGAGGCGTCGGCGCAGAGGGCTACACGACCACCGCTCTACATAGTAAATGGCGTGAAGATGAGCGAGGCCGAGGTGAAGGCCATAAACCCCAAGGACATTGTCGAGGACCGTATGTTGAGGCTCGACGAGAAGGTCATAGAGCAGTATGGGCCCGAGGCATCGAGTGGCGTGGTGATAATAACCCTGCGGTACGACACGCCGGCACGTTTCGTCGTCGAGGGCGAGGAGCAGAGTTACAGCGCCTACATAGCCGGCCGCATCAAGTGGGGTGAGTTGGACGGCGTGGCGAGGGTGGTTGTGCGTTTCACGCTCGACACAGAGGGGTGCATAGCCTCGACAGATGTGTTGGAGGCGACCGACAAACGCCTGTTGCGCCGCATAGAGAAGGCTATGGCCGAGGCACCACGCTGGCAGCCGGCACTGAAAGATGGCAAGGGCGTCAGCACCGAGCATCTGCTACGCATAACACTGCCACGAGGGCGTGAGGTGCCCCGCGAGCCGGTAGTGAGGATAAGAGGATAGAGGGAAGAGCAACCGACGCTGCGGAGCGAGAGCAGAGGGTGCTTGCGCACTATGCCGAGCCGCGAGGAGGAAAAGCCTGCGAAGCAGGGTTAAAGATGAAAGAGCAAAGAGTTTTGCTCTTGATTCAAAATTGAGGCTGACGCATCGAAATAGGCTTTCATACTCCCAACATTAACGCGGGTAGTGATTTTACTACCCAAGATACTAAACAAGAGTAAAATTAGAAGATAAAGGATAAAAACAAAATAAAATTCAAAATGAAGAGGGTATTTTTTGTGTTGTGTGCCGTGTTGGCGGTTATGCCGGCCGTGGCGCAAGAGTATGACTACAAAGAGGATTTGTTAATTAAGATTTGGGACGATGCCTCGGCACCGCATCAGGCCGGGTTGGAGCGTGAGGAGACCTGCCACAAAGGCATAATAAATTGGTCGAAGTCGGCAGAACTATACATCTACAAGGCTGCGCCCGAGAAGGCTACGGGGCAGGCGATAGTAATCTGCCCGGGTGGCGGATACGAGGCCGTATGTATGACTTACGAGGGTGCCGATGCGGCTCGCTGGCTGGCCGAGAACGGCATAACCTGCGGCGTGCTGAAATATCGTATGCCGAATGGTCATCGTGAGGTGCCTCTGGAAGATGCTGTCGAGGCGTTGCGCATAATGCGTAGCCACGCCGCGGAGTGGTCGTTCTCGGCCGACGAGGTGGGCATAATGGGTTACTCGGCAGGAGGTCATCTGGCAGCCTATACATCGACTTTCGCGCCCATAGGTGAGGAGCCGGCATTTTCGATTCTGATGTACGCCGTAATCACAGGCGAGTGGGGCCTCACGCACGAGGGTACATTCAACAACCTGCTCGGCGAGGGCCATACGGCGGCTGACCGTGCCGAATACTCGCCCGAGAATCGTGTGACAAAGCGCACGCCACCCGCCCTGCTGATGCTCTCGGACGACGATAAGATTGTGCCGCCCATAAGCAGCACACGCTACTACAACGCCCTGAAAAAGGCCGGCATAGAGGCTTCGTTGCACATCTATCCCGACGGCTGGCACGGCTGGGGTATGAGTAAGCGTTTCCCCTATCGAGAGGAGTGGCAGGAGGCGATGCTTGATTGGCTTCGGTTGCAGAAAAAGACGGAATAGTGACAAATGAAAAGAGCCTGTCTAACAATAAAAAAATGTTAGGCAGGTCTTTTTTTTTGTTTGA
>CAZQMC010000107.1:0-2085 GCA_964594305.1 uncultured Alistipes sp. | reverse complement strand
TTTTGCATCGGCGAGGCTTTCATCAAAAGTCCTCATAAGTCATTGAACACCAGTGTCGCCATCATTATTTTCCCTCATTCGTTAGATTTTTCCAGAGATATTGAGTAACTTTGCCCATCAAAAACAAGGATATGTCATTTCAACCAACCATAACAAACGAGCAGGCGGCAGAACTTCCGGCAGCACATTTCGACGGCAAGATTGTCGTCGTGGAGAGTGATGCACAAATCACTGCCGTATGCCGTGACCTCGCCGGGCAAAAAATCATCGGCTTCGACACCGAAACGCGCCCATCGTTCAAGGCGGGCATTACCAATAAGGTGGCTTTGTTACAACTATCCACCCACAACAGATGTTATCTGATTCGTCTTAACAAGATGAAATTACATAACGCTTTGCTGAAAATATTGAGCAACCCCAACATCTTGAAGATTGGTGCCGATGTAGCGGGCGACCTGCGCTCGTTGCACACACTCAGGCACTTCAACGAGCGAGGTTTCATCGACCTGCAACATATCGCCCGAGATTGGGGCGTCGAGGAGAAGAGCCTCCGCAAGATGTCGGCATTGGTTCTCGGCAAGCGAGTATCGAAGGCGCAGCGCCTGAGTAATTGGGAGGCCGGCACACTCACTCCCCAGCAGCAGATGTATGCCGCAACCGATGCGTGGGTATGTATCAAGATTTACGAGAAGTTACTCTCCTCACCACGCATTACAACCACCGAAAATAATATACTACAATGATAAAGACACAAATATTTCTGCGCCGAGGCAAGGAGGAGTCGCTTATGCGTCGCCACCCGTGGATTTTTTCGGGCGCAATAGAGCGTATAGTTTGCACAGACGATGAGATTCGCGAAGGCGAGGTTGTAGATGTATTCACCAAGTCGGGCGACTTCATTGCTCGCGGTCACTACCAGATAGGCTCTATTGCTGTCAGGGTGCTTACCTTCGAGAAGGAGGATATTGACCAAGCGTGGTGGACAGGTCGCATTGCCGTTGCCTATGATGTAAGACGCACATTGGGCCTTACCGACAATGCCTCTACCGACTGCTATCGTCTTGTTCACGGCGAGGGTGATTCTTTGCCCGGACTTGTCATCGACATCTACGGCTCGGTCGCCGTTGTGCAGTGCCACTCGGTGGGAATGTATCTGTCGCGTATGGCCATTGCCGAGGCTCTGCGTGAGGTCTATGGCGAACGACTAACAGCCATCTATGACAAGAGTTCGCAGACCGTGCCTTTCAAGGCCGGACTGAATGCCATCGACGGCTATATTTGGGGCCATTCCGACCATAAGTCGTTAGTTGTCAAGGAGAATGGTGAGAAGTTTTTGGTAAATTGGGAAGAGGGACAAAAGACAGGCTTCTTCCTCGACCAGCGTTACAATCGCGAGTTGGTACGCCATTATGCCAAGGGCCGCACCGTACTCAACACCTTCTGTTATACGGGCGGTTTCTCGGTCTATGCCGCTTCGGGCGGAGCCATAGAGGTATGCTCGGTAGATGCTTCGGAGCGCGCCGTAGAGTTGGCCGACGAGAATATGCGTCTTAATTTTGGCAATGAGTACCCACACAAGGCTGTCGCTGCCGACGCTGTCGATTATCTAAAAGAGATTGGCGATAAGTATGATTTGATAATCTTGGACCCTCCGGCCTTTGCCAAGCATCACAAGGTGTTGGGAAATGCTATGCAGGGCTATAAGCGCATAAATGCTCGCGCACTGTCGCAGATTAAGAGCGGAGGTATTCTCTTCACGTTCTCTTGTTCGCAGGCCGTAAGCAAGGAGTTGTTCCGTACGATGGTCTTCTCGGCAGCCGCCATTGCCGGTCGCAAAGTACGCATACTGCATCAACTCACTCAACCGGCCGACCACCCTATCAACATCTACCACCCCGAAGGTGAGTATTTGAAGGGACTGGTACTGTATGTAGAGTAAGTAAAAGATGAAAGAGGCTTTGCTCTTTTTTATTGAAATGCACACAGACAACGAGCCAGACGCCAAAAGAGCCATATTCCCGAAAAACAATAAAATCACTTTTAAGTAGGTTATTTTGAGGCTGGTCGAAGTGAGCGAAAGCGGAG
>CAZQMC010000106.1:0-2336 GCA_964594305.1 uncultured Alistipes sp. | reverse complement strand
TAACTCGCCGAGTTGCATATCCGAAGGCACACCCTCGGCAAATTCGCAGTAAAATCCGCGGCCGACCGTATGGCGAATATAGAATTTCGTGCCGGGGCGGAGCGACCATACAGCCTTTTGCAGAATGAATGAAATGGTGCGTTGATAGACTCGATAACCCTCGAAATGGGTGATATCGATAAAACGCACCTCCATAGGCTTGAATATACGGTAATTCAACTCTTTAAGGCGATTGTTGGTGTATGCTGCGAGAAAAGGGTGAGGACTCGTCAACTCCAAACGTTTAAGCAGTTCCAGAAGAGATATTCCCAACTCCACCTCTATCTCTGTGGAGTTGTTGCAACAAAATACTTTTACCTTATCCGACATAAAAACAAATATTAAGATGTGTAAAGATAATTATTTTATTTGTAACTTTGACCTGTTGAAAACAAAATAATACGCCATAAGTGGCGGAAATTTGCAAAATATAAACAGTATGCTGAAAAAGATTACTTTGCTATTCACGATTTTTCTCCTTGTTATAGGTGCTTGTAAGGTTTGGCAACGCTATATTTCGGAGAAGAGCCTTGTGATAATCTCTACATCGGATATTCACGCCAAGGTCGAAAACTTCCCGCAACTCGCTACGGCTGTGCGTCTGTCGCAGGATACGGTGCATACGATGTTGGTCGATGCCGGTGACAGGTGGACGGGTAACGCCTATGTCGATATGGCCAAGGAGCCTCGTCGCCCCGTTATCGATATGATGAACGAGTTGGGTTACGATGTGGCGACGCTGGGTAACCACGAATTTGACGACGGACAGGCCTTCTTGGGACATATAAACTCTCTCGCAGAGTTCGATATCGTGTGTGCCAACTGTTTGAGCGATACGATAACCTTTCCGCAGCCTCCACCTTATAAGATTTATACCCGTAACGGCATAAAGATTGGTTTTGTGGGTGTCATAACCAACTACGACCGCAATAACCGTCCGGCAGGCAAGGAGGAGAGTTTTGTGGGACTTCGTTTTCCCGACCCACAAGAGGCGGCTATGGAGCAGGCCGAGGAGTTGCGCCATAAGTGCGATGTGCTGGTCTTGCTTTCGCATATGGGCGACGATATGGATAGGACTTTGGCCGAGAAGTGCGATGCTTACGATATGATTATCTGCGGCCATACTCACAATTTGGTCGATACCTGCATCGGCAACACACTGCTCGGGCAGTCGGGTAATAACTGCAAGCGTGTGGGTGCGACCTATATAAAAATGAAAGGTACAAAGATAACCGACATCGAGTATGATATCATCGAGTTGAAGGGTTATGAGGCCGACTCTACCTATGTCGAGTGGGTTGAGCGACTGCACGACAACGAGGCATTGGCTACGCCCGTGGGGCAGAGCCGCTCGACACTCTATCGTGTGGGCTTGGCGGCGTGGGAGGTTGATGCCGTAAAACGGGCGTTGGGTGTCGATATCGCCCTCTATCATCGTGGAGGTATTCGCCTTAACCCTATGCCTTCGACCGAGATAAGCACTGCCGATGTTTATAGTTTGGAGCCATTCTCTTCGACTCTCTATACGATGACGATGACGCCTGCCGAGTTGCGCACGATGATTATCACCAAGTTCAACGACAAGGAGAACCCCAAGGAGTCGCATATGGTCGATATCTTCTCGAATATCCCCTATACAATCTTTACCGATGCTTCGGGTGAGGCTGTCGATGTGAGGTTTGAGGGGCTTGTCGAGGGGGAGAGATATAGCGTCGCTATGGGCGATTATATGTATGCCAACTATAAAGGCATCGAAGCCGAGGACATTGCCACCGAGGGTATTCTGCTGACCGACATTTTAATAAATGACTTGCGAGAGAACTCTCCGATAGATTACTCCAACGAGCCAATACAGCAGATAGAGAAAAGATAAAAGATGAAAGGGACTGTCTAACAAGTCTGATTTTTACGATTTCACCCCGCCAGAAGTGTGTCTGACGGGGGCGATTTTTATTTTTTAGGACTTGTTAGACAGGCCCTTTTTTTGAATAGGGAATTTAGCGCAGACACAATAAATCTTTCTTGGTGCGCAATCCCTAAACTCCCTAAATTCATTAAACTCGCTAATCTCCCTATCATCGCGCTCCTCGGTAACTTGGGTAGTAATTTTACTACCCAAGTTACTATTGAAGAGTAAAGATGAACCGACGCTGCGGAGCGAGGGCAGAGGGCTAGGTCTGCTTGCACTATGCCCAGCCGCGAGGAGGGAATACCGCACAGCGAGATTAAAGATAAAAGAACAAAGAGCCTGTCTAACAAGTATTTTGTTAGACAGGTTTTTGTATATAATAAAAAGT
>CAZQMC010000105.1:0-2746 GCA_964594305.1 uncultured Alistipes sp. | reverse complement strand
ACTATGGAAAATCTTTATACCGTAGCCTTGATTTACGATTTTGACGGCACTTTGGCGCCGGGTAATATGCAGGAGTACGACTTTATCCCTGCCGTAGGTAAGAGCAATAAGGAGTTCTGGCACGAGGCCAATTCGCTGGCCGAGGAGCAGGACGGTGACGCCGTGTTGGCATATATGGCGCGTATGATTCAGGAGGCGCAGAGCAAGGGCCTCTCGTTGCGTCGTGAGGCTTTTCAGGAGTCGGGCCGCAATGTCCGCTACTATAAGGGCGTTGAGAGTTGGTTTGCCCGTATGAACGCCTATGCTGCCGAGAAGGGTTTGCGCCTGCTGCACTATGTCAATTCGTCGGGATTGAAGGAGATTATCGAGGGTACATCTATCGCCAGCGAGTTCAAGCACATCTACGCCTGCTCGTTCCTCTATAATGTCGATGGCATAGCCTATTGGCCGGCTGTGGCGGTGAATTACACCAATAAGACACAATTTATCTTCAAGATTAACAAGGGTGTCGAGTCGGTCTATGATGCCCAGAAGGTCAATCAATATATGGAGGAGAACTCTCGCCCTGTGCCATTCAAGCGTATGATTTATGTTGGCGACGGTACGACCGATATCCCCTGTATGCGCCTGGTGAAGAACTTCGGCGGTCACTCCATTGCGGTCTATAATCCCGAGGAGAGGGGTAAGCGCAAGGAGATGAACACCCTTATCCGCGACAACCGAGTGAATTATGTCTGCGCGGCGGACTATTCTGCCGGCTCCGAGATGGACGTCGTTGTGCGTGCCATCATCGACAAGATTGCCGCCGATGCAAGGCTTGAAACGCTCGAAACACAGAAACATTAACCTCGGCTAAATAATTTTTGCTATGGCAACAATTCGTCTTACCAAGGAGTTCTCGTTTGAGGCGGCCCATTCGTTGGAGGGCTACGACGGGGCGTGTCGTGAGATTCACGGCCACTCGTATCGTCTGTTTGTTACAATCAAGGGCGAGCCTTCGGCCGATGCCTACGACCCCAAGCAGGGTATGGTTATGGATTTCGGTCTTTTGAAACAGATTGTGACTGAGCAGATTATCTCACGCCTCGACCACTCGTTTATGATGCGTCGCTCGGAGCAGGGGCTGGCGCTACGGGATATGCTCTCGGAGCATTACGACAATATTGTCTTGGTCGATTATCAGCCTACGTGCGAGAATATGTTGGCCGACTTTGCCGAGCGGTTGTTGGAGTCGCTGCCCGACGATGTGGAGTTGCACTCGTTGCGTCTGCACGAGACTGCCACCTCCTTTGCCGAGTGGTACGCAGAAGACAATTTTTAAGCGTTGTGTTATACGGAAGGCAGTTTGGAAATTCAAAATTGCCTTCGGGGTAATAATTCCCGCGAAAATATTACAAACAGGAAAATTTGTATTTCATAAAACTATTCAAAACAGATAATTTGGTGCGTCAGCCAAATTTTGAATTTTGAATTTTGAATTTTGAATTTTGAATTAAATGAAACGCCTATTCCTTATCGACGCCTACGCGCTCGTGTTCAAATACTACTACGCCTTTTTTGGTCGTCCGATGCGTAACCGTTTCGGTATGAACACCTCTATTCTGTTTGGCTTCACGAAGTTTTTGCGTGACATACAGAAGCGCGAGAAGCCCGACTTGCTGGGCGTGGCGTTAGACCCCAAGGGAGGGTCGTTTCGTTGTGGGTTGTACCCCGAATATAAGGCCAACCGCCCCGAGACACCCGAGGATATCATCGCCTCGGTACCATACCTGCGCCGTTTGTTGAAGGCTATGCGTATCCCCGTCTTCGAGATTGAGGGTTACGAGGCCGACGATGTTATCGGTACGCTGGCATATAAGGCCTCGGCCGAGGGTTACGAGGTATATATGGTCACTCCCGACAAGGACTATGGACAGTTGGTGGGTGAAAGGCGTTACATCTATAAACAGAAGGGTGACGACATCGAAATAATTGATAGTCAGGCTATTTGCGAGAAATATGGCATTTCAGACCCCGTTTTGGTGCGCGATATTCTGGCTGTGTGGGGCGACTCGTCGGACAATATCCCCGGAGTGCCGGGCATAGGCGAGAAGGGAGCCTGCAAGTTGGTCGGCGAGTGGGGCGAGTGTGAAAATATCCTCGCCAATGTTGCCGCTATCAAGGGCAAGCAGGGAGAGAAGATTGCCGCGTGGGGCGATAAGTTGCTCTTGTCGAAGTGTTTAGCCACCATCAAGACCGATGTGCCGGTGGAGTTCGATGCCGACGATTTGGCAATCTGTGCACCCAATATCGACGAGTTGAAGGCTTTGTATGCCGAGTTGGACTTTTCGTCTTTCCTGCGCGATGTGCAGAATATGACTCCTGCGGAGCAGCCGACCGCACCCCGACAGGCGCCACAGCGTCAGTTGGCCGAGATGGCACGCGCCAAGTCGGTGGAGTTAAAACGCAAGCAGTTGGAGGGGCAGGGTGATTTGTTTGCCGCCTTTGCCGATGTGCCGTCGGCAGTGCCTGCGCCGAGTGAGAATATTGCCGCAGGGCAGAGTGCCTTGGCCGCACCGACCGCACCGACCGCTACCGAGCAGGGAGAGTTGTTTGACGAGCCTTTTGCTACGGCCGCCGATACTCCTCACACCTATCATCTTGTGACGGAACTTGCCGATTTAGAGCAACTTGTGAACAAGTTGCAGGGCTATAAGGAGTTCTGCTTCGACACCGAGACTACGGGCTTCGATATCTTTGGCGACAG
>CAZQMC010000104.1:0-2977 GCA_964594305.1 uncultured Alistipes sp. | reverse complement strand
CGCCGAGAAGAGTGCCGAGAAGAGTGCCGCTGTCAAGCCTGTGGTTGAGACGAAGGTTGAGACGAAAGTCGAGGAGAAGGTTGAAGAGCGACCGCAACCCGTCGAGCAGGAGGTTGTAAAGCCTGTTGTCGAGGAGCAGAAGAGAGAACTCAAACCCAAGGATACGGCCGAGGCGGCTCGCAAGGTGCGCCCCGAAAAATATACCAAAGGCTTGCGCTATGGCAAGGGTAATAAGATTGTCACAGGCCGAGAGTCGGCTACCTCGCGTCGCTCGAATAAGGGCGATTTGATAATCAAGATTGCTATTTTCGTTGCTCTGCTGGCTATTGCGGCATTGCTCTATGGCCTGTATAACGATTGGCAGGCCGGTAGGTTGTTCTCGTCTGACGAACCGTCGTTGCCAAGTGTGACAACCGAGACTACCGAGACGGTTTTTGAAGATGCTCCCGAGCAGATTGGCGAGATGCGTAACCCCGATTTGGATTATATAACCCCCAAACAATAATTTTCTACGATGGCTGACAATCACGATATTATGAGCGTTAAGCAACGCTTTGGCATCATCGGTAACAGCGAGGCTATGAACCGCGCTTTGGGCGTGGCATTGAGCGTTGCTCCTACCGATTTGTCGGTGTTGGTTACGGGCGAGAGCGGTGTGGGTAAGGAGTTTTTTCCGCAAATCATTCACGCTTATTCGGCGCGTAAGCACTCAAAATATATCGCTGTGAATTGCGGCGCTATTCCCGAGGGTACTATCGACTCGGAATTGTTTGGTCACGAGAAAGGCTCTTTTACTGGTGCCACAGAGGCGCGTAAGGGCTATTTCGAGGAGGCCGATGGTGGTACTATCTTTCTGGACGAGGTGGGTGAGTTGCCCCTCTCTACGCAGGTGCGCCTGCTTCGTGTTTTGCAGTCGGGAGAGTTTATCAGGGTTGGCTCGGCTCGTGTTCAAAAGACCAATGTGAGAGTTGTGGCGGCTACGAATAACGATTTGTTGCGAGCCATCGAGCAGGGGCGTTTCCGTGAGGATTTATACTATCGACTCAATACCGTTCCTATCGTTGTGCCGCCTCTGCGTGAGCGCAAGGAGGATATACCTCTGTTGTTCCGTAAGTTTGCGGCCGATGTGGCTGTGCAGTATAAGATGCCTTCGGTGCAGTTGGACGACGAGGCGCGTGAGATGCTGAAAAATCACTATTGGCGAGGCAATATCCGTCAGTTGAAGAATGTAGCCGAGCAGATTTCCGCTTTGGAGAAGAGCCGTGTGATTACGGCCGAGGTGCTGTCGCAATATCTCCTGCCACAATCCTCGTCGGCACCCGCTATGCACTCCCATTCGATGGGTGGCGAGGATTATTCTACCGAGCGCGAGTTGCTCTATAAGATACTCTTCGATATGCGTAGCGATATCAACGACTTGAAGCGTATGCTCTCGGATTTGATGCGTGGCGGTCAGTCGATGTCGTCACCCTCGACGGCGGAGGTTGTGGGTTTGTTACCCTCGTCGAGCCATTATGCTACGTCTGCCGCACCCGTTGAGGTCGATTATGCCGAGAGTGAGGAGGTGGTGGAGTTGCCGCATAAGGAATTCACCAAAGCCGATATGCAGCGTGAGCAGATTTTGCGTGCGTTGAAGAATAATGGCGGTCGCAGGCGTGATGCTGCGCGTGAGTTGTTCCTCTCGGAGCGTACGCTCTATCGCCGTATGAAGGAGTTGGGTATTTCTGATGAAGATATTTAAGCGTGAAGGTTATGATGAGAAAGATATTTTATTTCGTAGTGGTTGCAGCGATGCTTGCGAGTAGCGTGTTGCTCTCGGGGTGTATCTTTATGAAGGGTGGTTACTCGTTCTCGGGAGCAAGTATCCCCGAGGCTGCCAAGACTTTCAGTGTGGCATACTTCCCCAATAATGCACCTATGGTGTCGCCGACATTGAGTACCACATTGGTCGAAGCGTTGAAGGATAAGTTCTCGCGCCAGACCAAGTTGGAGTTGGTCGATGAGGGTGGTGATTTCGCTTTCGAGGGCGAGATTATCGGTTATACCTCGGTTACGGCCTCGGTGTCGAGTGACGATTATGCCATTTTGAACCGTCTGACCATTACCGTTAAGGTTAATTTTACCAATGCAGTAAATCCCGACGACTCGTTCAATCAGACCTTCAAGGCCTTTGCCGATTACGACTCTACGCGTCTGCTTACCGAGGTACAGCAGGAACTCGATGCCGAGATTGTCGAGCAGTTGGTACACGATATTTATCAGGCGGCGGCCTCAAATTGGTAGCGATATGGAAAAAAGTTTTCAACAAAATTCCATCGCCTCTGACGAGGTTGTCGAGATTGAGCGTGACGAGATTGAGGGGCTGCTCCTATCGGAGCGTTGGCGTGAGGATATGACTCCGCGAGGTGCTGTGGTCGAATCGCTTCGCGAGGAGTTGAAGAGTCTGTGCGAGCGACCTGTATTGGAGGTTAAAAGCGTTGATATAGAGCGTCTTACCGCTATTACGGCCGATGATATAATAGGCCGTTTTCTGCAAAAGAATACTCATCGTATAGTGGTCGATGAGACGGCTGCCGATGAAGATATTGTCACCTCGGCCGACCTCGACGATGAGGACGATATGGTGAGTGAGGAGTTGGCCGAAGTATATCTTATGCAGGGGCTTAAAGAGGAGGCAAAAGCAACTTATCGCAAATTAAGTTTGCTAAATCCCGAAAAAAGTATTTACTTTGCAGAACTTATCGCAAAAATAGATAGTAATAATTAAAAAAGTATAAGATTATGTTATATTCAATTTGTATCGGATTGATTTTGGTGGCGAGCATCTTGCTTATTTTGGCTGTGTTGGTGCAGAACCCCAAGAGTGGTATGGCTGCAAACTTCGGCGCAGCAAATCAGGTTATGGGCGTGCGTGATTCTGCCAATGCTTTGGAGAAGATTACTTGGTGGTTGGCAGGTATCATCGTGGTATTGAGCC
>CAZQMC010000103.1:0-3301 GCA_964594305.1 uncultured Alistipes sp. | reverse complement strand
GAGGGTGTCTTGACACCATCAAGGGCCTATCCTTGTCATCTGGGTTATCACGTTGGTAAATTCGATTTGGCTTGCCACGCTCACTCTTCGCCGCTCGATTTGCGCAATGCTGTGGCGCAATCTTGCAACGCCTATTTCTGCTATGTCTTCCGCGATATTATCGACCAGAAGAAGTTCGCCAATGTCAAGGAGGGTTTAGATGTATGGGCCGATTATGTCAAGAGTTTTGGTTTTGGCCGTAAGTTGGATTCCGACTTCTTGGGCGAGGGCCCGGGATATGTCCCCACGAGCCAACTCTACGATAGACGATATCGAGGTTATTGGAATAGTTTGACTGTGGTGTCGCTCTCGATTGGTCAGGGAGAGTTGGGTTGTACGCCACTTCAAATGGCTAACCTTGCTGCGATTGTTGCCAACAGAGGTTATTACTATATCCCTCACATCATCAAAAATGTCGAAGGTCGTGACTCGTTGGATAGACGTTTTTATGAGAGACATTATACGAAGGTCGATACCAAGCACTTTGAGCCTATCGTCGAGGGTATGTGGCGAGGTGTCAATATCGAGGGAGCAGGTACTTCTTATGCCGCCCGTCTTGAAGGCTGGGACGTGTGTGGTAAGACGGGTACGGCGCAGAATCCCAATGGCGCCGACCACTCTACCTTCCTCTCGTTTGCTCCGAAGGATAACCCGAAGATTGCCATTTCGGTATATGTCGAGCACGGTGGCTTTGGAGCGTCGTTCGCATTGCCTATCGCCAGCCTTTTGGAGGAGTATTATTTAACAGATACCATCACCCGACCACATCTGGTTGAGATGATAAAGAATAAATCTTGGAGAGTTCCGAAGAAGTATGCCGAGTAGAGGAGGTAAAATATCGTTGTTCGAGGGTGTGGACCGCGTTGCGGTCTTGCTCTATGTGTTGTTGGTGGCCATAGGCTTTACCAACATCTTCTCGGCTACGTTTAGCGAAGAGGTAGAGGCTTTCTCTTTCTCGCAACAATATGTCAAGCAGTTGATGTGGATAGGATTGAGTGTTGCCGCAGGACTATTTATTCTGCTCTTGGATTCGCAGTACTACCATATGTACGCCTATTACGCCTATGCTTTGTGCGTGGTGCTTATGCTGGCTACGCTGGTGCCGGGTTTGGGGCGAGAGGTCAATGGTGCGCGTGCGTGGCTGGTCTTTGGTCTGCAACCTATCGAGTTTATGAAGGTCGCCACGGCTTTGTCGGTGGCTCGTCTGATGAGTAACTACAACTTCTCGATTAAGAGTGTTGGAGGGTTGTTGCGTGTGGGAATGATTATGGCTCTGCCTATTGGCCTTACGCTTCTGCAAAACGATACAGGTTCGGGCTTGGTTATCTGCTCGTTTATCTTCGTGTTGTATCGCGAGGGCTTGAATAAGTGGCTGTGTATTCCCGCTATTATCGTGGCGGTGTTGTTTGTCTGCTCGTTGCTCTTTACGCAGTTGCTGTTGCTGCTGCTTTTGTTGCTTCTGTTTACGCTTTCCGACGCTATGATGATGGGGCGTTGGCGTATGCACATAAAATTCTTTATCGCCGTATGTCTTGGTGCCGTTGTGTTGCGCGGTTTGTCGCTTGTATTCTTTGACGGAGCGTTGAGTGGTACATTGTGCCTTACCATAGCACTTATCGTCGGTGCTGTGGTGGCGGCCATCTATGCGTGGCGTATGCATATCTCGTCGATGATGCTCACCTTGTCACTCTTCATCGGCTCGATGTTGTTTGTGCCCGCCGCCGACTATGTATTTGAGAATGTGTTGCAGGGCTACCACCGTAAGCGAATCATCAGTTTCTTGGGCATAGAGCAAGATGCCACCTTCGATTGGAATGTCAATCAGTCGAAGATTGCCATCGGCTCGGGAGGATTGTTCGGTAAGGGCTTTATGGAGGGTACGCAGGTGCGTTATGGCTTTGTACCGGAGCAGGATACCGACTTTATATTCTCCACCGTCGGCGAGGAGTGGGGCTTTCTGGGTACGATGACTCTTCTGGCTCTGCTGTGTGCTTTGATTTTCAGGCTTATGAAGATGGGCGAGCGTCAGGAGGAGCCTTTTGGTCGAATATATTGCTATTGTGTGGCCTCGATACTGCTGTTCCACGTATTGGTGAATGTCGGTATGACCGTCGGGTTGATTCCCGTTATGGGTATCCCTCTGCCGTTTATCAGTTATGGCGGCTCGTCGTTGTTGGGCTTTACGATGTTGCTCTTTATCGCCATACGATTAGATGCTTCACCCACACGAATTTAGAGAAGAAACTTTCAATTTTTCATTTATGATATACCTGTTTTATGTTATAACGGTCGCCGCGGTGGTGTGGTTCTCGATTTTGGCCTCGCGCTATATCGATATGATTGACCGTACGACAAAACTCTCGGGTGCATTCTTGGGCGGTGTATTGCTGTCGGCCATTACATCACTACCCGAACTTTTTACCAGCATCTCGGCTACGATTCTTATCGACAGCCCCAGCCTGTGTATAGGTAATATTTTGGGTAGCAACCTCTTTAATTTCGGTATGCTGGCCGTGGTGATATTGTTCTATATAAAGGGCTTCTCGGCGGCGCATCTGTCGCGTAGCCATAATATGGTTATGCTCTTCCTTTTTATGATGTATTTTGCCGTTGTGATGAATTGGCAGTATATGGCCGAGGATAATATCGTATTGGGTAGCGATGACTCCCCATACCTCTTCGTCAGCATCACATCATTGCTGCTGGTGGCCTTCTATGCCTTTTCGGTAAAGTATCTTGCGAGTGATAATGGTGGCGATGCAGATAATGATGGCGACGCGGAAGAGGTCACGCTCTCTCTCCGAGCCATTGTCGTAAGATTTGTGTTGGCCAGCGTCGGAATTATCGTCGCAAGTATTATTCTCACCTATATCACCGACGATATCGCCACCCGCCTGAATCTTGGCTCGGGCTTGGCCGGAGCGTTGTTCTTGGGCGTTGCGACATCTCTTCCCGAGGTTACTTCGACTATTTCGTTATTCCGTATGCGCAACTTCGATATAGCCTTTGGCAATATTGCCGGAAGCAATGTGTTCAATTTCTTTGTGCTGGCTATTGCCGATGTTCTATATGCGGGAGGCAGTGTATATCACTTTGGCGACGAGAAGGTATTAAATCTTACCATTTTTGGAGCGCTCTCTACGGTCGTGGTTTATGCTATGCTGCGTTTCCGCTCGCCGTGGATTAAGGCACTGATGGCGTTGGGTGCTATTGCGTGTTATATGGCATTCCTGATGATATAAAATAGAGCCTGTCTAACAAT
>CAZQMC010000102.1:0-3699 GCA_964594305.1 uncultured Alistipes sp. | reverse complement strand
ATTGCTTTACCTCGCCATCAACAGTCAGACGGCACATCAGCGGAAGATTGCCATTAGGCTTCTCGCTGCCTTTCTTCACATAGAAGAGGACTTTAAACGTACTTCTCATACTCACTAATTTTTTGTTTACAAAATTACTTCTTAGTGAGTTATCTGAGGGTATGCAAAATATCGCAAATCGCTGAATACTACAACCTTACCAATAAAAAGTATCCTGACCGTCTGGTAACGATATGGGAACTCAACTTGTGCTTGGTTTTGCCAAAAGGTTGTTTTTTAACCTCTGCAATGCACTGAATCCCAAACCTAACTCGCAGACAATCAGGATGCTTTCTCCTTATCGCAATATTTCGCTTTTTTCTTTTGTGTTTATTTTATTCTACAAAGGTAGTTTTTTGAGCGTGAAAATCAAAAAAATCGTTCATCAAAATTCACCAAATAGACTTTCTCGGTAGCACGCGTGATGGCCGTATATAGCCAACGCAGCATATCTCGACTCATTGGCTCGTCGCCAAAGAGGCATCTATCCACAAAAACTGCACTCCATTGGCCGCCCTGCGCCTTATGACACGTAACGGCATAGGCAAATTTCACCTGTACGGCGTTGAAATGGGGATTTTCGCGTATTTCCCTGAAACGTTTAATTTTGCTCTTAATATCGAGATAGTCCTGCTCCACCTCGTCAAACAGGCGACGGCTCTCCTCATAGGTGAGCGATGGCGACTCCGAGGCAATGGTGTCGAGCAACACCTTGCACTCTATCTCCATATCGTCGTAATCGGCAAACGACAGCACAGCATCGGCAAAATGGAAACCATAAAAATCCTCGAAGCGTCGTATTTTCTTTAAGCGGGCGATATCTCCATTGGCGATAAAACTCATCGGGCAATCCTTTATGCGCTCGGTGTAGTGATAATTATTCTTCACGACCATCAGCATATCGCCACTCTCGATAGCCTCCTCGGCCGAGAGATTATAGCGACGAATACCCTCGTTATAACGGTTTGCACGCTTGTTGGAGCGTGTCACGACTATCACCTCGTCCTTGCCATATTTGTCGTAGGCATCTTGCAACTTCTCCATTAGGTCACCACCTTCTACCGCCTCAAAATCAGGGAATTGCATATCAAACTGCGGCACCTCGAAGATGTTATTCTCCAACATACACCGCAGCATCGTTGCATTGTACAATATGCCCGAATCGGCATCTTGGCGTACCACGTCGTCCATCGACGCATACACCACATCGCCATACGATTGCATAACCGACTCGTCGAGTGCCGGACTGTAATCTGCCCCAACGGGAGGCAACTGCGCACTATCGCCCACCAACAACAGACGACAGTTCTTGCCGCTACGCACATATTTTATCAAATCCTCCAACAGTGAGCCACTGCCGAAAATCTGCCCATCACCACTGCTGTCCGAGAGCATCGAGGCTTCATCGACGATAAATACGGCATCTTTCTCCTTGTTGATATCCAACGAGAACTTCGACTCGTAAGCGGCATTTGTGCGCTCACGATAGATGCGTTTATGAATGGTATGTGCAACGTGACCGGAATAGCGTGTCAGCACCTTCGCCGCACGCCCCGTCGGAGCCAGCAACACGCACGGCATAGCGTTCTCTTTCAAAACTGCCACCAATGCCGCAATTAGTGTCGTTTTTCCCGTTCCGGCATAGCCATTTAGCACGAAAATAGAGGTATTATCGGTCGAAGTTAGCCACGAAGATAAATTTTCTACAACTTTTTTCTGACTATTTGTTGCTTCGAACGAGATTTTTGTGTAAATTTGGCCTGCGATATAAGTGTTAAGCATTTATTTTCGTATTTTTGCATTGCAAATGTAGTACAAATAATAACAAATAACTAATAACACAAAATGAAAAAAGCAGTACAAATTGTTTTGGGCTTGGTGATTGTAGCCTTGGTTTGGTTTGTTGCATCGCTTATCGCCCGTCCTTTGAGTTTTGAGAAGCAACTCAAAGAGCGTAACGCAGTGGTTATCGAGAAGTTGAAGGACATTCGTACAGCCGAGCGTGCTTACAAGAGCAAGTACAAGAAGTTTACAGACAACTTCGATACACTTGTTCATTTTATCCTTAACGACTCTTTGCAGATGGAGCGCAAGTTGGTTGACGAGGACGACTCTGTTGCTATGGCAATGTTGAAGCGTTTGAAGAAGAAGAATGTTGAGACTTATTACATTCACGTTATCGACACTATCTTCAATCCTCGTAAATTTACAGCCGAGGACGTAAATAATCTTCGTTATATCCCCTTCACCAACAACACTGTTGAGTTCTATTTGGAGGCTGGCGAGGCCGCAACAGGCTCTACAATGGTATTGCCCGTTATCGAGTGCCGCGCTCCCTATAAGGCTTACCTCGACACTGTTGAGTTCCGTCAGGACGTTATCAACCTTATCGACGACCGTGTAAACAACTTCGGTCAGTACGCAGGTTTGATGTTCGGTTCGTTGGAGGGTAGTAACAACGAGGCAGGTAACTGGGGTGAGTAATTCCGGTAGCCGTTAGATTTGGAGGCTGTTCTTTTCATAAGGCAGCCTCTTTTTTGTGAAGTAGTCATATTATATATTAAGGTATAGATGAGAATTATCAGTGGCAGTTGCGGTGGTCGTACCATTACCCCACCCCGAAATCTCCGAGCGCGCCCGACGACAGATTTTGCAAAAGAGAATCTGTTTAATGTGCTGAATAATATGCTCGATTTCGAGGGTTTGGAAGTGCTCGACCTCTTTGCCGGCACAGGCTCTATAAGTTACGAGTTTGCATCACGTGGTGCTACGTCGGTCACCTCGGTCGAGATAAATGCTGTGCATTATAATTTCATACGCCAGACTGCGCAGGGCTTTGGCTTAAAGGCCATACACCCCGTCAAGGCCAATGCTTTTCTCTATTTGAAGAGTTGCGCCAAGCAGTTCGATGTCATCTTCTCCGATGCACCCTACGACTTGGAGAATAGCGAACAGATTGTCGATTTGGTCTTTGCCGGCAACCTTCTGCGTGAGGGCGGCACATTCATTTTCGAGCACTCTAAATCGCAGGATTTCAGCCAGCACCCGCGTTTCACACGCCTACGCAGTTATGGCAGTGTGCAATTTTCGTTTTTCGAGTAGCGATTTTTTTTATCAAAAAGTTGCCATTTGATATTTTTGTATTATATTTGCACTTGCAATCAGCAAACGGTGCGTTAGTTCAGCTGGTTAGAATACGTGCCTGTCACGCACGGGGTCAGGGGTTCGAGTCCCCTACGCACCGCATAACAAGAAAATGGCGAGCGACTGAAATTCAGTCGCTTTTTTTGTGTTGTATATTTACATAAATCCATTTACGCCATATACAACACAAAAAAACAACGCCTCGCGTTCTCGCCATTTTTCTTCGGGTACTACTCACAAATAAGGGGTTGCCGAAATAGAAGATGTTTATTTTTCAAAGGTATTTCGGCTTCGCGCTTCGCGCGGTCGAGTCCCTACGCTGCGATATTTTATTGTATCAAGGACAGAGCCTCACCCTTTGTCAAGGCTGCGAGTAAGCGAGGGTATTCCTAAAAAGCCCCTCCCTTTGACAAATGGGAGGGGACAGAGGGGAGGAAATGTCAATATATGATCACAAAGAAAGAGCCTGTCTAACAATTAAAAATGTTAGGCAGGTCTTTTTTTTGTTTGAGCCTA
>CAZQMC010000101.1:0-3834 GCA_964594305.1 uncultured Alistipes sp. | reverse complement strand
AACTTTTTATTATATACAAAAACCTGTCTAACAAAAAACTTGTTAGACAGGCTCGAAAAAATCTATGTCGATACTACTAATAGTTCTCCTTCTTGGGCTCGAAGTAAGCCTGTGCGTGAGCGCAAGCGGGGCACTTGATGGGAGCCTCCTTGGCCAAGATGACATAACCGCAGTTGCGGCACTGCCACCAAATCTCGCCATCGCGAACAAATACCGTACCCTCGGTTACACGCTCCAAAAGTTTAAGGTAACGACGCTCGTGCTCGGCCTCGACAATGGCTATTTGGCGGAATGTCTCGGCTATCTCGGCGAAGCCCTCCTCGTCGGCTACGCGTGCGAACTCGGCGTAGAGTACGTCCCACTCCTCGTGCTCACCCATAGCGGCTGCCAACAGGTTCTCGCTGGTTGTGCCAATCTTACCTGCGGGGTATGTTGCGGTAATCTCCACATCGCCACCCTCCAAGTACTTAAAGAATTTCTTGGCGTGCTCCTTCTCCTGCTCGGCAGTCTCCGTAAAGACACCTGAAATCTGCTCGAAGCCCTCTTTCTTGGCTACGCTGGCAAAAAATGTATAACGGTTACGTGCTTGGCTCTCGCCTGCAAACGACTTCAACAAGTTCTTCTCTGTAAGAGTTCCTTTTACGCTTTTCATAGTTTTGTTTGTTTTATAGGTTTATCTATTATTTTCTGTTTCCTAATGCAAAAGTAACCTAAAAATGGTTCGGCGCAATAGTTTTTCGATTATAAAAATTTATATTGCTATAAATAAGACTTATCGCAATGGCGCTATTCCTCGTAAAGAAGGTATTGTCGGCGTAAGATTTTGAACTCTTCGACCTCCTCGCGCCAGCGTGCGCTGATTTCATCGGCCGAGTGGCCTGCCACAATCATCTGTCGGACATAATCCACGCCCACCAACTTCTCGAACATCGGAGTAAAGAACTCCTCGGCGGCATAACCCCTTGCCGAGAGGTTGTGGTATGCATCTATTACATAGTCGAGGTTAAAGCCTTCGGCTAAAATCTCCTCGATGGGTTTCGTACGCAAATCCACGCCACGACACACCTTATCTTTCAGTGGGGGATTTTTTGCTCCCGCCATTGAGCGAGGGGTGAATGAAAACTCTCCACCCGAATAGTCGGGGTGACCATAAACCTCGAATGGATACTCTGTGCCGCGCCCCAACGAACATACAGTACCCTCAAACAGACAAACCGAGGGGTAGAGGTATATGGAGTGTTGCGTTGGCAGATTGGGCGATGGAGCGATGGGCAGGGTGTAGTGGCTTTGGTGAGAGTAATTTTTGCATTTAACTATTTGTAACTCACACTCTTTGCTCCACTCTTCGCCACGTGCCATAAGGGCGATTTCGCCCATCGTGAGGCCGTGAACTACGGGTATGGGTAATGCTCCTACGCCCGATTTATGCTTGTCGTCGAGCAGGGGCCCATCGACATACATTCCGTTTGGATTGGGCCTATCCAAGATGATGACCTTGCGGCCAAAATCGGCGCAAGCGTCAATCATACGCAGCATAGTTATATAATAGGTATAGAATCGCAGCCCCACGTCCTGCATATCGACCACCAGCACATCGAAGGCCTGCATAATGCTCTCGGCAGGGCGGCGTGTGCGACCATCGTATAGCGACCAGATGGGTATGCCGGTTTTCTCGTCTGTGGAGTTTGCGATGTGTTCACCGGCATCGGCACCACCACGAAAGCCATGCTCGGGTGAGAATATCCCCACGACATTGACTTTGGCGGCCACCAATGTATCGACAAGATGCTTTCCACCCACCATAGAGGTATGATTTGCCAACAATGCCACACGCTGCTCAGCAAGATAGGGCAGATACTCCTCCATCTGCTCGGCTCCGACCTCTATCTGCTCGGCGGTGCTGTTCTGTGCTTGCGATTGGCACGAAAAGGATAGTAGTGCGGCAAATATCAGGAATAAGTATTTCATTTTTAGGAAATGTATAATTATTAAGGGCCTGTCTAACAAGTCTGATTTTTACGATTTCACCCCCGCCAGAAGTGTGTCTGACGGGGGCGATTTTTATTTTTTAGGACTTGTTAGACAGGCCCTTGCTCTTTCATCTTTTATCTCTCCTCTCCTCCGCCGGTCTGCATCAGATACTCCTTGATGAAGCCGTCAAGGTCGCCGTCCATAACCGCTTCAACGGCCGATGTCTGGTAACCCGTACGGTGGTCTTTCACACGCCTGTCATCAAAGACATAGGAGCGAATCTGCGAACCCCACTCGATGCGTTTCTTTGTCGCTTCAAGGGCCTGCTGCGTAGCCATACGCTTCTCCAATTCACGCTGATAGAGTTTCGAGCGGAGGATACGCATAGCATTCTCGCGGTTCATAAGTTGTGAGCGTGTCTCGCTATTCTCGATAAGGAACTCCACAGCCTCGCCCGTATCGGCGTCCTTGCCGTGATAACGCAAGCGTACAGCCGTCTCGACCTTATTTACATTCTGACCCCCCGCACCCGACGAACGATAGGTGTCCCACTCATAATCCGCAGGATTTATCACAATATCGATGCTGTCATCTACGGCCGGCGTGACGAATACCGAAGCGAAGGTCGTTTGGCGTTTATTATTGGCATTGAACGGCGATAGGCGCACCATACGATGCACGCCGTTCTCACTTTTCAGATATCCATAGGCGTAGTCGCCCTCAATCTCCAAGGTGCAAGATTTCACACCCACCTCGTCGCCCGCCTGATAATCCATCGTGCGGTATTTGTAGCCGTGCTTGTCGCACCAACGGGTGTACATTCGCAGAAGCATCGAGGCCCAATCCAACGCCTCGGTACCACCGGCACCGGCATTGATATCCAAGATGGCACCCATCTTATCCTCCTCCGAGCGGAGCATATTTCTCAACTCCAACGCCTCGATGAGTTTTGTGGTCTTGACATAATGCTCCTCCATCTCGGCCTCGGTCGCAAGTCCCGCCTCGACAAATTCGGGCATAAGGCTCAAATCCTCGACAGCCTTTGCCACAGCATCGTAATCCTCCACCCACGACTTTATGGACGCCACTTTACGCAACTGCTTTTGTGCAGCCTCGGCATCGTCCCAGAATGTTGGGTCTTGCGTCTTCTCCTCCTCGTTTTGGAGGTCTATTCTTCGCTGGGCGATGTCAAAGACACCTCCCCAACGAATCCTGTCGTCTTATAGCCTCTTTAATTTGCTCTTCTGATACCATACTTTGGGCCTCCTAATTCAATAAATAATTTTGAATCTTGATTTTCCCTTTACTCCAACTCCCAATCAACGCCGTCTTTCCTATCCTTCACGCGGATACCGATGGCTGTGAGTTCGTTGCGAATCTTGTCCGATGTAGCCCAATCCTTGTTGGCCTTGGCCTCCTGACGGACGGCGAGAATCATATCGACAACGGTTTTAAGCATATCGCCACCTGCCGATGCACCCTCCGCCTTCTCGTTGCGAAGACCGAGAATATCGAATACATAGAGATTCACAACGCGCTTCAACTCCTCCAAATCCTCGGCCGAGATAGTCTGCTGACCCTCGGCAATCTGGTTGATGATACGCACCCAGTCAAAGAGGTGTGAGATAACGATTGGCGAGTTCAAATCGTCGTCCATAGCCTCGCGGCAGCGCTTTTCAAGGTCGACAACCACAATGCCCTCCGATGTCGCAGCCGACGGCTTCAACTTGCCCAGCGTATCGACGCCCTTCATCAAACGGTCGAAGCCTTTCTCGGCAGCCTGCAAGGCTGTGTTCGAGAAGTCAAGCGTAGAGCGATAGTGTGCCTGCAAAACGAAGAAACGAATAGTCATCGGTGAGTAGG
>CAZQMC010000100.1:0-3901 GCA_964594305.1 uncultured Alistipes sp. | reverse complement strand
TTCAAGAAATTACACTTACTTTTACATTCCAAAATGGAGGTACAAGGCAAAAACGATATTGAAAATCACTAACTTACACATTCTCAACGACTTGCCAAATGGATGGTTGTACCTTTTAGAGTGCTAAATGGCTGATAGATAATCACCTACACTTTCTGTATCGGTAAGTGAGAACGGACTTTGCTAAAATGAAAAGAGTTGATAGGGAGAAGCGGACGGTCTCTTTGATGATTAGGATATATTGTCGCAGGAAAGAGGGTAATAGAGTGCTTTGTGACGAGTGTCGGGAATTGGAGAGGTATGCTCACGCGCGACTCTCAATGTGTCCATACGGTGAAAAGAAAACATCGTGCAAAAAGTGCTCAACACATTGCTACAATAAGCAGATGCGTGAAAAAATCAGAGCCGTAATGTGTTTCTCCGGGCCGAGAATGATGTTCTATTCGCCGATAGAGGCCATTAGACATCTGCTTAATCACTAACAAATAACCTATAAGTATGCAAGAGATAAATCCTCAAGAGACTAGCCGGGCTTATGCTTTCGAAATGTGGACGAAAGCACCGATGCCGATGGTCACTTTCTTTAAGACGCTTGATGTGTCAAATCTTGTAAAAATCAGCGGAAAGAAAAGGCTGAAATTCAATATGTTGATGTGTTACTGTATAGGTCGTGCGGCAAGCAGCGTAAAGGAGTTTTATATGCTTCCCGTAGGCGATAAATTGATGCAGTATGACACCATTGCTGTAAATACCATCGTGGCAAATAGCAATGGTGAGGTTAGTTCGTGTGACCTGCATTATAGCGAGAATTTGGAGCAGTTTAACAGCGACTACCTGCGCCTGACAAAGCAGGTGGCGGATAGTTGTACCGATTACGACCTTTCGGCGGAGAGTATGGTTATTGGCACCTCGGCATTGGCGCAGTACGAAATAGACGGTGCTGTGGGTATGTATAGTGGTATTTTTAACAACCCGTTTATGATTTGGGGCAAATATAGACGTGAATGGTTCAAGACCTATCTTTCAGTGTCGTTCCAATTCCATCATACCCAAATGGACGGTGCTCACGCTGCCAAATTCCTTGACAACTTACAGCGTGAGATTGACAACCTGCGGGTATAGATAGTCAAGTATTGACAATACACGCATTGTATAGTGGCGACTACTCACCGAGCAGTCGCCATTATTTTATTCTCGTCTATCAAAACTCTTTTATACCTTCTTTATACCTTCCCTATACCTCAATCTATCTGATGTGTCTGATGTGTGCATCTATGTCTATATACAATATAGTGTGTAATAATCCTGCACCTGGCAATCTTGTCTGTTGCCGAAGAGAGAAATGGTGGTAAGAGATGCTATTCCGTTAAAAAATATTGCCGAATAGATACGTCATAAAAATCCGCAATCACAATGCCGTTCGGTCGAGGGAATTTCGTCTGAAAATAGTGTAAGTATAGCAACGTATTTGTCGCATTTCGTTTTGACTGACTTTTGGGGTCAAAAAGTCGCGTTTGGTTTTGTGTTTTGTTACATTTGGTTTTGGCGATTATATATATGGGAGGAACTTCGGGCCTCCCATATCTTTTTTTGTTGCCACAAGCATCTGTCCCCTATGCGGGGAACAGGAATCGATATAGCGTCACGATTGCAAAAGTCTCGAAAAATATCTATCTTTACAATCAAATAATATTTGTGAGCGATTGATATCGGTAGATAGTAACCCCAAAATAGTGTAATTATGAAGAATTTATCTCGTGCGGCGTGGTCGTTGGCCGCATATATCGGATTGTGCGGCTTGATACATCTGCCCTATACGTTCCTAACCCGTGCAGGCATCATTGAGCGTAGTGCAGAGATGTCGAACTTTATTACCATTATTACCGGCCCGATGATTTGTATCGCCGAGGTGGTGTTTTTCTGTTATATGCTCTCGAAAATCAAATCGGAAAAGAGCCTGCGAGGTGCTGTGCTGACGCTATTGACCGTGCCGGCGGTATCGGCGGTGGTGCGCATCGGCAACTTTATGGCAGGTCGTGGCTGTGATGGTTTCGCCTCGTTCTGGGGCGAGTGGGGTGGTATGATGAACAACCTCTCGACGCTGTTCAGCGTAGTCGCCGTTGTGGCTCTGATATGGTTGGCGTTGTGTTTTCGACGAGGCTCTATGGCGAGCATAATGTCGTGGGTGGCAACCTATGATACCATCTTCACACTTATCGTATGGGAGATTCTTGCACCAAAGACCTCGCTACCGGCGTGGTTGCACCCATTCGCATTGGTGCAATTCTATGTTATTTGGATTCTGTTCTATGTTGCCATTGCGCAATACTATAAGCCGAAGGCGAAATAGTGGCAGTCGAATAGGAGTTCGTCAAAAAAAGAGTGGCCGTTATTTTACGCGGCCACTCTCTATTTTATAGTCGTAGGAGTGTCGTCCCTCCTCGCGAAAATCCTGATGATATCGCTCCAAAACCTCGTGGAAAATCTCGTCATACATAGGTATAAAAAGGTCATCTTTGGCTCGCAGATGCTCTATTATCTCGGCGGCCAGAGCCTTTGTTTGCGCGAGGTCGGTTTTACCGTTGTTGAAGGCTGTGCCTTTGATTGAGCCGGGTGATATGTTTAGTATGCGGTTGCTTACGCCCGACTTCTCTAACTCCACATTCACACTCTCGATAAAGATTTTCAGTGCCGCCTTGCTCGCACCATATACCGCAAAAAATGGCGATGACATAAATCCTGCAATACTGACCATAATACCGCAGTAGAAATCTTTGTCGGAGCAAATCCTGTCGTAAAAACGGTGTACGAGGCGCATCGCCGCGGTGGAATTGACCGCCATACTGCTTGTGATATAATCTTCGTCGATATCCTTAAACAGTGCCAGACGCCCAAAGCCGGCGGTGATAATCAGCGTATCGATATCCGAGAAACGGTCGAAAAACGAGTAGTCGGCAGCCGTGAGGTCAAATTCAAAGCAGTGGAATTTGTCGTGCATAAACTCCTCGCCAATGACCGCCTTATCGACAATATAGACCTTCTCGCACTCGTCACTTGCGGCAAGCAGTGTGGCGATGGAGAGCCCTATGCCGTTGGCTCCGCCTACAATTAACGCTCTTTTCATATCCTATATCTCGACTAAATTCTTACGTTCGCTGAACTGCTGCATAATATCGGCCATAGCGATACTCTCCTTGGGAGTGAGGCGTGAAGAGTGGTTGCGACGATTGACTATGCAGGAGATAAACTCCTGAATCTCATAGCGTAAGCCGGGTTCGTCCCACTTGTAGAAATATTTTTTGTTCTGATTCTGATCCTCGTAACGCAATTCGAAATAGTCGGTCTTCCACCACGGCGACGGCACATATACATAGCCCTTTGTCCCCGAGATTACGAGGTTGCCCTCGGTCTTGACGCCAAGGCCAAGTTGGAATGAGCCTACGGCATTGTCGTAGCAGATGATGCCTCGTGTATAGATATCTACATTGTTGTCATTAAATCGGCTGTAAATGTTGAGGTTGCAGGACTTCTCTCCGAGCAGTTTTATGATGGGTAGCAACGGATATGAGCCCATCTCATACATCGAGCCGCCGGCTTGTGCGGGGTCTAACTCGCGCTTTAATCTGTCGGCAGCCCAGAGTTTCGATTCCGAGGCGTCGATACCCACAACATCTCCTATAAGGCCGCTTTTGACAAGCGTGATAAGGTGGTTGAAGGCGGGGCAGTAGGCTGTTTTGTTTGCCTCCAAAAGTACCACGCCCTGCTCCTCGGCTATGCGGTATAGTTCGCGTGCCTGCTCGCCGTTGAGCGTCAGCGGCGTTTCGCAAAGAACGTGTCGTCGTTGCTCCAAAGCATATTTAGCCTGCGAGTAGTGGCAGAGGTGCGGCGTGGCTATATAGAC
>CAZQMC010000099.1:0-4352 GCA_964594305.1 uncultured Alistipes sp. | reverse complement strand
TTGATTGCCAAGACTATCAACAACTACACCATCGAGTGGAAGAAGGCCGATGCCCGCATCAAGCGTGAGAAGTATAACCTTACAAATGGCGATGAGTTGCCTACATCGGGCGTTATCCAGTTGGCCAAGGTTTATATCGCCAAGAAGCGTAAGTTGAAGGTGGGCGATAAGATGGCAGGTCGTCACGGTAATAAGGGTATCGTTGCGAAGATTGTTCGTGACGAGGATATGCCCTTCTTGGAGGACGGTACTATCGTCGATATCTGCTTGAACCCGTTGGGTGTGCCTTCACGAATGAACCTCGGTCAGATTTATGAGACCGTATTGGGCTGGGCCGGTAAGGAGTTGGGCTTGAAGTTCGCTACACCTATCTTCGACGGTGCTTCGTTGGAGCAGATTAACGAATATACGGCACAGGCAGGCGTACCTCGCAGTGGTCGTACCTATCTTTACGATGGTGGTACTGGTGAGAAGTTCGACCAGCCGGCTACCGTGGGCGTTATCTATATGCTCAAATTGGGCCATATGATTGACGATAAGATGCACGCGCGTTCTATCGGTCCATACTCACTCATTACGCAGCAGCCGTTGGGTGGTAAGGCACAGTTTGGTGGTCAGCGTTTTGGTGAGATGGAGGTTTGGGCATTGGAGGGCTTCGGTGCTGCCAATATCCTGCAAGAGATTCTTACCATCAAGTCTGACGACGTGATGGGCCGTGCCAAGGCTTATGAGGCTATCGTTAAGGGTGACAATCTGCCACGTCCGGGAGTTCCCGAGGCTATGAATGTGCTTTTGCACGAGTTGCGCGGTTTGGGACTTTCGGTTAAACTCGAAAAGTAAAAGTAGGTATAAATAAGTAAAGAGATTTTGTAATTATGTCAGTTAAAGATAATAAGCAACAAAACGGTTACAGCCATATTTCGATTGGTCTGGCCTCTCCCGAGGAGATTTTGGCACAGTCAAGCGGTGAGGTGCTGAAACCGGAGACAATCAACTATCGTACCTACAAACCCGAGCGCGATGGTCTGTTCTGCGAGCGTATCTTCGGTCCTGTGAAGGATTACGAGTGCCATTGCGGTAAGTACAAGCGTATTCGTTATAAGGGTATCGTCTGCGACCGATGCGGTGTAGAGGTTACCGAGAAGAAGGTTCGTCGTGAGCGTATGGGACACATCTCGTTGGTTGTTCCCGTAGTACATATATGGTATTTCCGTTCATTGCCCTCGAAGATTGGTTATTTATTGGGTATTCCAACCAAGAAGTTGGAGTCTATCATCTACTATGAGCGTTATGTTGTCATTAACGCCGGTGCTGCTGCCGAGCAGGGTATCGAGAAGTTGCAGACTCTGGCCGAGAAGGAGTATCTTGATGTGTTGGCAGCACTGCCTGCCGGCAATCAGGCTCTGTCGGACGATGACCCCAACAAGTTCGTAGCCAAGATGGGTGGTGAGGCTATCTACGAGTTGTTGAAGAAGGTTGATTTGGACTCTATGTCGTACGCGTTGCGTCATAAGGCCTCTACCGAGACTTCACAGCAGCGTAAGAGCGAGGCATTGAAGCAACTCAACGTTATTGAGTCGTTCCGTGCTTCGAATGGCCTTAATAAGCCCGAGTGGATGGTCTTGAACGTCATTCCTGTCATTCCGCCCGAGTTGCGACCTTTGGTACCGCTGGACGGTGGCCGTTTCGCCACTTCGGACTTGAATGACTTGTATCGTCGAGTGATTATCCGTAACAACCGTTTGAAGCGACTCATCGAGATTAAGGCTCCGGAGGTTATCCTTCGTAACGAGAAGCGTATGTTGCAGGAGGCTGTCGATTCATTGTTCGATAACTCACGCAAGAGCAACGCCGTTAAGAATGAGTCAAATCGTCCTTTGAAGTCGTTGTCAGACTCGTTGAAGGGTAAGCAGGGCCGCTTCCGTCAGAACTTGCTCGGTAAGCGTGTCGATTACTCGGCTCGTTCGGTTATCGTCGTAGGTCCCGAACTTAGTATGCGCTAGATGGGTATGCCCAAGGATATGGCGGCAGAGTTGTACAAGCCGTTTGTTATCCGCAAACTCATCGAGCGCGGAATCGTTAAGACTGTAAAGTCGGCAAAGAAGATTATCGATAGAAAAGACCCTGTGATTTGGGGTATTTTGGAGAACGTAATCAAGGGTCACCCCGTATTGATGAACCGTGCTCCGACCCTTCACCGTTTGGGTATTCAGGCCTTCCAGCCTAAACTTATCGAGGGTAAGGCAATGCAGTTGCACCCGTTGGCTTGTACGGCGTTTAACGCCGACTTCGACGGTGACCAGATGGCGGTACACTTGCCTTTGGGCAATGCCGCAATCTTGGAGGCTCAACTCTTGATGTTGGGTTCGCACAACGTCTTGAACCCTGCCAATGGTGCGCCTATTACCGTGCCTTCACAGGATATGGTCTTGGGTCTGTACTATATCACCAAGCCCCGTAAGGGTGCCAAGGGTGAGGGCTTGTGTTTCTATGGCCCCGAGGAGGCTATCATCGCCTATAATGAGAAGCGTGCCGACTTGCACGCCGAGGTTAAGTGCGTAGTGCGTGATGTTGATGCAGAGGGTAAGGAGTTCTTCGAATTGAAGGAGACTACCATCGGTCGAATCCTCTTCAATCAGGTTGTTCCCGAGGAGGTTGGTTATATCAACACTATCCTTACCAAGAAGTCGTTGCGTGATATCATCGCTGTTGTGATGAAGAAGGCCGGTGCCGACAAGGTTGCCAAGTTCTTGGACGATATCAAGAATATGGGTTACCGTATGGCATTCCAGGGTGGTCTGTCGTTTAACCTCGATGCGGTGGTTATCCCCGAGTCAAAGCAAAAGTTGGTGCAGGAGGGTTACGAGAAGGCCGATGCCATTATGGAGGACTATAATATGGGTCTTATCACCAATAACGAGCGATACAACCAGATTATCGACGTTTGGACCAATATCAACAATAAACTTACCAAGGAGGTTATCGACACCTTGATTAAGGACCAGGACGGTTTCAACCCCGTATATATGATGCTTGATTCTGGTGCCCGTGGTTCGAAGGAGCAGATTCGTCAGCTTTCCGGTATGCGTGGTTTGATGGCAAAGCCCCAGAAGTCAGGTGTTGAGGGTGGTCAGCAGGTTATCGAGAACCCTATCCTCTCGAACTTCAAGGAGGGTCTGTCGGTGTTGGAGTACTTTATCTCTACCCACGGTGCTCGTAAGGGTTTGGCCGATACCGCGTTGAAGACTGCCGATGCAGGTTACTTGACACGTCGTTTGGTCGATGTGGCACAAGATGTTATCATCAACGAGGAGGATTGCGGTACGTTGCGTGGACTTACGGCTACGGCTATTAAGCGTAACGATGACGTGGTGCAGACTTTGTATGACCGCATTTTGGGCCGTACAGCCTTGAATGATGTTGTTCACCCCATCTCGGGCGAGATTATCTGCAAGGCCGGTGAGGAGATTACCGAGGATATTGCCAAGGCTATCGACGAGTCACCATTGGAGTCTGTTGAGATTCGTTCGGTACTCACTTGTGAGGCTCGTCACGGTGTTTGTGCCAAGTGTTACGGCCGCAACCTTGCTACTGCCCGTATGGTACAGAAGGGTGAGGTTGTAGGTGTCATCGCGGCACAGTCTATCGGTGAGCCGGGTACGCAGTTGACACTTCGTACGTTCCACGTCGGTGGTGTTGCGGGAGGTACTACTGTTGAGACAAATGTTGTATCGAAATATGAGGGTCGCTTGGAGATTGACGAGTTGCGTACAATCAAGGGCAAGAACCCTGCTGGTGAGGCTGCAAATATCGTTATCTCACGTCAGTCGGAGTTCCGTATTGTTGACCCCAAGACAGAAATCGTTCTCTATACTCACACTTTGCCTTACGCTTCGTTGCTCTATATGGCCGACGGTGCTATGGTTAAGAAGGGTGATTTGATTTGCGAGTGGGATCCATATAACGCTGTTATCATCGCCGAGACCGACGGTAAGGTTGCCTTCGAGAATATCATTGAGGGTGTCACTTATCGCGACGAGCGCGACGAGCAGACGGGTCTTTCGGAGAAGGTGGTTATCGAGTCGAAGGACCGTACCAAGAACCCCGTTATCCACATCGTAAATAAGGAGGGCGAAGATGTTAAGACCTATAACCTTCCCGTTACGGCGCACATTATGGTTAAGGACAACGGCAAGATTAAGGCCGGCGATATCCTTATCAAGATTCCTCGTGCCGTAGGTAAGGGTGGTGGCGATATCACGGGAGGTCTTCCACGTGTTACCGAACTCTTTGAGGCTCGTAATCCATCGAACCCCGCAATCGTTTCGGAGATTGATGGTGAGGTAACATTC
>CAZQMC010000098.1:0-4419 GCA_964594305.1 uncultured Alistipes sp. | reverse complement strand
ATGGACGAGATTCACACCCCCGACTCGTCGCGCTATTTCTACGCCGAGGGCTACGAGGAGCGTTTGGCTGCGGGCGAGAAACAGAAACAACTCTCGAAAGAGTTTGTGCGCGAGTGGCTTATGGCGAACGGTTTTCAGGGCCGCGAGGGCGAGCAGGTGCCCGATATGACACCCGAAATCGTCGATAGCATCACCGAGCGTTATATCGAACTCTACGAGAATATCGTTGGCGAGAAGTTCGTCAAGGGTGAGGAGGGCGATGTTTTGGCCCGCATCGAGCGAAATGTAACAGAATGCCTTGCCAAGCTGTAAAGGCACAGCGATAAATTGTGATAATGAATAAAAGAGTTCGGCGCTTGCGGTGTCGAACTTTTTTGTTGGTTGCGTGCAAAACGTAAGATTAAATAGTTATCTTTGTGAAAACCAATGGCTGATAGCCTGAAAGCGTAAAATTCTAAGGAGTATGATTTTTAACCTGTTTGGCAAGAAGAGTAAGTCGGTGAGCAAGATGACCGACCAGGAGGTGTTTGATAGAATCAAACCCGTAATTGTCGATTTTCTGGGCGTATATGATAACGAGGTAAAGCTTGATGCACATCTTGTATGTAATTTGGGCGCAGACGAATTGGATTATAGAGAGTTGCCGGTGTTGCTTGGGGAGAAGTGTAATATCGTTATACCCGAAAGCGATAGGCCCGAGATGAGGCGCATCGTCAGAACGGTGCAAGATTTGGTCGATTTCATTAAGGGTGATAAGGAGAAAATCCATCGACGCCAGCACAGTTATTTCAGCCGCGAGGTGCGACTGATGCTTAGCGATGTGTTGGGCGTCAGCCGACTTGAAATAACATCGTCGTCACATCTTGTAAACGACTTGGCTGTCGATGAAATCAATTTTGCCGAGATAGTTATGGCGTTGGTCGAGAAACCGGAATTTGGCGTGCCTGCTATGGTGCAGTATGTGCCCAATGCTGAGGCAGAGTGTGAGCATGGCGTCTATTGCATAACCGATATCGGCGAGTCATTCTCGATTGCGACAGTCGGTGATTTGGTGCGATTTGTTGAGCGATATAATGAAAAAATGATAGTATAACCCTTAAATTTGAAGTATATGTTTTTTAATCTGTTTGGCAAAAAGAATAAACCTGTGAGCGAAATGACCGACCGCGAGGTGTTGGATAAGATTCGCCCTATACTTACCGATATGCTGGGCTTGAAAGACTCGGAGGTAACGCTCTATGCCCACTTCTATAATGACCTTGGGTGTGATGAGTTGGATTTCGAGGAGATAATGTTAGCTCTAGATAAGCAATTGCACTATGGGGTTGATCCGGCTTACGATAAAAATATTAAGACCGTTATCGACCTGATTCACGCAATAAAAAGGTATAACTAACCTCCTGTTGTTATGGATCCTATGCAAAAACGGGGTTGCTCGACATTCATGTCGGACAACCCCGTTTGTGTATAGTTCGCGGCTCTTTATTTGCGGATAATCGTCACTTCACCCCTCTCGCCAAAGGCCATAATGGCGCTCGGCTTGCAGGTGGGCTTGCCCTGAAAACGGGGATTGACAACATAATCCACGCCGTCGATAATCTCGCGACTCACCTCGCCCAAACCCTTCATAGGAGTAGGCTCTCCCGAGATATTTGCCGAGGTCGAAACTATCGGCTTGCCGAATTTACGCAATAGTTGGCGGCAGAATTCGTGGTCGGGAACCCTCACTCCCAAAGTACCCTCCTCGGGGATAAGGTTCTTTGCTACACCCACAGCACCCTCCAAAATCAGCGTCAGGGGTTTCTCGCTCATCTCCATAACCTCGAAGGCAATGCCCGGGGCCTTATTTACATATCGCACAATCATATCGGCATCGCGACACAACACAAGCATCGAGTGCTTGTTCTCGCTGCGTTTCAGGGCATAAACCTTTGCCACAGCCTCCTCGTTTGTCGCATCGCAACCAATGCCCCACACCGTATCGGTGGGGTAAAGAATCAATCCACCGGCACGCAAGACCTCCAAAACGGCCTGTATCTCCTTCTCCATAATCATCAATTTTCTGCAAAAGTAGTGAAAAATAAGATACAATATCTCCAAATTCAATTTTTGGGACGATAAAAACCGATGTTCGTATAAAATTAGTTAACTTTGCTACGCTTAAAATGCTAATTCAAAGAGATATGAAACAGATAATTTTTACACTTTGTATGTTGTTGGCGTCGGTAAATCTTGTGGCGCAGGAGAGTGAATCGACCTTTAATATCGAGCACGGGCCATACCTTCAAGCCCTCACTACAAATAGCGTTGTCGTGTCGTTTGCGACATCTGCGCGTGCTTTGGCCGCTGTTGAGGTGCGCGAAAAGGGTTGCGATGCGGTCGAAACTCACTATATGACAAAAGATGGTCTGCGAATGGCCTATTCCACGCATAACAACGTGGCGATAGATGGGCTGAAACCCGCTACCGAATATGAATATCGTGTCGTGGCTAAACCGACGCTGAAATATCGTCCTTATGATATACGTTTCGGCGAAGAGGTGCAAACGCCGTGGTATGAGTTTCGTGCTTTCGCCCCTGATGCCGAGGAGTTTACATTTGTAGCCACAAGCGATATTCACGACAGGGCCGAGATGTACGAAAAGTTGCTCGCGATGCACGATTTGGAGAGTGCCGAGGCTATGTTTCTGGTTGGCGACATCGTGTGCGACATCAGTCGTGAGTACCAGGCCTATGCGAGTGTAATCGACTCTTCGACAAACCTTTTTGCCCGTCACACACCTCTGTATCTTATTCGAGGCAACCACGAGGTGCGTGGCTCACATTGTCGCGATTTGGACCTCTATTTCCATAAAATCAATGGCCGCTACTACTCGTTGCAACGCTTCGGCTCGACGGCTGTTTTGATGCTCGATAGCGGTGAGGACAAAGCCGATGCAAGTCCTGTGTTCAATGGTGTTAAAGAGTTGGAACAATATGTAGATGAGGAGATTGAGTGGTTGCGTGAGGCTGTCAGAAGTAAAGAGTGGCGCAAGGCAAAACATCGTATTGTGATGATACATATACCTCCCACTTCGGCTCCTATGCGCCGCATTGCACCGCTCGACGAGATACTCTGTTGGGGTAGCGACCGCTGGGGCGAAAAGGCTCTCGATATATTCAACAAGGCCGATATCGACCTGATGATTTCGGGCCATACCCATCAATTTAATTTTATTCCGGCTCACAAGGGCGAGCAGAACTACCCATTGGTAATAAACGACCATCGTAGCGCAATGAGTGTGAAGGTGGCGCCACAAGGCATCGATGTCGAGGTGATAAATATCGACGGCGAGGTACTTTTGAAGGAGCATTTTCAGTAGTGTCGTCCGCTTTTTGTGTCGGCGCATAGCGTAAAATCGGTTTTTTATGGCCGAAAATTGCTCATTGGCAATTATTTTACTAATTTTGCCCCTCGGGAAAATAATAACATAAAAATATAACTCACTATGGGAAGAGCGTTTGAGTATCGCAAAGCAAGAAAAATGAAGCGCTGGGGACATATGGCCCGCGTTTTTACCAAGATTGGTAAGGAGATTGAGATTGCCGTTAAGGCTGCGGGTTCTGACCCCTCGTCTAATACCCGTCTGCGTATCCTTATCCAGAATGCCAAGGCAGAGAATATGCCCAAGGAGAATATCGAGCGTGCTATTAAGCGTGCAACCGATAAGGACGCAGCCGACTATAAGGAGATGATTTACGAAGGCTACGGCCCTCACGGTGTGGCGTTCTTGGTCGAGACCGCTACCGATAACACCAACCGTACGGTTGCCAGCGTGCGTATGTACTTCAACAAGTGCGGCGGTACTTTGGGTAACTCTGGCTCTGTGGCATTTATGTTCGAGCATAAGTGTATCTTCAAGTTCAAGCCCGCGGCGGGTGCCGACCTCGAAGAGATGGAGTTGGAGATGATTGACTTGGGTGTTGATGAGTTCTTCGCCGAGGAGGGTGAGGTAACCGTCAGCGCACCTTACGAGTCATTCGGTGCTATCCAGAAGTGGATTGAGGATATGGGCTACGAGTTGGTATCGGGTGAGGGCGTGCGTATCCCTACCGACACCAAGGAACTCTCGGCCGAGGAGCGCGAGGCTGTCGAGAAGTTGCAGGAAAAGTTGGAGGAGGACGACGATGTGGTAAATGTCTATACCACCATGGCCGAGTCCGACGACGAGGAGTAATTCCCGCGATAAAAATACGAAGTGGTGCTGAACCGTTTGGTCGGCACCACTTTTTTTATTCTATATTAACAAGACCCCGAAAGAGTGTTGTCATTTGCGAAAAAATTACTAATTTTGTAACATCTTGGGTAGTGTGCCCTTGGTGTTACATATTTGATGAAAGTGTTTTCGCTTTTATCCTTAACGAGAAATCTGGAAAATT
>CAZQMC010000097.1:0-5108 GCA_964594305.1 uncultured Alistipes sp. | reverse complement strand
TTTTTATTATATACAAAAACCTGTCTAACAAAAAACTTGTTAGACAGGCTCTTTCATATCGTATGCAACCCAATAATTACTTCGCGGGAGCAGTCAAACCTGCAATAGCAGCCTTGGCAGCCTCAACAGAAGGACCTGCGGTAACCTTCGACAAAGCGGCAACAGCCTTATCCTTCATCTCCTTGGCGTTGTAAGCAGTACCCAACTGGAAGTAAACAGCGCTCTTGTCCTCCTCGTCAGTCTGTGCCTCGGCAGCAGCCTCACCCAACTCGATAACCTTGTCATAATCCTTCTTCAAGAGGTAAGCCTGAACGGTAATCTTCTGTGCCAAAGCCTGATTCTCCAAGCCCTCGGCCATAGCGATAATGCCGTCGAAATCGTTTGCCTGCTGCAAAGTAGCAATCTTGTTGTTGGTGTAGAGGTTCATCTTCTGCTTGGCCTCGACCTTACCCTTCTCGAACAAGGGGCTGTTGGGCAATGCCATAACCTCCGAGCAAACCTTCATACCCTCGTTATACAAGTCCTGCTTGAAATAACTCTCGGCGAGCAACATAGCGAGGTCTGTATTCTTCTTGTTGGCAGCATAACCCTTGGCAAATACCTCGGCAGCACCTACATAATCCTCGGCGTTGAACTTCTCACCACCCTGCACCTGATAAACCTTGGCAATAGCGTTGTTGGCGGCCTGTGCAACCTTGGGATTGTTATACATCTTTGCCTTTGTTACGGCAGTATTCAACTGGCCCCAAGCCTCGTCATAACTCTTTGCACCGATAGCCTTGATACCATTCTGCATATAAGCGATAGGCAACAACTTCTTGGCATTGGCAACACACTGCAAAACAGCATCGTCCTCTTCCTCCTCGCCATTGACAATCACATTCTCGAAGAGTTCGATAGCAGTAACGAAGTTCTTTGCTTTGAACTCGTCGTTACCTTTGTTAAAATCTGCGACTACATCGCTCTGCGCCGATACAGCAACATAACTAAAAAGCGCAGCAACCATCAAAATAAACTTTTTCATACTCTTAAATTAAGTTGTTTATAGGTTTTTATTCAAAATATTTCCCTGCATATATCTCTGCAAATGCAACCTCTCATAACTCCGGTTGCGAGTTGCAAAGGTAAGGAATTTTTCACACACTGCAAATTTTAGGCTCTTTAAGGGCATTTTTTAGCATTTTTATGCACAAATTCCTATCGCAATCCCTTAAAAAAATCCTTCATCAAGGCCTCACACTCCTCCCGAAGAACACCTCGCTCGACCACAGTCTTGGGATGAAATATCTTCCTACCAACGGTCGTGTAACCTCGTTTTTCATCATCAGCACCATATACCACACGACCCATCTGACTCCAAGCCAGCGCTCCGGCACACATCACACACGGCTCAACGGTAACATATAAAGTGCAATCCTTCAAGTACTTACCTCCCAAAGTCGAGGCGGCAGCCGTAATGGCCTGCATCTCGGCGTGGGCCGTAGCATCACAAAGCGTCTCCACCAAGTTATGCCCGCGTCCTATGACTCTGTCGCCACACGTCACAACGGCTCCAATAGGTACTTCCTCTTCTTTTAACGCTTTACGAGCCTCTTCTATTGCCTGACGCATAAATTTTTCATCTTGCGCCACCTGTTTTTTTATCGCCTCCATAGTCAAAATAGAACTCTGCGAAAGTAGTAAAAACCTCGACAATAACCAAAAACTGCACTTTTTTTTCTTTTTAGGTGCCGTGTGATAAATTTTCCAATGATTTTTTCGTATCTTTGTATGTTTTTAGTGAAATATAAATTTCAAACACACGATAAACTATGTATAGAAGTCATACTTGCGGCGAGTTGCGCATTGGCAATGTAGGTCAGGAGGTAACCCTCGCCGGTTGGGTACAAAAGGTTCGTAACCTCGGAGCGATGACATTTATCGACCTGCGTGACCGCTACGGCATCACCCAGATTGTGGTCGAGGAGCACTCTCCCGAGGCTACTCGCGAGGCAGCAGCACGCCTCGGTCGCGAGTTTGTTGTTCAGGTAACAGGTAAGGTCATCGAGCGCGAGTCGAAGAACCCCAAGATGCCTACGGGTGAGATTGAGGTGGCAACAACCACTCTTACGATTTTGAACGAGGCACAGACACCTCCCTTTACCATCGAGGAGAACTCTGACGGTGGCGACGATTTGCGTATGAAGTACCGCTATTTGGACCTTCGTCGTCCGCCCTTGCAGCGTAATATGGAGTTGCGTCACCGTATGGCTCACGCCGTACGCACGTTCCTCGACAAGGAGGGTTTCTTGGAGATTGAGACACCCTATTTGGTAGGCTCTACTCCCGAGGGTGCGCGCGATTTCGTTGTGCCAAGCCGTATGAACCCCAATCAGTTCTACGCTTTGCCACAGTCACCCCAGACCTTGAAGCAACTCTTGATGGTAGCGGGCTACGACCGCTATTTCCAGATTGTACGCTGCTTCCGCGATGAGGATTTGCGTGCCGACCGTCAGCCTGAATTTACACAGATTGACTGCGAGATGTCGTTTGTCGAGCAGGAAGATGTATTGGAGATTTTCGAGCGTTGGGCAAAATATATGTTCAAAGATGTTATGAACATCGATTTTACGGAGCCATTCCAGCGTATGCCTTGGGTTGAGGCTATGGAGAAGTACGGCTCTGACAAGCCCGATTTGCGTTTTGGTATGGAGTTCCACGACATCACCGACCTCGCTCACGGCCACTCATTCTCGGTATTTGACGATGCGGAGTATGTTGTAGGTTTTGCGGCTACGGGCTGTGCCGGATATACCCGCAAACAGATTGACGCCCTGACTGACTATGTAAAGCGTCCGCAGGTAGGTGCGAAGGGATTGGTTTGGATTCGCAAAGATGACGAGGGCAACCTCAAATCATCTATCGACAAGTTCTTCTCGCCGGAGGATTTGGCTGCCATTGCCGAGCGTATGGAGGCACAAAACGGCGATTTGATGCTGGTACTTTGTGGCAAGAAGTTCAAGGCCCTCACACAACTCTGCGCTCTGCGTCTTTATGTAGCCGAGCAGTTGGGCTTGCGTGATGCGAAGAAGTTTGCGCCTCTGTGGGTTGTCGATTTCCCGATGTTCGAGTGGGACGACGAGACCGAGCGTTACTACGCTATGCACCACCCCTTCACATCGCCCAAACCCGAAGATGTGCAGTATCTTGAAAGTGAGCCGGGACGTGTGCGTGCCAACGCTTACGACTTCGTATGTAACGGTACAGAGATTGGTGGCGGTTCGATTCGTATCCACGATGCACAGTTGCAGGCTCTTATCTTCAAGATTTTGGGCTTCACACCCGAGAAGGCACAGGAGCAGTTTGGTTTCTTGATGAATGCCTTTAAGTTTGGTGCGCCTCCTCACGGTGGCTTGGCATTCGGTTTCGACCGTCTTTGCTCGTTGTTTGGTGGCTCGGAGTCTATTCGTGACTTCATCGCCTTCCCGAAGAACAATGCAGGTAGAGATGTGATGCTCGATGCTCCTTCGATTATCGACCAGTCGCAACTTGACGAGTTGTATCTCGCGTTGGTAAAGCCCGAGTAGGCTATACCTTTATATATAATGGCAGAGGGCCTGTCTAACAAGTCCTAAAAAATAAAAATCGCCCCCGTCAGACACACTTCTGGCGGGGGTGAAATCGTAAAAATCAGACTTGTTAGACAGTCCCTCTATTGTTTTGACGGCTGACGATTAGAATGGCAAATCATCTACTTCATTCATCGGAGCAACGGGAGCAGCAGGTGCCGAGGGTGCCGAGTACGAAGGCTCGTCACCAAAGGGAGGCATATCCGACATCGGAGCCTCCGAAGCCACCTCTGCCTGTTTGGGCTGAATACGCCACGCACGAACATCGGTGTACCAACGGCCATTAAACTCGCGCGACTCGATATTTACCGACACGATATAAGCCTGACCCTCAACCAGATTTGCAGCATCGGTAGGTTTATTAAAGAATGTCACGCATATCTTGCGATTAAACTCCTGCGGCATCTCAAATATAACATCTTGACGTTGCCACTCGCCACGCGCTGATGTACCACTCGTCGCGGGCAACTTTTTCCAAACGATTCCTTCAAATTCCATAATTATTATCTTTTAGTTAAATTTCATATCGTTAAATTTCACATCGTCACGCACAAAGATACGAAAAACGTTTTTCTCTACAAATATTTTGGAATGATATTGGCAGTAAGTATCTTTGTCGCATAGTAGTTTTTTGACCTACAATTCAGGAGTTGCTATGCGCAACAAAAAAGGTAGATAAGTAAAGAGAGAAAATTATGAAATTGACAAAAATTTTATCATTCTTTGGTATGCTGGCTATGGCAGCAGCATTTTTGGCGTGTAGTGACGATAACGATGATTGGGAGAGATATTATCCCAACGCTCTGGTGACGGTGCGCCCCTTAACCGATGGCTCATTCTTCCTGCAACTCGACGACAACACCACGTTGCGTCCTGTAAACATCACAAAATCGCCCTTTGGAGAGAAAGAGGTGCGTGCGCTGACAAATTTTTCGCCCAGCAAGGAGCCGGCCGCACCATACGATAAGGCGGTTGTAATAAATTGGATTGACAGTATTCTTACGAAAAATGCCATATCGAAAGCCGAGATGTTGCCCGACTTCAACTACGGCAATGACCCTGTGGAGATTGTACGCGACTGGGTGACGATTGCCGAAGATGGTTACCTCACATTGCGTTTCCGCACCGTATGGGGTAATATCGGCCGCGCACACTATGTAAATCTTATCACAGGTGTCAATCCCGAAAATCCCTATGAGGTGGAGTTCCTCCACAATGCAAATGGCGACACCTATGGATTTGTTCGCGACGGCATCGTAGCCTTCCGCCTTGACGGACTGCCCGACACCGAAGGTAAGACGGTAAAACTGACGCTTAAATGGCGTTCGTTCTCGGGCGAGAAATCGGCGCAATTCAACTATCGCACACGCTCGACGACACCCGCCGAGAGCAACAGCATAAGCGAGGCAAGGCCTGTGGTCGTGGTACAGTAGAGCAATAGAAATAAATAAGAGCCTGTCTAACAAGTTTTTTGTTAGACAGGTTTTTGTATATAATAAA
>CAZQMC010000096.1:0-5407 GCA_964594305.1 uncultured Alistipes sp. | reverse complement strand
GAGGATAGATATAGGTGTTACGCACCATAAACTCCTTCAAGATATCGTTCTGGATAGTACCTGCCAACTGGTCCAAAGTACAGCCCTGCTCCAAACCTGTAACGATATAGAATGCCAAAACGGGCAATACGGCACCGTTCATAGTCATAGATACCGACATCTTGTCCAAAGGAATACCGTTGAACAAAACCTTCATATCCTCGACAGAGCAGATAGATACACCTGCCTTACCTACGTCACCTACTACGCGTGGGTGGTCAGCATCGTAGCCACGGTGTGTAGCCAAGTCGAATGCTACTGACAAACCCTTCTGACCTGCGGCCAGGTTACGACGGTAGAATGCGTTTGACTCCTCGGCAGTAGAGAAACCTGCATACTGACGAATGGTCCAAGGACGCATAACATACATCGTAGAGTAAGGGCCACGAAGGAAAGGAGCGATACCTGCGGCATAGTTCAAATGTTCGAGGTTCTCCAAATCTTTTGCCGTGTAGTCCGTCTTAACGGGTATCTGCTCGGCTGTTATCCAAGGCTGCTTTGCCTCGGCATCTGCGGCGCAGCACTGCTTGCCGCCTTCGTATGATAAATTCTCAAATTTTGCTCTCATAATAACACTGCTTTTTAGATACCCAACTCTTTAAGATAGAATTTCAGAGTTTCGAGTACGTTGCTCTTAACATTGATGAAGTTTGTGATGCCCTGTGCCTCCAACTCGGCTGCACAAGCAGGTGCGCCGGCTACAACCAAGATAGCCTTGCCACCCAACATCTCCTTAATCTTTGGTGCTACCTCGGCGTAGTCGTCGTCCGAAGCACATACAACCACGATTTCGGCCTTTGACTCCAAAGCGGCTGCAACACCCTCCTCCAATGACTTGAAGAATGTGTTGTCCTGTACGCGGATACCTGCGCATGCGAAGAAGTTGCATGAGAACTGAGCGCGTGCGCGTGCCATACCCAAGTTACCGCATGTGAGCATGAATGCCTTAGGCTCCTTGCCGCTACGGTCAACTTCAAGACGCATCTGCTCGAAAGCCATAGCACCACGGTAGGGCTTCAATACATTACCCTCGGCAACCTCGCGAGTAACAACATCTGCCGATACCGCAGCGTCGGCAACCTCGGTAAAGTTAGGATACTGGTTGGCGCCCAACAGAATCTGACGGCGAGTAGCGATATTCTTATCCTTGGCTGCTGCCGAAGCATTTACACGCTCCACGATGAAGCCTGCCTTGAATGCCTCCGTGTAGCCACCCTTATCCTCAACTTCGAGGAAGAGTTTCCACGCCTGCTCGGCGATGCACTTTGTGAGGTTCTCGATATAGTATGAGCCACCTGCGGGGTCAACAACCTGGTCGAAGTGTGACTCGTGTTTGAGCAACAATTCGACATTGCGAGCGATACGCTTCGAGAACTCGGTAGGCTGCTCGAACGAATAGTCAAATGGCATAACCTCCAAAGAGTGTACACCGGCCAAAGTAGCCGACATAGCCTCGGTAGTGCCACGCAACATATTTACATAGGGGTCATAAACGGTCTGATTCCAAGTAGAGGTAACGGCGTGAGCAAACATCTTGCAAGCGCACTCCTTCTCGGGGTTGTAACCCTTCACGATATTGGCCCACAACATACGAGCCGCACGGAACTTGGCAATCTCCATAAAGTAATTAGATGTAACGGCAAATGTGAAGCGAATCTTACGAGCCGCCAAATCAACCGGTACACCAGCCTCGGTGAGAGTCACCAAATAGTCGTGAGCAGCGGCCAAAGTGAATGCCAACTCCTCGACGATGGTTGAACCTGCATTCGAGAAGGTTGAACCTGTAACATTGATGATGCGTACGCGCTTGTAATCGGCAGTGCGGTTGATAAGCTCCACGATGTGAGCGAAGCACTTTTCGCCTGTTGCATCCTTGCAGCAGAAGTGGCCCTTGGTAGAGAGGTTCTTCACGAGCGGGTCGATGCAGAAGTTGATTTTCACATCCTCCTTTGCAATGCCCTCAGCCTCAACCTTCGCCAAAACCAACTCGGCGATGTGAGCAACCTTCTTGCCGCAGAAAGTCAGTTCTACTGCGGGGATTGAGATACCTGCCAAAAGAGTGTCGATTGCCGCAGCATCAACCTCCTCTGCCTTCTCGCAGAAGCAGAAACCGAGTGAATTTACGCCAGAGTTAAGGAGCTTCAATGCCTCCTCGTTGGCAGTCTTGGGGCAACCGACGCTTACGGTCTGGTGGATAGCCCAATCGTTAGAGTTGTGAGTACCGCGAACATAGGGGAACTCACCAGCCTCTGAACCCAAAAACTCTACGCCTTCGAGATTCTCTGCGCGATAGTAGGGGCGCAAGTTAAATCCCTCGGCTGTCTTCCATACGAGTTTGCGCTCGTAGTCTGCACCTTTAAGGTCTGTTGTGATAACCTCCTCCCACTGCTCGGTACTTACCGCGGGGAATTCGGCAAACAACTTTGCTTTTTCGGTATTAGCCATAGTTTGTTTAGATTTTAATGTATGTTTAATTATGTGTGTTGTTTTCGACAAATAATTACATCTTGTAATTAAATCACACAAAGTTATAAAAAAAATCAAATCGCCGTACCCCTTTTGTCGGGAATTTTACAATGTTTTTGCGAATTGTGGTATAGTGACGAAAAGATATGCATTGCGGACATGAGGCCTTCGATGTGTAAAATAGTATAAAAATAGTCTAAAACACCATAAAAATAACTGCTTGACAAAAATGCGGTTTTCTCTGTTTTGTGTCTAATTTTATGGGTTGATGGTCGTAAAACTCTCCCGAGAAATGAAAATATGTGTAAAAAACAGAGCGATAATCGAGAAAATAGGGTGGAAAATCGAACAATTAAGCAAAAAATGTTAATTTTGTCGCAGGGTTGGATTTTTGCTGAAAATGGATTTTTTATACTATGGCGAAAATCTCCCCTAAAACGAAAACTTATGCTACTCCTATAAACTTTACATATATGTTGAGATTTAAGATGGTTGAGGCGGCACTCAATCACAAGGCTGTCGAGGTGAAGGCTCCGAGTGCAAGGCCGTCGGATTATTTCGGTGAGAAGGTGTTTGGTCGCAATGTGATGCGAAAATATCTCGATAAACCCACATACGAGGCTTTGGTCGATACGATGGATAACGGTACTCCGCTGTCGTTGGAGTTGGCCGACAGTGTGGCGGCAGGTATGCGTCAGTGGGCGTTGGATAACGGTGCTGACCACTATACCCATTGGTTTCAGCCTTTGACGGGTGGTACTGCCGAGAAGCACGACTCATTCTCGGACCCCGATGGCAAGGGCCTTGTCATTGAGTCGTTCTCGGGTAAGGTGCTGGCACAGCAGGAGCCCGATGCGTCGTCGTTCCCCAATGGCGGTATTCGCAACACTTTCGAGGCGCGAGGCTATTCGGCGTGGGACCCTACATCGCCTGCCTTTATTGTCGATACAACACTCTGTATTCCAACGGTTTTCATTGCCTATACGGGTGAGGCTCTGGATTATAAAGTGCCTCTGTTGCGTTCCATCTCGGCGGTGGATAAGGCGGCGACCGAGGTGTGTCGTTATTTCGATAAGAATGTTGGTTGTGTGCATACCTATCTGGGTTGGGAGCAGGAGTTTTTCCTGCTCGATGAAAGCCTTTGGGCGGCACGCCCCGACCTTGTTTTGACGGGTAGAACATTGATGGGCCACGAGTCGGCAAAGAACCAGCAGTTGGAGGACCACTATTTTGGCGCTATTCCGCAGCGTGTGATGAATTTTATGCGTGAGTTGGAGTATGAGAGCCTGAAACTCGGAATTCCCTTGAAAACACGCCATAACGAGGTGGCACCCAATCAGTTCGAGGTGGCCCCTGTCTATGAAGAGGCAAATCTTGCTAATGACCACAATCAGTTGTTGATGACCATTATGGATAAGATTGCCCGCCGACATAATTTCCGGGTGTTGTTGCACGAAAAGCCGTTCAAGGGTATAAACGGTTCGGGAAAGCATAATAACTGGTCGCTGGGAACCGATATGGGTGTTAATCTGTTCAGTCCGGGAAAGACACCTTCGGAGAATTTGCAGTTTATAACCTTTCTGGTGAATGTTATGGCGGCGGTGTATAAACATAACGGTTTGCTGAAAGCCTCGATTATGAGTGCCACAAATGCCCATCGTCTGGGTGCTAATGAGGCTCCGCCGGCCATTATCTCCACCTTCCTCGGCAAGCAACTCTCGGCCGTATTGGAGAGTTTGGAGCGTAGCAAGAGCGATGATGCCATACGCTTCGATGCCAAGAGTGTGTTGAAGATGAGTGGTGTGGCGCAAATACCATCGATTTTGCTGGATAATACCGACCGCAACCGTACCTCGCCGTTTGCCTTTACGGGTAACCGTTTTGAGTTTCGTGCTGTGGGCTCGTCGGATAATTGTGCCGAGGCGATTATTACGATTAACTCGGCTGTGGCAGAGCAACTTGCGGAATTCAAGCAGGAGGTGGATTCGGTCATTGCCAAGGGCGTGAAGAAGGAGCGTGCGATATATGAGACGCTGAAAAAGTTGATAAAATATTGTCGCGCCATTCACTTCGACGGCAATGGTTACTCCGAGGAGTGGAAGGCCGAGGCACAGCGTCGTGGTCTGGACTGTGAGACCTCGGCTCCGCTGATGTTCGACCGTTTTCTGGATAAGGCGAGTCAGAAGATGTTTGCCTCGGTGGGTGTCTATAATAAGACCGAGTTGGAGGCCCGTACCGAGGTTAAGTGGGAGACCTACACCAAGAAGATTCAGATTGAGGCCCGAGTGCTGGGCGATATAACGATGAGTAATATTCTGCCTGTGGCCTCGAAATATGAGTCGGTATTGCTGGATAAGGCCTTTAAGATGAAGGAGTTGGGTTTGAATTACGACAGCGATATTGCTCTGTTGCAGGATATACAGTCACGCGTGGCGACGCTCCAACGTCTGGTCGAGGAGATGATTGAGGCCCGCAAGGTGGCAAACCGTATCGAAGATGAGCGCGAGAAGGCTGTCAAGTATCACGATACGGTGGCTATCTATTTCGACGAAATACGCTCCCATATCGACAAGATGGAGGAGGTCATCGACGACGAGTTGTGGCCCTTGCCGAAATATCGCGAGTTGATGTTCATACGCTAATCTTGTTAGTGTAACAATCTTCGAGATGCTGATTTTTAGGCGTTGCTCTATGTTGAAGGGGTGGCGCCTAATTTTTATTAGGCGTATTAGGCGATAAAATTGTGTGATTTGGCAAAAAGTATTACCTTTGTAGGCTATGATTGACCACCAGACCGTAGATAGGATTTATGCCGCAGCCAATATCGTCGAGATTATTGGTGACTATGTCACGCTCAAACGCAAGGGCGCGAACTATCAGGCGTGCTGTCCTTTCCATCAGG
>CAZQMC010000095.1:0-5666 GCA_964594305.1 uncultured Alistipes sp. | reverse complement strand
ACTTTTTATTATATACAAAAACCTGTCTAACAAAAAACTTGTTAGACAGGCTCTTATTTGTTTTAGTTGTTCGTCGGTTTGCTTCGCGTAAAGAGTGACACGATAAGCAACAATACCACCGCGCCAAGTACCGATGTGAGCAGTGTCCCCATAGTTCCCATAGGCAACCAGCCGAACAACGACACAAGCCAGCCGCCCAACAATCCGCCGATAAGTCCCACAATAAGATTTACGACAAGGCCGGCACCACCACCCCTGACAATCAGGTTTGCAAGCCAACCGGCCACCAAACCGATAAGTAAATACCACAAGAAATACATAATTCTCTCTTTTTTAAGTTTCTCTTGGGGTAATACAAAATTCATTCCTTTATTCGCCACAAGCGATATTCGTGGGCGGCTATGGGGATAAAAAATCGGAGCCTTCCGAAAGGAAAACTCCGATAAGCGAACAGTGCGATGCACTACTTCGTAATTCTGCGCTCCTTGATACGAGCCTTCTTACCTGTAAGGTCACGCAAGTAGTAGATACGCGCACGACGTACAACACCATACTTGTTAACCTCGATTTTGTCGATGTGAGGAGAGTAGAGAGGGAAGATACGCTCAACGCCTACACCGTTAGAAATCTTACGGATTGTAAACATCTTGGTCTTACCCGAACCCTTAATCTGGATAACCACACCACGGAAACTCTGCAACCGCTCCTTGTTACCCTCGACAATACGGTAAGTTACTGTAATTGTGTCACCGGCAGCAAACTGAGGTACATCAGCCTCGCCCTTGGTCCACATCTGCTCATTCACGAGCTTAATGATTGCATCTTTGTTCATTGTTGCAACAAAATTAAAATTTATCCGTTCAACATTATCGCTGTGCCAACTCTACCATACAGCCCATTGACTTATAATCCCGAGAGGAAGCAACCACATCTCACATACCGTAAAAATGCGGCAAAACCACCCTATCAATAAGTCAGCACCCTATATAAGAGGTTGATACGGGATTGCAAAGATATGCAATGAATTTCAAAATTCAAAATTTTCAAACGAAAAACCGATGCTTCGACTCCCCTAACGCACTAATACTCACGCTAAAAAGCCATCAGCACAACATTTACGGCCGCCGCCAAAAGCATCAATCGATAGCACAATTCGGTTATGCCCATACCCATACGCACGAAAAATAGCGGCACCAACATCGCAAGCGGAACAGCGACAATAGCATACAGAGTCGCAGTCGAACCCGGCAGGAAGAGCATCGATAGGAGCAACGGTATCAGCAAGGCATTAAACCTCAATGTGGCGCGTGACTTACTCTTAATGGCATACCTATCGGCAATCAACAGAGCGACAGCACAAAAGACCATCAAAACGATAATGCCCAAAAGTGCAATGGTGGCGAAATTCAACGAAGAGAAGAAGTAATATCCGCTATCGGTAAAAATGGCGGTATATAACTCCATCATTGGCGAGAGGAAATTACCTCCGGCACACCAACTCCAATAACATACGGCAAAAGGCGGCAAGAGCAGACTTCCGAGAGCCACGACCACATCACGCCACGAACTCCTAACAAAAAGAACCAGCACCGGCAATGCAACATACAGAATAGCCGCAGGAGCAAATATCAACGGCAAAAGGCCAAAGTAAAGCATCGCAAGCGATAGTTCATTGAAACGCTCTGTACGCATAATAAAGCGTGTCATAGCCCGCGTAGCCATATAGATAACCAGCATCGAGGCCGTCGTCAGTAGAAAATCCGAACTCCCGACAATGGCGCACGCAGTAATGCCAAAGAGCGGAATCGCCATAAGCGTATATGCGGGATATATCGAATAACGCACGCCCAAACGCCCCAAACCGAGACCTATGACCATCAGTGCTATTACCCATACTATCACCGACAGAACAGGCATACGAGCCTGCCAAGATTGCAAGACCTCACCTATGGGAGCAACTACATTTTCCACAACCTCGGCCGGTGCAGGCCACAACGACAGACGCAACGATGTCGCGATAGCAATGACCAACAGCAGCAGTGTCAAATCAAATATGCGGTGCTGAACAACCTTTCCCATTTTCCTGAATTTATTGTCAATATGCCAAGCCCTACGGCTTACAAGCATACAAATTTACGAAAAAAGCGCACAAGCAACCAAAATATTCTTAACTTTGTGATGCTATGCTTGAAAATTCTTATCAAACAGAACTTTTAGAGGCGGGTTGTGACGAGGCCGGACGTGGTTGTTTGGCAGGCAGCGTGTTTGCTGCGGCCGTGATTCTACCGCCCGACTTTCATCACCCCCTGCTCAATGACTCGAAGCAGATGACCGAGCGTCAGCGCAACCTTCTGCGTGATGTTATCGAGCGTGAGGCGGTAGCGTGGGCTGTGGCAGAGGTTACGGCGGCACGTATCGACGAGATAAATATTTTAAAAGCCTCAATCGAGGGTATGAACATCGCGGCGGCAAACCTGAAAGTAGCACCGCAATTTCTGGCCATAGATGGCAACCGTTTCATATCGCGCAACGGACTACCCTACAAATGTATAGTCAAAGGTGACGGTAAATATGCCGACATAGCGGCCGCATCGGTGCTTGCCAAGACGCATCGTGATGAATATATGATGCGCCTGCACGACGAATACCCTCAATACGGTTGGAACAGCAACAAAGGCTACCCCACCAAGGAGCATCGTTTGGCAATTCGACAATATGGTCTTACGCCCTATCACCGTCTGTCGTTCAACCACGACCAAGGGCAGTTGGAATTATTTTAGCCGCGAATCAATAGCGACCAATTTGCTACGCTCGTCGCGTTCCATATTCTACAAAAAATAAGGCTTTTCCCTTTCGGGAAGAGCCTTATTTTATAAAGAGTGTAACCTTGCGGATTACATCTTCTTGCCTACATTGGTCTTCTTGGCTACGGGTGCAGCCTTTGCCTTTGCAGCGGCCTTGGGAGCCTTGGGAGCAGCGGCCTTCTTTGTAGCCTTCTTCTCCTCAACTACCGTAGCGTCCTCAACAGCGTCGGTCTTCTTCGCTGCGGGCTTGCGTGAACGGCGTGTCTTGGGCTTCGCAGCCTCCTCCGTAGAGGGCAACTTACCGAATGTGTAAGCCTCGTTGAAATCAACGAACTCGATGATACACATATCAGCAGCATCTCCCAAACGGAAACCTGTCTTCAAAATACGAGTGTAACCGCCCGGACGCTCTGCAATCTTGGGAGCAATTGTACGGAACAACTCTGTAACGGCCTCTTTCTGTTTGAGGTATGAGAAAACTACACGACGTGAGTGAGTAGTATCCTCCTTTGACTTGGTTACCAAAGGCTCGATGAAACGCTGTACGGCCTTGGCCTTTGCTACCGTAGTCTCGATACGCTTGTGCAGAATGAGCGATGATGCCATATTTGAAAGCATAGCCTTACGGTGGCCCGCCTGTCTGCCAAGGTGATTAAAATTCTTATTGTGTCTCATAATTAGTCTTTATCAAGTTTGTAGATTGATACGTCCATTCCGAACTTCAAATTGAGTGAAGAGAGTAACTCGTCCAACTCGGTAAGTGACTTCTTACCAAAGTTACGGAACTTCAACAAGTCGTTGCGGTTCAACTTAACCAAATCGCCTACGGTATCAACATCGGCAGCCTTCAAGCAGTTCAATGCGCGAACACTCAAATCCTGGTCCGAGAGTTTTGTCTTCAACAACTGACGCATACGCAATGCCTCGTCGTCCAAAGTATCGCTCTCCGATGTATCGTCCATATTGATTGTGATTTTCTCGTCCGAGAAGAGCATAAAGTGCTGAATCAAAATCTTTGCAGCCTCCTTCAATGCCTCTTTCGGGTGAATAGAACCGTCAGTAGTAATCTCCAAATTCAACTTCTCATAGTCTGTCTTCTGCTCAACGCGGTAATCCTCGATTGAGTACTTGACATTTTTGATGGGTGTGAAAATAGAGTCAATGGGAAGAACGTCCAACTCCTTATCTGCGGGAGCATTCTCCTCCGAAGGCACATATCCTCGGCCCTTACCGATGGTAAGAGTCATCTGCATCTTTGTACCAGGTGCCAAATGACAGATAACCAACTCGGGATTCAAGACCTTGAACGACGAAAGGTAGTTTGAGATATATCCTGCTGTCAGTTCAGTAACACCCGCTACATTTACGGTAACCTTCTCGAACTCCTCGTTCTCGACGGTGCGCAACAAGCGAATCTGCTTCAACTGCAAGATGATATCCATCATACCCTCCATCACACCCGGGATAGCGGCAAACTCATGGTTCACTCCGGCTACCTTTACGGTCGTAATTGCATAACCCTCCAATGATGAGAGCAAAACGCGTCGCAAAGCGTTGCCGACAGTCATACCGAAACCGGGCTCCAACGGACGGAACTCAAACTTTCCGAACGAGGCTGTGGCTTCGAGCATAATAACCTTTTCAGGCTTCTGGAATGCTAATATTGCCATAAAAATTATTGAATTTGTTTAATTACTACTTAGAGTACAAGTTGACGATAAGTTGCTCCTTAATGTTCTCGGGAATCTCCTCACGCTCGGGCTTCTGCAAGAACTTACCACTCATTGTGGCGCCGTCCCACTCCAACCAAGCATAGCGGCTGCGTGCAGAACCTGCAACAGCAGCAGTGATAACCTCCAAACTCTTTGACTTCTCACGTACCGATACTACATCACCGGCTTTGAGTTGATAAGAAGGAATATTTACAACCTGACCGTTTACGCAAATGTGACGGTGTGACACCAACTGACGTGCGGCTGCACGTGTAGGAGCAATACCCAAACGGTAAACGACATTGTCCAAACGGCACTCCAAGAGTTTCAACAGGTTCTCACCTGTAATACCACCCATACGAGCAGCAGCCTCATATGTACGAGCAAACTGCTTCTCCAAGATACCGTATGTGTACTTTGCCTTCTGCTTCTCTGAAAGCTGCTCGCCATACTCCGAGTTCTTCTTACGCTTGCGAGCAAGACCGTGCTGTCCGGGAGGATAGTTGCGCTTCTCAAGCACCTTGTCCGCACCATAGATAGCCTCGCCAAACTTACGGGCGATTTTTGATTTAGGTCCTATATATCTTGCCATTGTTTTAACTTTTTTAATTCTTTGTAATTAAAATCTGTGTCTATGCTTCTTTCGCCATCTGAAAAATTATACACGACGACGGTTAGGAGCACGGCAGCCATTGTGTGGCAACGGTGTAACGTCGATAATCTCCATTACCTCGATACCTGCACCGTGGATAGTACGTACGGCGCTCTCACGGCCCTGACCGGGACCCTTAACATAAACCTTGACCTTACGCAAGCCCATATCATAGGCAACCTTCGCACAATCTGCTGCTGCGGTCTGCGCTGCATAGGGAGTATTCTTCTTCGAACCGCGGAAACCCATCTTACCGGCCGAAGACCAGCTGATAACCTCACCAACCTCGTTAGTGATGGTGATAATCACGTTGTTGAAAGTCGAGTGAACAAATGCCATACCGACAGCACCAACCTTAACAACCTTCTTCTTAACTGTTCCAGTTTTCTTTGCCATAATAACTTCCTATTTATTACTTCGTTGCCTTTTTCTTGTTTGCTACGGTCTTCTTGCGACCCTTACGAGTACGTGCGTTGTTCTTGGTCGACTGACCACGAA
>CAZQMC010000094.1:0-5830 GCA_964594305.1 uncultured Alistipes sp. | reverse complement strand
TAAAAGAATAGATAACTATGAAAATACAATTTGCATCTGACATACATTTGGAGTTATCGGATAATTCGAGATTTATAAAGAGTGAGCCGTTTGAGGTTACTGGTGATGTTTTGGTCTTTGCAGGTGATATTGGTTACCTCCGAGATAGGACTTTGTCAAATTTGAAGTTCTGGAAGTGGGCATCGACAAACTACCGAGAGGTGTTGTTGGTGCCCGGCAACCACGAGTTCTATGGCAATGGTGATGTGTTAGCCTGTGGAGACAGTTGGAGTCGTGTGATATTGCCTAATGTGCATTACCATCAGAACAAGGTTGTAAGGATTGATAATGTTGATTTTGTCCTCTCAACCCTGTGGTCGCATATCCGCCCCGAGGATGAGTATTTTGTGCATCGTGGGATGAACGACTTTCGGCAGATTCTGTACAATGGTCGCCGCTTTACCCCTGCTGACTTCAACGCCGAGCACGAGAAATGTCTGGACTTTATCAAGCGGAGTGTTGCGGAGAGTACTGCAGAGCATATTGTGGTGGTAACCCATCATTTGCCTACAATGGCCGTCGTTGCACCAGAACATAAGGGAAACTTGCTAAATAGTGCTTTCGCAACGGAGTTGGGCAACTTTATTGCTGATAGCCGCATTGATGCTTGGATTTTTGGACACTCGCACGCCAACATAGATGCAACCATCGGCAATACCCGCATCGTATGCAACCAGCTCGGCTATGTTTACTATCGTGAGAATCTCGGTGGCTTCGATGGCGGAAAGTTCATTGAGGTATAGCAACCCAAAAAGAGGCTGACTAAAAAGTCAAGATTTTAGCTTTTGAGGGCGATTTTATTCGCACCCCCCTATCTGAGACCGATTTCAAATATTCGATTCTCCAGAAGATAAAATGACTTTTTAGTCACTCTCTTGTATTTTATGAAAGGATAACCGCTAATTTTCTGCCAGATATTCCTCGTATAAAGCGACGGGACCGAGATGCCATAACTTTGTGGACTCGTCTGCCAAACGTGCGTAGAATGATGATGTGTAGAGTATCTTAATAGCCTCTACTATGCTGATTCCCTTGTCTTCTGCCAGCATAGTTGCCAACCAACTCATTTTGGACGGCAAGAGCAGATAAAGGTTCTCTTGCGTGATATTCAGATTCATTACCTAACCTCCTTTGCCTCTATAAAAGTTAATGTTTGCAGTGCCTTCTCTGTGTGAAACAGATATTGGTCTACGAGTTTGTATGCTTTCAGCTCTGCAATTAGAGCTTGCTTATTTATCAAACCTCCTTCATAGAGCGCAAATGCTGCATAAACACGATCATTTGCGACTGGACCATATACAATGTCGTACTCGTGGATATATCCCTTTTGAGTTCGATTCTTCATCACAAAATCCACCCATTCTTCTGTCGGCTGTTCAAATATAAGAGTCTTCAGTTCTTGCAAAGCGACCTCATCAAGATCATAGACACAAACATAGCCTTGAGAGGTTCGTTTCTCGCTCATTCTTCGCTTCACCCAAGCTTCAGCCTGCTCATACGAAGTCGTAGTATAGAAGCCCTGTCCATAATCAAGAGTACGATTTGACTCTCTGATTTCAGGGGATACTACTTTCTCGATACTACCATGATAGATTCTCATATCTATTTCTCCTTTCGTTCTTTAATATACTCGTCAATATCTTCAATAATCCATTGGCGACTTTGTGTATGCAGAATCTCGAAATGCTCTGCTAAATAATCAAGAGTACCACATTCTGTCATGAGAGACATCGTCTCTTCGTGAGAAAGTCCCTTCTCATTCATATATTGCTCTATACAAAATGCAAGGAAAAATGCAACATCTTGTCTCTTCTTATCCATACCAGAAAGTTTATTAGGAGATTATACAAATTCTATTTATACTCCACAACTTTTAAGCCTTTGCACAAAGGTAGTAAAAATTATTCAATTCCTAGATTATTAACAAACTCATTCATTCTTACTTTGCAAAATACTCCGTCTTCAACCAGTAGGCGTAAATCGGATCCTGGAATGAAATCTCACCAGCCTTATTGTCCCAAATATCATTCTGAAAAGGTCAGGGGATTATTAATAGGATGTAAAATACATCCCAGTCTGGTATATGTGTATTAAATTTTACACCTGCGCCATATGTTTCTTGTTATTTACAATCACAAAGTTTATCGTACTCGTCAATAGTCAGCTTGCCAAACGCATCACCTGCGATTGATGGCTCGACATTATTTCGAAAACAATATTGCCCAGAGATGTTTAGTCGGTTCTCGCAGCAGAATTTGATTTCGTTCTCATCAACTTTTGCAAGTTCCGCAGCCGAGCAGATAGACCTCGCAATCGCCACTAACTCTCCCGTGGTGTTGAATATTAGAATTTGTGATTGTTTCTCTGACATACCACTTCTTTATTACTTTATCTCTTTGTTACCGAAATCATAAATGTAACAGCGACAATGGCTATGCAGATGCCGACCACAATGTTGGTGGTAAGTGGCTCGCCGAACATCAGCGTGCCGACAAGAATAGCGGTAATAGGCTCAAATACGCCCAAAACAGATGCCTTTGTTGCGCCGATATTGCGGGTTGCAATGGCAAGTGTGGCGGTTGAAACGATGGTCGGCAGCAGTGCCAAGCCTATCAGATTAAGCCAGGCAGCCCCACCCTCGATGCCTGCTGTGATGGCGGTATCGGAGAGAGAAATCATCACAAGAAACACGATTGCTCCAACCGTCAAGGCGTAGAAAGTAAGTAGAGAGTTCGATATGTCGGCAATCGCCTTACTACAGTTGATGATGACGATAAAGAGTGCATAGACCAATGCCGAGCCGAGCGACAGCAGAACGCCAACGGGGTCTATCGCCTCGCCACCGCTACCTTGTGTCATCACGAGCACACCGCCAAATGTCGCCGCTATGGCAAGCCATACGGGCCACGATGGGACGACACCCCAAAAGACCATAATAATCGCCACTAGCACGGGATATAGGAATATAAGAGTTGTTGCCAGACCCGATGCGATGTAGTTGTACGCTTCGAAGAGGAAGATGCTACTTGCGGTGTATAACAGACCGAGAACGAGTAGCACGCCCGCCTGCTTAGCCGTAATCTTGAAACTCTGCTTACTGAACCAAAGAAACGCACCCAAAATCACCACAGCAAAAGCGTAGCGGAAGAATAGAATTGACTCTATGGCAGATCCATTGTTCATCAACGGCATGCCGAATAGCGGATTGAGTCCGTATGCTATACCCGTGATTATTCCTGCTGGATAACCTATAATAGCCTCTTTACTCAACTTTTTCATATTACATCGTTTTTTTGGACACAAAGATATAGCCAAACCCCTTACGATGTATCACAAAAATCGTAATTCTACTTTGCCATCGTCTCCCTCTGCCCATCCTTTACCCTCTGGCGAATATGCGCCATCTTTCGGGTGGAGATGTACTTCCGTTTGATGCCACACAAGTCGTCATATTCTTTGAGTGTCAGGTTGTCCAAATCGTCCATATCCAATATAATATCCGGGTGCAATTGTCGGTAATAATAGACTCCCGAGCGGACCGATTTCCCGGTGCAACAATTATGTATTGCCGATTTGTTTTCGTGCGTCAATTCAGCGGCACAATGCAGCGAGCGAACAATTGCCACCAACGCCCTCGCACCATTGAATATAAGCACCTTGCACGGCCTTCTAAATTTACTCCTTCTCATTTGCGTTGTGATTTAATAGTTTAGACTATTATTAGAGTAGGAGTTTTTTCGGCTTTTGGTTGGCAGCTACCAACTCCCCTAATCAGCACTACAAAGATTACGGTCTATTGCAACTTGATTATCATCGGCCATCACCGCTTATCATTGTTTATCAAATAATTCCGTCATATTTCAGCCTCAACACTGTAAGGTGATTATTATCAACAACTTTAACATTCTGCATAGGCAAGTAAAGTTACATACCAATAACAAACGATAATAGAAAATATACAGCATAATCATTGTTATTCCAATGATTGTTATTATATTTGCACTACAATAACTTAAAAAGCAACGATTATGGAGTTGTATGCACTAACAGATAATATGATTCTCGAAAAAATTGGAGAGAATATTAAGCGTATGAGGCTTGAACATAATATTAGTCAAAAAGAACTTGCCGGTTCAGCCGGTGTTGCAATAAGTAGCATAGCAGCCTTGGAGCGAGGAGAGAACATATCTCTTAAAACGCTTATACCTCTACTTAGAGCATTGAACTCTTTGCATATGCTTTCTGACTTTTTGAAAGAGCCTGAAATAAGTCCGATTGCATATGCCAAGCAATTAGATAGTCAAAAGACCCGTAAACGAGCATCTGCAACAAAAAACAATAACGATAAGTCGGAATCAGAATGGTAAATTTAGCAAAAGTATATATCTGGGGTGAATATGCCGGGGCTGTACTGTGGAACGAAAGTACAGGAATAGCTACATTTGAGTATGAACCATCTTTCGCCAAGAAAGGTTGGGAGCTATCGCCGTTGATGATGCCAATTAGTGATAATAGACCTCACTCGTTTAGAGAGCTATCCAAAGAGACCTTTATGGGATTACCGGGACTTTTGGCAGATGCGTTACCCGATGCATATGGTAAGGCATTATTGGATAGATGGCTTACCTCGTTAGGAAGAACATTCGCAAATCCGGTAGAGCGATTATGTTATCAGAGCAAGCGTTCAATGGGAGCATTGGAATTTGTCCCTGCCAAAGACGACTATTTAGACCAGTCATCGGCTATCGAGATCAGTTCTTTGGTAGAGGTAGCTTCTGAGGTTTTGTCAAGCAAAGCCGAGTTGAATACAAATCTCAATGAAGACACTAAGGAGGCACTTGTTAATATCATTAAAGTCAGTACATCTGCCGGTGGCCAAAGGGCTAAAGCTGTCATTGCCTACAATGACAAGACCGGAGAAGTTCGTTCAGGACAAGTTGATGCTCCCGAAGGTTTCAGCCACTGGCTACTAAAATTAGATGGCGTAACAAATTCCGCTTTGGGCGACCCGCAACATTATGGAAAGATTGAGTATGCTTATTATAAAATGGCATTACAGGCAGGATTAGAGATGACCGAGTGCCGTTTGCTTGAAGAGAATGGACGAGCGCACTTTATGACAAAGCGTTTTGACCGCATAGGAGGCAACGAGAAATTGCATATGCAGACATTGTGCGGAATGGCTCACTATGACTATAAGATGCTGCACGCATATTCGTATGAACAAGCGTTTCAGGTAATGCGTCGCCTTCGTTTGCCATACGGACAAGCCGAACAGATGTTCAGAAGAATGGTATTCAATGTTATTGCCCGTAATCAGGACGACCATACCAAAAATATATCGTTCTTGATGGACAAGAGTGGCGCTTGGAAGTTATCACCAGCATACGATGTTTCTTGGGCATATAACCCCAAGGGTGAATGGACATCGCACCATCAGATGTCAATCAATAACAAGTGGGACAATATTACCAAAGCAGACTTAATGGCAGTGGCAGAGGCTATGCATATCAAGCGTGCAAGCGATATAATTGATGAGATTTGCCATGCTGTTTCTATGTGGTCGACTATTGCCAAGGAATATGGTATTCCATCAAGTATGGTTTCAGATATTGACGAGACTCTATTATATCGCAACTATTAAGGTCTAAATAGGCGATTTACTATGCTTATGCGGTAAATCCCGAATTGCATTTTGTTTTAACATACCCAAATTCGGTTAATTATTGTCATTCTATTCGGTAAGTTGTAAAATCATTTTATCACAAGGTGCTCTTTTTGAGCGATTTTT
>CAZQMC010000093.1:0-5846 GCA_964594305.1 uncultured Alistipes sp. | reverse complement strand
TATGCTCAAACAAAAAAAGACCTGCCTAACATTTTTTTATTGTTAGACAGGCTCTCTTGCTCGTTTAATCTTTTGTAGTGGATAGGGGATTCGAACCCCTATGTCATGCGTGAGAGGCATGTATCCTAGCCCTTAGATGAATCCACCGCTTGTTTTGTGGTGCAAATATAGGGCAAAAAAATGATTCTGCAAATTTTTTTTGAAAAAAAAGTATATTTTTTAGCCTAAAATGCCTCACCATGCGCTCAACGACACCTTTTTCGACAAGGATAAATCGTTATTCGTTCAAATATTCGAGGATATTTCCGCTTATCTGCATCAGCGAGATTTCGCACAACTTGGTATTATACTCGGCTGTAAGGATACGCTCCTCGGCATCGAGAAGGCTCTTTTGTGCCTCTCGCATATCGATACCCGGCAGGTCACCCAACAGATAGCGTTCCATAGCAATCTCGTAGTTCTCCTTGGCGGCGATAAGGTTTTGTGTTTCGAGTTTTATGACCTCCAAATTATTCTGATAGGCCTGCCAGAAGTTCGCAAGGTCAGCCATAAGCGACAACTCCAACTGCTCGCGTGTATAGTTGGCATTCTCGATGGCTATGCGGGCGTTGCGTTGCTCACGGCGACGGTTGCCGTCGAAGATGGTGAAGCCGAGTTGCAGCCCCACATTTGGCCCGAGAACACCGCGCGACTTGATGTCGCCCTTGCCCATATAGTTTTGGGTATAGCCATATCCTGCAACGAGGTTCAGGTAGGGGTAGTTGCGTGATTTTATGGCCTTATAATCCAACTCCGAGAGAGTCGTATTATGGCCGGCGATGAGCAACGACACATTCGTCGAGGTGGTCTGTGCCACCAAGTCGGCCCATTGCAGGCGGTCATTAACCACAATAGCCGAGTCGCGTGCCGAGCATCGCTCGTTGATATTCTTATTGGCCATAAGTTCGTTCATACGGATACGCGAAGCCGTCACCAACTCCTGTTGCGTCATATACTGCGACGAGTCGGCATTGAAATCGACACGGGCCTGCAACAAATCCAGACGCGAGAAGTTACCGATGCGGAAACGCTCCTCGGTAATGCGCAGACGCTCACGCGAGAGGGCCACAGCGTAGCGGTAGTTTTTCAGTCGTATGGTCTGCTGGATAAGGTTATAGTACTCGGCGGTGATGTTGGCCACCAAATCCTCTATGGCGAGGCGTGTTTGCAGGCTTCCCATCTGTTGCATCTCACGCAACTTCTGATAGTTGGTACGCAGGCGCAGACCGTCGAATATAGTCCAATTGAGCGACACACCCACATCGAGCGTCTGATTATAGCCCGTCGAGGTGCTGGTCGTAGAGCCATCGGCGGTGGTCGTACGGGTATTGTCGGCCGTACCCACATATCCTGCCGAGAGGTCGAGTGTAGGCAACATACCTGCCGAGGCGCGTGTAGCATTATTATCGCTTATGCGCTCCTCGTTGCGCTGTATGAGAATCTCGTAGTTATTCTCCAAGCCCTGCTCCAAACATTCGCCGAGCGATAGGAGTTTATGTTGTGCCGAGGCGGTTGCAAGTCCCGCCACAACCATTATTACGGAAAGGATATATCTCATAATCGTCTATTATAATCGCTTACTTCTGTCTGTTGATACATACGAATAGATTGCCGGCACGACATAGAGCGTAAGGATTGTCGAAACCAACATACCGCCCACAACCGTCACACCCATCGCTATACGGCCGTTAGCACCCTCGCCCGTAGCCATCGTAAGGGGCAACAAACCGAGGATTGTAGAGGCACTTGTCATAAGGATAGGACGCATACGCTGCAACGACGCCTGCTCGATAGCCTGCATCTTATCTATTCCCGACTCCTGTTTCTGGTTGGCAAACTCGACGATAAGGATACCGTTCTTCGCCACCAGACCGATAAGCATAATGATACCGATTTGGGTGTAGATATTCATCGTCTGGCCGGTCGATGCCATAAAGACCAATGCACCGGCGATAGCCAGAGGCACGGTGAGCATAATCACCAACGGGTCCTTGAAACTCTCGAACTGCGCCGCCAAAATCAGATATATGAGCAAAATGGCCAGCAAGAATGCAAACATAAGGCTCGAAGAACTCTCGCGGAACTCCTTCGAGTCGCCCGTAAGGGCTGTACGGAAGTCGTCGGGCAGCACCTCGGCGGCTATACGGTCCATCTCCTCCAAACCATCACCAATAGTCTTACCCTTGGCCAAACCTGCCGACACCGTAGCCGAGAGGAAACGGTTGTAGTGGTAGAGTTGTGGCGGTGCAACATTCTCCTCGACGGTAACAAGGTTATCCATCTGAATCATATCGCCATCGGTATTACGCAGATATATCGACTTCAAGTCGGCCGGTTTATTTCGTTGCTGGCGATTTATCTCGGCCAGAATCTCGTACTGCTTACCATTCATATAGAAGTAACCCATACGCTGACCGCTCAATCCATATTGCAGCGTCTGCGCGATATCGCGTGTCGATACACCGAGGATATTGGCCTTGTCACGATTGATGGTGATGCGTGCCTCGGGCTTACTGAACTTCAAATTCACATCGGCCATACGGAACACATCGCTCTCATATACCCGCTCCATAAACTTGGGCAGTACCTCCTCCAAACGCTCGATGGTAGGGGCCTGCAACACATACTGCACAGGCATACCGCCACGCCTTCCACCGAAGGTCGATTGCTGACGCACGAAGGCACGAGCCTTGGTCTGCTTACTTACGGCCGAGGTAATCTGCTCGGCAATCTCCATCTGCGAACGCTCACGAGTCTGTATATCATTCAGGGCTATCTGGATATTACCCTGTCCGCTACTCACGCGGGCTGTAATATACTTCGACTCGGGTACAAGCGAGTCTATCTGGCTATTGATGGCCTCGGTATAATCACGCAGGAACTCGTAGGTGGCACCCTCCGAGCCTTTGGTGCTGATGTTAATCTGCGAGCGGTCCTCCAACGGTGCCAACTCGGCAGGAATGGTACTCCACAGCCAGCCGATGATGACAAACATCACAAGGGTAAGGGGTACGGCTACCCATCGGTGGCGTAAAAATCCCGCAAGTGAACGGCTGTAAAAATCGTTGAGCCACACAAAGAATGGCTCTGTCTTATTATAGAACCACGATTTTTTCTCCTGCCTAACAAGCAGTTTCGAGGCAAGCATAGGTGTAACGGTGAGGGCCGCAAAGGTCGAGATAATCACCGCACCCGAAATGACAAGGCTGAACTCGATGAATAGTCGTCCTGTCATACCCTCCATAAAGACTATGGGGAAGAATACCGCCAGCAGCGTGATAGAGGTCGAGATTACGGCGAAGAAAATCTCCTTCGCACCCTCGATACCCGCCTCGAAGGGCGACATACCACGCTCGATACGGATATAGATATTCTCGGTCATCACGATAGCATCATCGACAACCAAACCCACCGACAAGACCACCGCCAGCATCGACAACACATTGATAGAGAAGCCGGCGATATACATCAGGAAGAATGTTCCGATGAGCGATACGGGAATAACGATACAGGGAATAAGCGTCACGCGGAAGTTACGCAGAAAGAGGAAGATGATGATAATCACCAAGATAAAGGCCTCATACACCGTCTGCTTAACCTCGGCAATTGAGGCACGAATAAATCGGGTATTGTCGAAACCGTAATTCAACACCACATCTTCGGGTAAATCCTTACGCATCTGCTCCACACGCTCATACACATCATCGGCGATATCGATATGGTTGGCTCCGGGCTGCGGAACGACAACCACACCCACCATAGGCACGCCGTTCATCTTCATATATGAGCGAGTATCCTGTGGGCCCAACTCGGCACGACCTATATCGCTCAAACGTATGATACGGCTGTCGGTCTGCTTAATCACAAGGTCGTTAAACTCCTGCGAGGTATGCATAAGGCCCATTGTGCGTATGGTAAGTTCGGTAGTGTTACCCTCGATACTTCCCGAAGGCAACTCCACATTCTCCTTATCGAGAGCCGTCTTGACATCTACGGGCGTGATGCCGTAACCCGCCATCTTGGCAGGGTCCAGCCATATACGCATCGAGTAACGCTTCTCACCCCAAATCTGCACCGAACTCACATCGCTGATGGTCTGCAACTGCTCCTTGATGGTAAGGTCGGCAATCTCGCTTATCTCCAACAGCGAACGCTTGTCGCTCTGCACCGCCACCATCAGGATAGGCATAGCGTCGGCATCGGCCTTGGCAACCGTCGGAGGGTCGCAGTCACGAGGCAACCAACGCTGGGCGCGTGACACCTTATCACGCACGTCATTGGCCGCAGTCTCCAAATCTACCGACAACTCAAACTCCACAGTCACACGGCTCTGGCCCTGCGAACTGACACTCGACAGTGAGCGAATACCGGGGATACCGTTGATATTCTGCTCCAACGGCTCGGTAATCTGGTTCTCGATAACGTCGGCATTGGCTCCGGGGTAGGAGCAGGTAACCGAGATTATGGGGTTATCGACGCTGGGGTACTCGCGCACACCAAGATAACCATAACCAATCATACCGAAGATTACGATTATCAGGGTGAGCACCGTAGCAAGTACCGGTCGTCGTATGCTGAGTTCCGAAATATTCATAGTCGCAAAATCTTACTCTACAACATCAAGTTTTACGGGCAGACCCTCACGCAATTGCAGTGTTCCCGAAGTGATAATGGTGTCGCCAACGCTGAGGCCCTCGACGATATGAATCAGGGCGTCGGTTCGAAGGCCGGTCTTTACCGCTACCGAATGGGCCTTGCCGCCTCGATAGAGATAGACCTTATCGACTCCCATCTCGGGGACAATGGCCTCGGTGGGGATTGCTATGGCGTTGGGGATATCCTGCATACGAATTCGGGCCGAGATGAAACGACCGGGCATAAGACGCAGGTTTTTGTTGGGATAGATGGCACGCACGGCCAATGTACGGGTATCCATATCTACCTCCGACTCCTTGGCATATACCGAAGCGCGATAGGTGGTATTCTGGCCCTCGACGGTAAAGGTGAGGGGTGTTCCGATTTTAATCTGGTCGGCATATCGCTCGGGGATAAACATATCGACCTTCAAGGGCGAAATCTTTGTCAAGCGGGCCACCACGACACTCGGTGAGGCATAGGCTCCCTCGCTGACATTACGCAGACCGATGATGCCGTCAAAGGGGGCACGCAACTCGGTAAGGGCTATGTTTGAGTTGATAATCTCTATCTCGGCGTTGAGTTTCGCCAATTCGGTACGCGCCTGCTCATAAGCCTCCTGACTCACAGCATCTTTCTCCAAAAGGGCACTTTGACGATATACGCGGTCTTGCGCCAACTTCAACTGCGCCTCATAACGAGCAAGTTGCGCCACCAGAGGTTTGTCATTAACCTTTGCCAAGAGGTCGCCTTTGCGAACTGCCGTACCCTCCTTGAAGTTTATCTCGACAATCTTACCCGAAGTCTCGAACGTGAGGTCCACCTCCTCGTCGGGGAGAAGGTTACCCACCATCGAAATATCGTCGGTGAGGGTCTGTGTGCGTGCCACCAAGCCATTCACGTTTAATATTTTGCGTGACTGTCCGCCCTTGCTCACAGGTGTTGCCTCCTCGGCGGGAGCATAGTGTGTGGTGTAGTATTTATATCCTGCACCTATGGCACAAACTACGATAATCAAGATTGTCGTGATAATCCAATTTCGTTTCATCTGAAAATAGTGATTAAATTAACTCATTCAACCCACAAAGATAGGAAAAAATGCTGCATAAAGGAAATTAGAGCCTGTCTAACAATTAAAAATGTTAGGCAGGTCTTTTTTTTTGTTTGAGCAT
>CAZQMC010000092.1:0-5910 GCA_964594305.1 uncultured Alistipes sp. | reverse complement strand
AACTTTTTATTATATACAAAAACCTGTCTAACAAAAAACTTGTTAGACAGGCTCAACGAAAAAAATCGGGGGTGAAATGCCCTCCCGCCTTCCAACAAAAAACGCCCGACCTCGAAAGGCCGGGCGCAAATCTCACAAGAGTTATACTACAACTCCTTCACGCGAACATTACGCAACATAATGCCCTCGCCGTGACCGCAGAAGCAGATGTAACCCTTCTTGTTGAACAAGCCCGGGTGGTTGTAACCATCGACGGTATAGGGGTTCTTCTTACCTCCATCGGGAGCCACGTTGTGGCCCTTACAAGCCTTGCGGATATTGCCATCGACGATAACCTCACCATCAACCGTAACGGTGATGTGGTCACCCTTGATACGAATCTCCTCCGAGTGCCACTCGCCGATACCCTCCCACTTGATACGCTTGGCGGGAATGATACCATATACCGAGCCGTGTACCTGATGAGCCTTCAAGTTCTTGTAGATGGGAGCATCGTGGTGCAACAACTGAATCTCCATACCGTAGTAAGCGGCATCCTTGCCCATCTCGGTACGGATACCTACGCCATTATTCACACCGATACGGTCGAAACAGAACTCAAAACGCAATACGAAGTCGGCATACTCCTTCTTGGTGTAGAGGTTACCTGTCGAGCCGTAAGAGGCTGTAACATACATATGGCCGTTGATAGGCTGGTAAGCGGCTGTGTTACCCTGCCACTTATCCATATTCACACCGTCGAACAACATCTCGAAGCCCTCGGCCTTCTCCTCGTCAGAGAGGGTTGCAATCACCGAGCGGTTCTCCGTAGCCTTATTCTCCGATATAAACTTCTCGATATCCTTGCGCTTATAAACAGCGTCGCTGTCGTTAAGAATCTCGCCTACCTTCTCCAAGAGAGCCTTCAACTCGGCACTGTAAAACTCGGGGTGCTTGGTAGCAATCTCCAATACGGTATTGGCAGCGGCCTGGGCCGTAGCCTCGTCGTCCATATAAGATGCCGCGAGCATCATACCCTGATAGGTCTGTGTGGGTGAGAGTGCGCGCAAAGCCTTATTCTTGTTTGCTGTCGCAGGATTCAACTCCAAAGCGGCACGATAGCGTGCGAACTTCTGCTCACCATTGAGTTTCGCAGAGCCCTTCACAAGGTCGATATAGCGAGCAACAGCCTGCTCCTTCAAAGCCTCGTTCTCTTGTGCAATCTTATACATCTGGTCGATGAGCGAGTCATCGTTGATGATGCAAAGGCTTGCAAATGCCGAATTCTCGACATTGCCGTTGTTGTAACCCTCGACGATAGGAGCAATAGCCTCCTTTGCGCCCGTAGCGGCCAAGATAGGATAGAAGAGGTGTGTCTTATCACCTGCATCGGCCATCTTCGCCTCGATGCGCTTAACCTGCTCGGCAGCAGCCAACTTTTTGAGTGACATAGTGATAGCCTGACTTACAGCACCCTTGTCGGCTTTACCTGCGATAAGCATCTCGCACAAAGCGTCGAAGTTCTTCTCGTCGGCAACCATAGGCAGAGCCTTCACAGCCTCGGCGCAACCACCATTTGCCATAGCCAACACCTTGTCGGCAGCCTCGGTGATGCGACGCTTCTGCAAAATCTGCAAAGCGGCACCCTTCTCTACATCGTTACCCTCCAATGCATCAACAACGGCAGCATCAATCTCACCGTTGAAGGCCAACAAAGTAGCGATAGCGGTGTTATAAACATCACTACCCTTCTCCAAAGTAGCAACCTCGGCCATAATAGCCTCCAAAGCCTTCTCGCCACCAATGCGGCCTGCGGCCTCGATAGCGGCAGTGGCTACACAGTCGCACTCCGAAGAGATATGTGCGGCAATGGCGTCAATCTGTGACTCGGCGTGAGAAGCACCCAGATAGTTCAGGATATCAACCTTCGCCTCGTTCGATGCCTTTGGCAACAGGTCAGCGATAGCGGCATAAGTATCGTTATCGGCAAAGTAATCGGCTGTAAGCAACGCACCATAACGATAGTCGCGGCTATCGTCCTTCTGTGCCTTGATGATTACGGGAAGAGTCTGCTTGCCATTCACACGAGCCAAGATATCGAGGCCCTGCAAACGAACATTGTTCTTACCCACCTTCATCAACTTCTTGGCACCCTTTGCGGCAACAGCGGCATTCTCCTCAACAAGACGGTTGAGCAAAAGACTATAAGCACCATAAGCGTCGGTAGCCTCAAACTCATAACCAACCGACTTGGCAGCAGCCGACAACACCTTCTCGGCCTTTGCTCCGCCACACGATGCCAAAGCGTTATAAACCAAAGCCAAATCACGCTCCTTGGCACCTGCAACCCAACCGATGAGGATAGGCTCGGCGGCGGGGATATGCTTATACGATGCCATCTCGGCCAATGCAAACCTGCAAACGCCGTTCTCGGCCTGATTCTCGATAAGCGAGAGGATAACATCCTCGGTCCCCTCAATAGCGGCCAACGCGTGAACAGCGTGCTCGTCGAGGTACTCATCGCCCAACTGCGCCACATAGAAGTCGGCATCGTCAGCCGTAGCACAAATCTCCAACATATTCATAAGGAAAGCCTTCAACACAGGAGCCTCCTCCTTTGCAAAAGCGGCCTTGAAGCCCTCGCGAACAGGGCCACGCAATGCCTCGTTATCCTTCGAAACATAGGCGGCGATACCCTGCAAAGCATACTCCATAGGAGAGTTATTTACACCCTCGGCCGGCACCTGCAACATATCGGCAATCATCTCCACGCCCTTGCTACCCGTAGCCGCCAACTCGGCGATAACCTCGTTATAGACCTTGGGGGTCTCGGCCGGCAACTGTACCAAAGCGTCGGCGACAACAGTCTCTATTGTACGCTGACGAGCGTCCTGCGCACTGATAGTGGCAAAGGGCATCAACGCCAGCACTGTAATCAATAAAAATATCTTTTTCATCTTCTTTTTCTTCTTTAAGAGGTTTGCGGATTAGATTTTCCAAGGACCACGCATCGGCTGGTCGATAAGTGCATTTGCCGCATCGTCATTGATAAATTGCAACTTCACGGGGTCAAACTCCAAAGTGCGGTTCAGACGCAATGCACACAAGCCCAGATTGACAACCGTCGAAGAGCGGAAGCCGTTTGCCTCATTCAAGGCGAACTTCTCGCGAGTGTGAACACACTTCAAGAAATCGGTGTTCTGCGGCTCGGGGTCGGGCATCTCGGCAAGAATATCCATAATGTTGTGTGCCGGCATACCATTCAACTCACAACGGAAGCCCTGATATACCTTACCCAAAGGACCCTCGATGTAGGGTGCTGTCGGGTCACCGTGGTCCTCACCTTGGAGGATAATCTGGCAACCGTCGTCGTAGGTATAGGTAATCTTACGCCAAGTACCGATAGCGTCATAGTGCTGCTGGGGAGCATCTACCTCAACCTTTACGGGAGAAGTATTATCCTTACCCAAAATATACTGCACAGGGTCGATATAGTGCTGGCCCATATCGCCCAAACCACCACCGTCATAATCCCAATAACCACGGAAGGTCTGGTGAGTACGATGCTCGTTGTAAGGCTTGTAAGGTGCGGGGCCCAACCACAAATCATAATCCAAATTAGCAGGAACGGGCTGCTCGACAAGGTTCTCCTTACCTACCCAGAAGAATTTCCAGTTAAAGCCTGTAAAACCGGAGATGGTAACCTTCAAAGGCCAACCCAGCATACCGCTATCAACCAACTTCTTCAAAGGCTCTACCGTAGTACCCAAGCCGTAGAAGGTATCCTTGAAACGGAACCAAGTGTTAAGACGGAAGACGCGCTTATTCTGCTCGACGGCCTCCATAACCTTCTTACCCTCGCCGATGGTACGGGTCATAGGTTTCTCGCAAAAGATATCCTTACCTGCCTTCGCTGCCTCGACAGCCATAATACCGTGCCAATGAGGAGGAGTGGCGATGTGAACGATATCGACATTGGGGTCGTTGATAAGGTCACGATAGAAGTGATAACCCCTCACGTTCTCATTCAGACGCTCCTTTGCGCGGTCGATGCCTCGTTTGAGGTGGTTGCTGTCAACATCACACATAGCCACGAGACGGCACTGCTCGTTGCTCGAAAAATGAAGGCTGCTCATACCGATACCACCTGTACCGATGATACCCTTGGTCAATTGGTCGTTAGGCGCAATATGACCGGCACCTCCAAGTACGCGACGCGGAATGATTGTCAATGCAGCCATTCCACCCAGCGTTTTGAGAAAATCTTTTCTTGTAATTGCCATTTGGTGTAGTATTAAAAATTATCGTTTTTCGAAAATTATATTCAGTAGCCAATATACGCAGTAAAGGTAATAATTTATCACAAATAAGGCAATAAAAACAGTGTTTTTTTTAATCTCGGAAAGGAAAAATTGCGTATATTTGTGCAAAAGCAGATTTTTTGTGACAAGCACTGTTGATAATACCTCCATCGTGGAGCGATTCCGAAATTACCTCTCGGCCGAGCGACGATACTCTTCGCTGACGGTGCGTAACTATATGCACGATATCGAAGAGTTTGTACGCTGGGGCAGCACAACCTCCTCCGGACAATTCTCGCTGGTCAAAGCCGAGGCCGAAGATGTGCGTGGCTGGATACTCCATCTGGCCGATGAGCAAGGGCTGAAACCGCAGTCGGTAAATCGTGCTGTGGCCTCGTTGCGTTCGCTATACAACTATCTGCTACACAACGAGATAATCGACCGAAAAATCTTTGCCAAGGTGCAATCTATGCGCACGTCGCAAACCCTGCCCAAATTCGTTTCACAGCGACAGATGATGATGGTTGTCGAGGAGGTGTGGCGCTTGCTCAAAGAGGGTGATTGGCGTGAGCGACGAGATGCTATGATAGTTGTGATGATATACACCTGTGGCGTACGTCTGGCCGAACTTGTCGGCATCGACAAGGAGCATTTCGACGATGATTTCCGCTCACTGCGAGTGAAAGGTAAGGGCGACAAAGAGCGTGTTATCCCCATTATCGAGAGGGTGCGTGGCGAAGTAAAACGCTTTTCCGCAGAAAATAGTGCGGAAAATATTTGCATAAGTGATGAAAATGCACTATTTTTATCTCCAAGAGGCGAGCGTATCTCGCGTAGCGATGTGCAGCGCAGCGTGGCACGCCTTCTGCGGCAGTGCGGAGTGCAGGGCAAGGTATCGCCCCACGTGTTGAGGCACACCTTTGCGACACATCTGCTTAACAATGGTGCCGACCTGCGCGAGATACAGGAGTTGATGGGGCACTCGTCGTTAAGGGCTACGCAGGTATATACCCACAACGATGTCGCCACACTGCAACGGGCCTATGCGGGTGCGCACCCGAGAGAGCAGGGGGTGCCGAGAGAGCAGAGGGTGCAGGAAAAGCAAGAGGAGAGAGAGAAGCAAGAGGAGCAATAGGAGAGAGATGTAATACGCCACCTCGGTCGCACAAAGATTGGTGGCAGAGGCTGATTATAGGATTAAGACAAGGTCGCAAGACCTACTATTATAATGTTTAACTCTAAAATTTTAAGGCTATGAACGTACAGATTCAGTCAGTGAAATTCGATGCCAGCACAAAGTTGGTAGAGTTCATCGAGAAGAAATTAGCCAAGTTGGACCGCGTAGCAGAGAATGCCACGGGAGTAGATGTAGTGTTGAAACTCGACAAAGATGACGAGAAGGGTAACAAAATCGCAGTTGTTACGCTCCGCGTGCCGGGTGGTGACATTCGTGTCGAGGAGCAGGCTCGCACCTTTGAGGAGGCCATCGACAATGTTATGGATGTTATGAAGCGCCAAATCGAGCGCCGCAAAGATAAATAACCGAGTTCGGGAGATTTCTCCCACTTGCAAAAGGAGCCTGTCTAACAATAAAAAAATGTTAGGCAGGTCTTTTTTTTTGTTTGAGCAT
>CAZQMC010000091.1:0-6196 GCA_964594305.1 uncultured Alistipes sp. | reverse complement strand
GTATTTCAAGAATGGCATTCTTCTCGTCCTGCGGGTCTTTCGGGATAAGCAACAACTTAATCTCCTCCTCCATCTTCTCCAATGCGGGCTCCAACTCCGAAATCTCCATACGGGCCATTTCGCGCATCTCCTCGTCTTTGTCATTTACGAGGATATCCTTTGCGCTGGCCAGATTGGCAAGAGCAGTACGATAACGCTCCGAAGTTTCGATGATAGGCTCCAACTCCTTATACTCCTTGGTGAGTTGCACGAACTGTTTAACGTCGGCAATCACTTCGGGGTCGGTAAGTTTCTGTCCCGTCTCCTCGTATTTGAGTTTAAGGCCGTCAAGGCGCATAAGAATAGAATTGTCTGCCATAATTGTATCGCTTTTTTATTTGCGGGCAAAGATAGTGATAATTTTCAAGAATATTTCATCTCTTTTTTGCATTTTCCAAAATAATCGCTACTTTTGCCTTTGCAAACGGTTCTCTGTCGGGTAGTGCTACCCACAGAGTGAAAAGGAAATCCGGTGCAAATCCGGAACAATACCTGTTGCTGTAAGTCCCATTTCCCGCAGGGAAATTTATTCTGTTGCACTCTTTGCCACTGGGCTATGACCTGGGAAGGCGCACAGATAGGGATAAGTCAGAAGACCTGCCTTTGCATTTTGGATTTTTGGCCTGCAGGACTACGGGACGAATCAAAACTAATTTTTAGCAGTAAAATTTTAAGTTTTGCCCGTGGTGTAGGGTGAGGCGCGATTTAAGGAGTGTTAGCGTGTGTCGCTTGTTCCGAAGAGTCGATTTTTGACGGCAAAAATGTTTTGAGTTAATTTTTGGTTCTGCTTTGTGGCGCAACTTTTTATTAACTTTAAATATTGATGCGTTATGAAGAGATTTTTCATTTTTGCAGCACTTTGCATAGGTGCTTTTTCGCTCGCCTCTTGCGAGTATGATGACAGCAATTTGTGGAACAAAGTCGATGAGATGCAGGAGCAAATCGACACCAACACCGAGGATATCGCCACCCTCTCGGCATTGGTAGATGCTCTGAATAGGGGTAAGGTTATTACCAATGTAGAGCAGACCGAGGATGGTTATACCCTGACTTTCAGCGACGGCTCGACTGTATCGCTTCGTCATGGAGAGAAAGGCGACAAAGGTGACAAGGGCGACAAAGGCGAAGATGGTACAAGTGGTGACTCAATTTTTGAGAGCATAGAGGAGACCGACACCGAAGTTATCATCACGCTCACCGATGGTCGTGTGATTGTCCTCCCCAAGAAGCAGGCCGAGGAGGAAGAGGAAGATGGACCAACTTACGAGTTGCGCGTTCTTACATTTGAGGATGGCGATTATCGCGGAAATGAGAGCAATGCTGCCTCATATTGGAGCGACTTTATCCCCACCGATACGCAGTACGGCAACGGCAATGGACACCACGCATGGTACGACGAGGGAAATACCTTCCTCTCGTTCACACCCTCCGAGACTGCGATATTCCCCGGCTACGGAGGTCACGCATTGTCGAATTATGTGGGTAACGACCTCTCGCAGGGCGACTATACGCACGATTTGCAGGCCTACAATGTTGAGGGTGGTGCAAATGGCTCGAAGAATTTCTGCGTTCATTTCGGTTATGCAGATGAGTCGAATTACGGTATGCAGAACGAACTTATCTATTTCGAGTTTGGCGATGGTGAGGCACGCGTGATTGACCATATGTGGGTGACAAATACTACCTATGTATATAATCTGCTCGAAAATGGTGATGGCTGGCAGGTGCCTACGGGTGCCGGCGAGGATAGTTGGTACAAGATTGTCGCCTATGGCTACGACGAAAACGACGAGCAGTCGGGTGAGGCGGAGTTCTTCCTCTGGACCGCAGGCCGTCAGGGCGTGCAGGAGTGGACAAAGTGGGATTTGTCATCTCTGGGTAAAGTTACACGCGTAGAGTTCAACCTCGTGGGTAGCGACGACCTCTATGGCGATTATGGTCTTGGCGTAGCGGGTTATTTCGCCTACGATGATGTGGCTGTACGATTTGACAAAGAGTAGGCTTTGTGTATGAAAATGTTTAGATTTGTGTGTATGTTGATGGTAGTAATCGCATCGTCTTGTAATAAAGACGGTGTGATTACAACCACATTTGAAGATGATAATTACCGTGCTGCCACCGAGCAATCCCAAGCCGCGTGGTCGGAGGTCTTTGAATATACCCCCGCTCCGGGGCAGTTTATTGGCGATACGAAAACAGGAGGCTTCTCGGGCGAGGAGCAGACGTCGGCCGATGCCGTAACCTATGCCGAGGGGCGATTGAACGAGGGAAAGTTTATCTCGCTCGGAGGCTTTGGCGGTTATGTTGTCGTGGGGTTCGACCATAGTATCGACAATCGTGTCGGCTACGACATCGCCATTGGCGGTAATGCCTTTGACGGCTCGTCGGAGCCGGGTATCGTATGGGTTATGCAAGATGAAAATGGCGACGGCAAACCCAATGATATGTGGTATGAGTTGCGTGGTAGCGAGAGCGATGCCGCCACAACCATCAAGGAGTATTCCGTTACCTATTATCGTCCCACCGAGGCAGGGCAACCCGTAAAGTGGCGCGATAGCGAGGGCGTGGAGGGTGAGATAGATTATCTGGCGGCGTATCATTCGCAGGCGTCATACTATCCGCAGTGGATTTCGAGCGACAGTTACACTCTGTCGGGCACTCGCCTTGAAGCGCGCAACTATGATAACTCGGGTAATGGCACTATGTGGGTGCAACCCTCTTACGATTGGGGTTATGCCGATAATTTCAGCGAGGAGGACCACACTTTGGAGGGTGGAAATATGAACTTGCTCGACATAGCCAATGCTATCGACCAGGATGGCAATGAGAAGGAGTTGAAATATATAGATTTTGTAAAGGTGCAGACCGCCCTCAACACCAAGAGTGGTTGGCTGGGCGAAAATTCAACCGAGGTAACCGGTTTTTATGATTATAGATTGATGATGGAGTAATGACGAAGTTTTCGACATATTTGCGACTTGTAGTGCTGATTTTCGTGTCGGCACTCGCAGGTTGTATGGATTGGGAGTACGGCGTTGAGGAGGAGTTCTCGGCGTCGGGCGAGGGACTTTTTATCATAAACGAGGGTAACTTCAACTATGGTAATGCCACGCTTTCGTACTATAATCCCGCCACTCGCAAAGTCGAAAATGAGATATTCTATCGTGCCAATGCCATGCGTCTGGGTGATGTGGCGCAGTCGATGACAATCCACGAAGGCAAGGGCTGGGTTGTGGTCAATAACTCACATGTCGTCTTTGCCATAAATCCCGACACGTTTCAGGAGGTGGGCCGCATCGAGGGATTTACCTCGCCCCGATATATCCATTTTATCTCCGACGAGAAGGCCTATGTGTCGCAAATATGGGATAACCGTATCGCCGTGGTAAATCCCAGACGATACGAGATTACGGGCTATATAGAGTGTCCTGCGATGACTATGGAGAGTGGCTCTACGGAGCAGATGGTGCAATGGGGCGACTACCTGTTTGTGAATTGCTGGTCGTATCAGAATCGTATCTTGAAAATTGACACCCGCACCGATAAGGTTGTGTCAGAGTTGGAGGTAGGCATACAGCCCACCTCTATCGTCTTGGACCGCAATGGCAAACTATGGACCATTACCGACGGCGGATATGAGGGTAGCCCTTACGGTTATGAGGCCCCTGCACTTTATCGTATCGATGCCGAGAGTTTCTCTATCGAAAAGGAGTTCCGTTTCAGTCGTGGTGATGCCCCTTCGGAGGTGCAACTCAACGGCTCGCGCGACCGCCTTTATTGGATTAACGACGATATATGGGCTATGGGAGTCGATGATGAGCGGCTGCCCGTAAAGCCATTTTTGGAGGCGATGGGGACAATCTATTACGGGCTTACCGTCTGCCCCCATTCGGGCGATGTCTATATTGCCGATGCCATTGATTATCAGCAGCCCGGCAAGATATATCGCTACACGCTGTCGGGTGAGAAGATAGATGAATTTTATGCGGGGATTATCCCCGGAGCATTTTGCTGGAAGTAGAGGCTATGAGGAGAATTTTTGTCATACTGTTCGTGGCCTTTGCAACCTGCTCGGTTAAGGCACAGACGAGTGACGATTGGATTGATAACGGATTGTCAATCCCCGAAGTTGCTGTGCTGGGCGAGAAACCTATGAAGGATATCGGCACGCAAAAGACTTCGTTCAGTGAGTCGGTCTTGAAGGAGAGCATCGCTCTGTCGATGGCCGATGTTCTGACCTTCAACTCCTCGATATTCGTCAAGAGTTACGGTCGTGCTACACTCTCAACCGTATCGTTCCGAGGTACTTCGCCTTCGCATACGCAGGTGAGTTGGAATGGACTGCGCATAAACAGCCCGATGCTCGGAATGACCGATTTTTCGATGATTCCCTCATATTTTATCGACTCGGCATCGCTTCTGCACGGCACTTCGTCGGTAAATGATACAGGAGGAGGTTTGGGTGGCTCGGTACGCCTTGCGACAAAGCCCCTGCAAGCCGAAGGCTTTGGCCTGCAATATATTCAGGGCATAGGTTCATTCCGCACCTTCGACGAGTTTCTGCGACTGACATACGGCTCTCGCAAGTGGCAGTTCTCGACTCGTGCAGCCTACTCCTCGTCGCCCAACGACTTTAAGTATCGCAATCGTGACAAACGCGAAAATATTTACGACGAGGATAAAAACATTATAGGCCGCTACTATCCTATCGAGCGTAATCGCAGCGGTGCCTATAAAGATTTGCATATCTTACAGGAGATATCGTTCAACGCCGGTCGTGGCGATATGTTCTCGCTCAAAGCGTGGTATATGAACTCCAATCGTGAGTTGGCTATGCTTACGACCGACTATGGCGACGAAGGCGACTTCGACAACCGTCAGCGCGAACATACCCTGCGTAGCGTCTTGGAGTGGAGTCATCTGCGTCAGAGTTGGAAGGTGGCTGCCAAAGCGGGATATGTATATTCTTGGACGGCATACGACTTTAAGCGTGACCCGGGAAATGGTACTATGGAGGTTATGACGCGCTCACGCTCACTCACGAACACCCTCTTCGGACAGGCCGAGGGCGAATATTATATCGGCAACAAATGGCTCTTTACGGCCAACCTTACGGCTCACCAACACTTTGTCGAGAGCCGTGACAAGAATATCATTCGCCAAGATGGCAACAAGGCTATCGTAGGCTACGACCAAAGCCGTATAGAGTTGTCGGGTGCCTTGTCGGCAAAGTGGCGACCGCACGAGAAAGTGGGTTTGTCGCTTGTCGTGCGCGAGGAGATGTATGGCGACGATTTCTCGCCCGTAATACCGGCCTTTTTCGCCGAGTATGAACTCTCTCGTCGAGGTAATGTCGTGCTAAAAGGCTCTGTGTCACGAAATTTCCGTTTCCCGACACTCAACGACCTATATTTTCTGCCGGGTGGAAATCCCGATTTGAAAAAGGAGCGTGGCTGGACCTACGATGCCGGAGTGTCGTTTGCTGTCGGTCGCGAAGACAGTTACTCTCTTTCGGGCTCGGTGTCGTGGTTTGACTCTTATGTCAAGGATTGGATTTTGTGGCTTGCAACACCCAAAGGATTCCTCTCGCCACGCAATGTCAAGGAGGTACACGCCTACGGCGTAGAGGCCAAGGCTGACCTCTCCGTCGCTTTGGCGAAGGAGTGGAAACTCGATGCTTCGGGCACACTCTCTTGGACTCCCTCAATCAACGAGGGTGAGCCTATGACCGATGCCGATAAGTCGGTGGGCAAGCAGTTGCCGTATATCCCCGAACACTCGGCTACGCTCTCGGGACGACTGTCGTGGCGACGCTGGGCATTTCATTATAAGTGGTGCTATTATAGCGAGCGTTATACTATGTCGAGCAACGACATATCGCTTACGGGCCACCTGCCCGACTACTATATGAGCAATATATCGCTCGAAAAAGGCTTTTCGTTCTCGTGGGCCGACCTATCGTTGAAGGGCTCGGTAAACAACCTCTTCGATGAGGAGTATATCTCCGTCCTTTCACGCCCTATGCCGGGCATAAATTTCGAGATTTTCATCGGCATAACGCCAAAATGGGGAAGGTAAAAGATGAAAGAGCAAAGAAAAAAGAAAAAAGAGCCTGTCTAACAAGTTTTGTTAGATGGGCTTTTTTTATATTTGTGAT
>CAZQMC010000090.1:0-6345 GCA_964594305.1 uncultured Alistipes sp. | reverse complement strand
GGCTCAAACAAAAAAAAGACCTGCCTAACATTTTTTTATTGTTAGACAGGCTCTTGTTGATTTCTTTCGCTCGGTGCGTTAGATTACGATGTTGATAATCTTACCCGGTACGACGATAATCTTCTTCGGAGCATTGCCCTCCAACCACTTCTGCGCACCCTCGGTTGTGAGGATAGCCGCCTGAATCTCATTAGGCTTCATATCGAGGGCGTAGGTCTGCTTGAAACGCAACTTGCCGTTAATCATCACAGGGTACTCAAAAGCACTCTCCACCAAATACTTCTCGTCGAATGTCGGATATGCGGCATCGAAGATAGTCTCGGCGTGGCCCATAGCCTCCCACAACTCTTCGGCGATGTGCGGAGCAAATGGAGCGATGAGGATTGTGAGTGGCTCCAAAACCTCGCGCTTGTGACACGCTCCCAACTCGTTCAGGCAAATCATAAATGCCGAAATAGAGGTGTTGAACGAGAAGTTTTCGATATCCTCGCGAATCTTCTTGATAGTCTTGTGAAGCGTCTTCAACTCCTCGGCCGAGGCCTTCTCGTCGGTGATTGCAAATGCGCCCTCGCGGTCGTAGAACAGACGCCAGAACTTACGCAGGAATTTATGCACGCCGTCGATACCGTTGGTATCCCACGGTTTTGACTGCTCCAACGGGCCGAGGAACATCTCATACATACGCAACGTATCGGCACCGTAGTTCTCGACAATGTTGTCGGGATTTACCACATTGAACATCGACTTCGACATCTTCTCGATAGCCCAGCCACAGATGTATTTTCCATCTTCCAGGATAAACTCTGCATCTCGGAACTCGGGACGCCAAGCGCGGAAAGCATCGAGGTCCAATTGGTCGTTCTTGACGATATTTACATCGACGTGAATCTCTTGTGTCTCGTACTCCTTTTTCAGACCGAGTGACACAAACTTATTCGTTCCCACGACACGATATACGAAGTTCGAGCGGCCCTGAATCATTCCCTGATTTACCAACTTCTTGAAAGGCTCCGACTCGCACACATAACCCAAGTCGTAGAGGAACATATTCCAGAAACGCGAGTACATCAAGTGGCCCGTAGCGTGCTCAATACCACCAATATAGAGGTCCACATTGCGCCAATAGTCGTTGGCCTCCTTCGATACCAATGCCTCTGTATTGCGAGGGTCCATATAACGCAAATAATAGGCCGAAGAACCTGCAAAACCGGGCATTGTAGAGAGTTCCAAGGCGTGGCCCTCATAAGCCCAGTCCTTCACGCGAGCCAAAGGTGGCTCACCCTGCTCCGTGGGGCCGAAATTCTCAATCGGTGGCAACTCCAACGGCAACTTATCCTCGGGCAGAGGATAGGCCGTATCACCCTTATAATATACGGGGAATGGCTCACCCCAATAACGCTGACGCGAGAAGATGGCATCACGCAAGCGGTAGTTGATGAGTTTCTTACCCAAACCGCGCTTCTCGACCTCGGCAAACATTGCGGGGATAGCCTCCTTGACGTCCATACCTGTCAGGAAACCGGAATTTATCATCTTGCCCGCCTTTGCATCGTATGACTCAACCTCGATATTGCCGCCCTCGACAACGGGGATAATCTCCAAACCGAAGTGACGAGCAAAGGCGTAGTCACGAGAGTCGTGTGCCGGAACGGCCATAATTGCGCCCGTACCGTAGCCTGCCAATACATAATCAGAGATATAAATAGGTATTGCGCTGCCTGTGAATGGGTTGATGGCGTAAGAGCCTGTGGCAAGGCCCGTTACGCGGCGTGTCTCGGCTATACGCTCACGCTCCGAACGCTTCTTTGTCTCGGCGATATATGCCTCGACAGCAGCCTTGTTCTCCGCCGTCGTGAGTTCCTCTACCCACTCGTGCTCGGGTGCGATAACCATAAATGTAACGCCGAAGATTGTGTCGGGGCGGGTGGTGAAAATCTCCAACTTGCGCTCCGAATCCTTCACATCGAAGAATACCTGCGCACCCTCCGAGCGACCTATCCAATTTCGCTGAATCTCCTTCAACGAATCGCTCCACTCCAAACTGTCGAGACCGTCCAACATACGCTGTGCGTATGCCGTAACGCGCAACGACCACTGCTTCATTCGCTTCTGCTCGACGGGGAAGCCGCCGCGTACCGACAGACCGTCTTTAACCTCGTCGTTGGCCAGAACTGTGCCCAACTGCGGACACCAGTTTACCATAGTGTCGGCACGATATGCCAAGCGGTAGTTTTGCAATATCTGCTCGCGCTTTACCTCGTCCCACGATGCCCACTCCGCTGCCGTAAATGAGAGTTCGGCAGTGCCTGCGGCATCTATGCCTTCGGTGCCGTTTGCTTCAAATTTTGACACCAACTCGGCGATAGGCTCCGCCTTCTCGGTCGAGCGGTTGTAGTAGTGGTCATACATCTTCAAAAATGCCCACTGTGTCCATTTGTAATACTCGGGCTCACAGGTGCGTACCTCGCGGTCCCAATCGTAACAGAAACCAATCTTGTCCATCTGTTCACGATAGCGGGCGATGTTCTGCTCGGTCGTTACGGCAGGATGCTGACCTGTCTGAATGGCATACTGCTCGGCAGGTAGACCAAAGGCATCGTAACCCATTGGGTGTAAGACATTAAAGCCACACAATCGCTTGTAGCGAGAGTAGATATCCGATGCGATGTAACCCAGCGGGTGACCTACGTGCAGGCCGGCTCCCGAGGGGTAGGGGAACATATCCAAAACATAGAATTTCGGGCGGCTGTTATCTACCTCCACGTGGTAGGTCTTGCGCTTCTCCCACTCCTTGTGCCATTTGGTTTCGATTTGTTTGAAGTTGTATTCCATAACTCTTTTATCTTATATTTTTTTCGATTTTTCTTCTCGGTTTTATTGTTGAGCAATCTCTCTTCGACTATCGATTTTGATAGTATATATCCTCCACACGTCTTACGATATCTCGCGTGTCGCTGGCTATCTGGTCGAGGTTGTTTGCCATGTCGTACTGCACTCGACTTGTGCCGTGAGAGTCTTCCGGCGCTTCTTCGGAAATCTCCAAGCCAAAACAGTTGTCACCGTAGTAGTAAACATTTTCGATATATACTGCTTCGTTCCTGTCGTCAAAGAACCAATCGCCTTTTTGTGGGCGGACGGAGGTCCCAAGAACACACTTTTTGCCATCTTTCAATGAATCCCAAGTCAACAGATTGTAGTCGGGGTTGCACGAAACGGTAACCAAATATGAGCCGTTGATATGGAAAACGGTGTTTATAAATTGAGGTTGACTGCCGTAGCATAGTCGAAACTTCGTTTCTATCATTCTTACAAAAGCATCGTATTTTGGGCCAAATGTGTAGTCCAAATAACTTATGCCTTCACCTTTTTGGGGGACATTTGGTAACTCCATTGTAAATCTCGAAGGAATGAAGTCCCCGTATGGGAATGTTAATTTGATATTAACCGTAACCATAATAATCTGTTTTTCAGTGGCTTGTGGTCTGTTCTCGATTTTGTGGCACTTGGCGGCAAAGCCCCAAGGCGAAATGTGAAAACAAACCGCCTTGCAAATATAATTTATTTTGCTCACACTCGCAAAAATAGCGCGAAAAACCGATGAAAACAACTATCCTGTTTGAGTGAGCAAAGCCCCTTTGGAGGGAATTTTTGTCGTGCAAAATGTTAAAATACGTAATGTATTGAAATATATGCCGTTAGTTGAGATTGTATAAATAAATGATTATAGTTTTGTAAAAACCATAAGTAAAAAGAATTAAAAACGGGCTAAATTGCTGAAAAATGGCGAAAAAAGAGTCATATATATAGTGTAATTCAAAAATTTTGTCTATCTTTGCAGTCCGATTTGGACGTTTTAAGAACGGAAATGTAGTTATTAACAAGTTTAAAGGACAAAAGTTTTTACAATGCCAACTATTCAACAGTTAGTAAGAAACGGTCGAGTGTCGATGGAGGACAAGAGTAAGTCTCCCGCACTCGCAGCGTGTCCCCAGCGTCGTGGCGTATGTACTCGTGTATATACTACCACTCCCAAGAAGCCGAACTCGGCTATGCGTAAGGTGGCGCGTGTAAGATTGACCAATGGCAAGGAGGTCAACGCCTACATCCCCGGTGAAGGTCACAACTTGCAGGAGCACTCAATCGTGCTGGTTCGTGGTGGTCGTGTTAAGGACCTCCCCGGTGTTCGTTATCACCTTGTTCGTGGTGCACTCGATTCAGCAGGCGTAGATGGTCGTCGTCAGCGTCGCTCAAAGTATGGTGCAAAACGCCCCAAGGCCGCAAAGAAGTAAAAAGTAATTGATTAAAAAATTAGCAGAAAAATGAGAAAAGCTAAGCCTAGAAAGCGAATTCTACTTCCGGATCCTAAGTTCAACGACGTTGAGGTAACTCGTTTCGTGAACAATTTGATGCTGGATGGCAAGAAGAGTATTGCTTACACCATCTTCTACGATTCTTTGGAGTTGGTGGGCAAGAAGATGAAGGATGCTGATAAATCTCCACTGGAAATCTGGAAACAGGCTCTTGAGAATATCACACCCCAAGTCGAAGTTAAGTCAAAGCGTATCGGTGGTGCGACCTTCCAAGTTCCTACGGAGGTTAGACCGGAGCGCAAAGTTTCTATTTCAATGAAAAACCTTGTCCTTTATTCGCGTAAGCGCGCCGGCAAGTCAATGGCAGAGAAACTCTCAGCAGAGATTGTTGATGCTTATAACTCACAGGGTGCTGCTTTCAAGCGTAAGGAGGAGATGCACCGTATGGCGGAGGCAAACAAGGCATTTGCACATTTTAGATTCTAAAACAAGGAGAGTTAAATGGCAAGAGATCTTAAATATACTCGTAATATCGGTATCATGGCTCACATCGATGCCGGTAAGACTACGACATCAGAGCGTATCCTTTTCTATACAGGTAAGACTCACAAGATTGGTGAGACTCACGAGGGTTCGGCTACTATGGACTGGATGGCACAGGAGCAGGAGCGTGGTATTACCATTACTTCGGCTGCTACCACTGCATTCTGGAACTATAAGGACCACCAGTATCAGATTAACTTGATTGACACCCCGGGACACGTTGACTTTACCGTTGAGGTAGAGCGTTCATTGCGTGTGTTGGACGGTGCTGTTGCTACTTTCTGCGCCGTAGGTGGTGTTGAGCCCCAGTCAGAGACTGTATGGCGTCAGGCTGATAAGTACAACGTTCCCCGTATCGGTTACGTTAACAAGATGGACCGTACAGGTGCCGATTTCTTGGCAGTATGTGCGCAGATTAAGGAGCACTTCGGTGCTACGGCTCTGCCCGTTGTATTGCCTATCGGTGTTGAGGATAAATTCGAGGGTTTGGTAGACCTTATATATAATAGGGCTATCTACTACTACGACGACAAGACCGTTCGTGATAACTTCGAGTTGAAGGATATCCCCGAGAATATGAAGGCAGAGGCTGCCGAGTGGCGTGCAAAACTCATCGAGGAGGTTGCCGCAACCGACGACGCCTTGATGGAGAAGTTCTTCGAGGACCCCGATTCAATCACTCCCGAGGAGTTGATTGCAGCAATTCGTACTGCAACAATGAATATGTCTTTGGTTCCCATGTTGTGTGGTTCTTCATTCCACAACAAGGGTGTTCAGAAGTTGTTGGACTGCATTATGGCATTCCTTCCTTCGCCGCTGGACGTTCCCGCAGTTGAGGGTACCAACCCCAAGACAGAGGAGATGGAGACTCGTAAGGCCGATGTTAATGAGCCATTCTGTGGTTTGGCCTTCAAGATTGCTACCGACCCCTTCGTAGGTCGTTTGGCTTTCGTACGTGTTTATTCTGGTACTTTGGACGCAGGTTCTTACGTATTGAATGCTCGTAGCGGTAAGCGTGAGCGTATCAGCCGTATCTACCAGATGCACGCCAACAAGCAGAATCCTTTGGAGCGCGTTGAGGCAGGTGATATCTGCGCAGCAGTAGGTTTCAAGGAGATTCGTACAGGTGATACTTTGACAGCCGAGAACGCACCTTTGGTATTGGAGCAGATGACATTCCCCGAGCCGGTTATCGGTTTGGCTGTTGAGCCCAAGACACAGAAGGATTTGGATAAGTTGGGTATCGCACTTGCGAAGTTGGCCGAGGAGGATCCTACCTTTACAGTTCGTACCGACGAGGAGTCTGGTCAGACTATCATCAGCGGTATGGGTGAGTTGCACCTCGATATCATCGTTGACCGTTTGCGTCGCGAGTTCGGTGTAGAGATTAACCAGGGTGCTCCCCAGGTTAACTACAAGGAGGCACTTACTCAGACTGTTCAGCACCGTGAGGTCTTCAAGAAGCAGACCGGTGGTCGTGGTAAGTTTGCCG
>CAZQMC010000089.1:0-6888 GCA_964594305.1 uncultured Alistipes sp. | reverse complement strand
GCTCTCTATCCTCGGCCTGCTCGATACTTTCGAACGAAGTACCCAGAATCTCGACATGGCACTCCTCCAGGACACCCTTCTTTGCCAGCTGCACAGCCAGGTTCAAGCCTGTCTGACCTCCCAAGCCCGGAACAATGGCGTCGGGGCGCTCGTAGCGTACAATCTTAGCGACATACTCCAGCGTCAAAGGTTCCATATAGACCTTGTCGGCGATGTTGGTGTCGGTCATAATCGTTGCGGGGTTGGAATTCACAAGAATAACCTCGTAACCCTCCTCCTTCAATGCCAGACACGCCTGCGTACCTGCATAGTCAAACTCGGCAGCCTGACCAATGACAATCGGGCCAGAGCCGATTACCATAACCTTCTTTATATCTGTTCTTTTAGGCATTTTGTTTCTCCTCCATCAGTTTAATGAATTTATCGAAAAGATATACGCTATCCTGCGGGCCCGGAGCACTCTCGGGGTGGAACTGCACGCCATACACCTTGTCGGCAACGCACTCGACACCCTCAACCGAACCATCAGGGATATTTACGTGGGTAAGGCTCAACGCAGTACCGTCGAGTGACTCGGCCACCACCTCGTAACTATGATTCTGCGCCGTCATATCGATTCTGCCCGTAGTCAAATCCTTCACCGCCGCGCCGCCGTGATGACCGCACTTCATCTTCTTGACCTCGGCACCATAAGCAAGGGCAATGAGTTGCATACCGAGCGAAATACCGAACATAGGCACCTTGCCCTTTACCGACTTGATGAGTTCCACAATCTGTGGCAACTCCGCAGGGTTACCCGGGCCATTCGAGATAAAGATACCATCGGGATTGAAGGCCATAATATCCTCCAACGTAGCATCAAACGGCACAACCGTCACATTGCAACCGCGTGAGTTGAAATGGTTGATGATGCTATGCTTTATACCGCAATCTACCGCCACGATGTCGTATTTGTGGTTGGGCGTACGCGAGAACCAACGCTTACGGCTGCTCACCTGCTCAACCTGTTTCTCGGGCAGTGGGGCAGCCTTAATCAACTCCAAAGCCTCCTGCGTTGGCATATCGGCCGATACGATAGCGGCACGCTGTGAGCCCTCCTCGCGAATTATACGCACAATCATTCGTGTATCGACACCCGCAATGCAAGGTATGCCTTGCTCATCGAGCGTCTCCGAGAAGGTCTTGGTATAACGGAAGTTGCTGGGGTTCTCGTTGCACTCACGCACAACCATACCGCTAACCAGAGGTTGCTTCGACTCGAAATCCTCGTCGGTAATGCCATAATTACCAATCAACGGGTAGGCCATAACCACGATTTGTCCCAGACACGACGGGTCCGAGATAATCTCCTGATAGCCCACCACCGAGGTATTGAAAACAATCTCGCCAACACGCTCCACATAGGCGCCATAGCCGTAGCCGTAGAACTCGCGGCCGTTTTCAAGGACTAATTTTTTTGTAAATGGTTTCATTGTCAAATATTGATTTATACTAATTTTTTCTCTCATACACTATGCGGCCATCGACCATCGTCAGGCAACATTCGCCCCACAGATGCCAACCCTCGAAGGGTGTTGCGTGGCCCATCGACAGGAACTTTTCGGGCTCGACCGTCCACTCCGCACCGAGGTCAAACACAGCCACATCGGCCGCTTCGCCCTCCGCAAGACCGCCTCCCAAACCAAATATGCGTCGAGGTGCTTCACTCATCACATCGACAGCCTTTTCAAGCGAGATAACGCCTTTGCGCACCAGATGGGTATAGACAACCGCAAACGATGTTTCGAGGCCCACAACGCCCATAGCACTCAACTTCAAGCCTCGTGACTTCTCCTCGGCGGTATGGGGTGCGTGGTCGGTAGCCACAACATCTATCGTACCATCTTGCAGACCGCAAATCAAGGCCGCTCTATCCTCGGCCGAGCGAATAGGAGGATTCATCTTAAAACGACCATCTTCCTGCAAATCCATATCGCACATAGTAAGGTAGTGAGGGCCTGTCTCGCAGGTAATCTTCACACCCTCGCGCTTCGCCTCGCGAATAAGTGCAACGCTCTCCTTGGTCGAGATATGGCACACGTGATAACGGCAATCCGCCTCACGCGCCAACGCTATATCACGCTCAATCTGCGCCCACTCACTCTCCGAGCAGATACCGCAATGGCCATTTTGACGAGCATACTCGCCATCGTGGATATAACCACCTCGCAGCAGGTCATTCACCTCACAGTGGGCGGCGATAATAGCACCACGCTTTGCCGCCTCGGCCATAGCCGCACGCATCACATCTTCGCTCTGCACGCCGCTACCATCGTCCGAAAAACCTGCAACGGCAGGTGCCAACGCCTCAAAATCGACCAACTCTCGGCCATAACGTTCACGAGTGATGGTAGCGTAGGGCAGTACCTTAACCACTGCATCTCGCTCGATGATATCTTGTTGAAATTTTAGATTTTCGACCGTATCGGGTGCGGGTGAGAGGTTAGGCATCGAACAAACAGTCGTAAAACCGCCGTGAGCCGCCGCCATAGTCCCCGAAGCGATAGTCTCTTTGGCCGCAAAACCCGGCTCGCGCAGATGAACGTGCAAATCGACCAAGCCTGCCACCACGATACGCTCCTCGCAATCGATAACGGTATCGCCGGACATAGGCTCCACATCGGCCGCTATCTGCTCTATAACTGCGCCACGAACAACCACATCGGCACGCTCCCATCGGCCATAACGCACGACTGTTCCGCCTTTAAGTATTACTCTTGCACCCTCCATATCTACACAAAAAAGGCGACTAAAATAGCCGCCAATATATCAACAATAAAAAACAGTAACAGAATATTGAGTAGAGAAAACATCAAAACAAGAGGATAACTTACCCTTTCGACACTCGGCCGACTGCAATACGCTCGAATATTCGTTTTGCGGGGTGTTATGCACCTGATGTTTCATATATCTCATTGTTTGGGCAAAGATACGAATATTTTTCAAATATTCCTATTTTCAGCACCTTTTTTACCAAACTTTTTCACTCTTTTTTCGTGCCGTTAAAAAACAACCCTAACGCCCAACTGCATATTCCAACGCGAGGGTAAATCCGACGGCAAAATATCGGCCGAGGTAAACTGATAGACAGGCTGTCCTTCATCAACTCGGACAACCTTGACGGGCTGCTGACGCCAACCCGACATATTGTAGTAACTGCCCCAATGGCGACAGATAAGATTACCCAAATTCATCACATCGAGCGACAACTCCACGCGACGCGCGGTCTTTGACCCGAAATAGAAACTATGCGCCAGATGCAAGTCCAGGCGATGCTCCATAGGTGTCTGCATCGCATTTCGCTCGGCGAACTGACCTCGATGCTCACGCAGGTAGTCGTCACCCACGATAAACTCCCGCCACTTATCGGCCGACTTATCATCGGCAAAGAGCATACGCTCCAACTCCTCATCGGTGGGGATATACATCAGTGACGAGCCATAGATACCGTCACCATTGAAATCGACCGTCTCACCCACGCACAACGAATATCGCTGGCCCGAGCGCAACTGATAAATAAGCGACGCCGCCACCTCGAACAATCGGGCGTAACGCTTACGATAGGTGGTAGCAACAGTCAGTTTATGCGGCACATCGTAGGCCGAAATACCCAGCACCTCGTCATTCAAATCCACAGCATAGCCTCGCGACCAATTGGTCGAAGAGGAGGTCGATGGCACATCACACACCGAATAAGCCCTCGAATAGGCATACGAAGCCGCCATAGAGAGACCAAACGGAAAGACCTTCGACACCGTTCCCGAGAACGAATAAGAGTAGCCCTTCGAGGTATTCTCCATATAATATATGGCCGAGTAATCGCTCGTCGTACGCTCAAACATAGGGTATGCTCCCGCAGCCGCATCGCCACCGACAGCAGGCACCGAATAAATCTTCTCGCCGGTACGCTCGACAGCCAAATTACGGAAACGCACATTACGCAAGACTTTGGTATAGAGAGCCTCGGCACGCAACGACCAGCCATTATTCCACTCCATTTCGCCCGTCACACTCGCCTTAAAATTCTGCGGATAGCGAAAATCGCCGTCCATAGCATTGAGCATAAAACTTGTATTCGGCAGGGTAGTGGGTTGGGGTATAGGTGTGAAATCCACAGCATCGGCATCAGCACCCGTCAGGCGCAAACCTTTCTGCTCGACACCCGTATTCGAGTAGTTATTCACCACCCAGACAAAGGGCACTTGGCCGGTGAATATACCTGCACCGCCCTCCAAAGTCAATCTGCCGACATCATAATATCGATGCCACGTCAAGCCCACACGAGGCGAGAGCAGTATATGACTCTTCGGCACATCGCCTATGCGCACGCCATAACGCTTGGCAATCTCGCCCGCATTAAACTCCTCGTTGGCCGTAGGGGTGTTGAATATGAGCGGCAGGGTAGCACGCACGCCATAGGTAAGCGACAGGCCTCGGCCCAAATCCCAATTATCCTGCGCATACAAATTGAGTTCGGCGGCACGAAAACGAGGGCCCCAAGTTGTTGTACCCGTAACATCGGGGTCGGTATAGTTATATTCATACATTGCCGCCCTGTCCTGCTCGAAATCCTCTACCGAATTATAGGTATAGGTACCATAAGCATTGGCCAGATAGCAGTTATGTATGTTATAAAATTCGTGATGCATACCGAATGTGAGCGAGTGAGCGTGATTTTCCCACACCACATCGTCGGTCAAGGTCAGGATATTCTGCGACAGAGAATTCACTCCGGCATAACGATTATTACCGATATTTACCGTCACATGACCATCGACACCCGTATTCTTCACTATCACGCTCGGCAGATGACCCTCGACATCAGGCTCACGACCATCGCCAACCTTCGAGAAGCCCACACGCAGAGAGTTATGCACTCGCTCCGACAGGCGTGAGTGCAGGGTTGCCGTCAAGTGATGCGCCCGACTGTAATTGGCATAACCCGAGCCACGGAAGGTAAATGAGGTGAGCGAATTACCATACTCCTCGGCACGCGCATCGAGCAGGCTATAACTTACCGCCAAGTGATTATTCGAATTGATATGCCAATCGAGCGACGCCAAAACCGACACCGCACGCTGCTCCACATCACGACGACCCACGCCACCTCCGGCATATCCCGTGAGCGAAGAATAACGCTCCGAGATGCGGCTTAACTCCTCGCTATCGAGCCTCGAAGATGCAAAACCCTCGTAAAACGACGAAGGCGACACCTCGCGATTATACTCGCCACTGATGAAGAAAAACAATTTATCTTTTACCACAGGGCCACCCAGCGTAAAGCCGTAAATCTGTGTCGTCTGCTGCTCCAACTTCTCACGATGCTCCACATCGCGACCGGGCGTTGTGCCATAAAAATCCTGATTATTATAATAGGTATAGGCACTACCTGCTATCTCGTTTGTTCCCGACTTTGTTATGGCATTTATCTCGCCACCGCAAAAGCCGCTCATACGCACATCGAAGGGTGCCACCGAGACCTCTATCTGCGAAATCGCATCGAGCGATACGGGGTTAGCATTCGACAAACCGCCATTTGTACCCGACGACGAGAGGCCATACATATCGTTATTGGCCACACCATTCACACGAAAAGCATTATAGCGATTGGCAACACCGCCATACGACATACCGCCCGTCTTTGTCTCCAAAGCCTGCGGCGTGAGGCGTACCACATCATACAGAGAACGCGACACTGTGGGGATATTATCTATCACGCCCTCACTAAAACTATTTGTCATTCCGCCACCGGTCATCGGCTCGGCCTCGACAACCACAGCAGCCACCTCGGTAGCACTCTCCTGCAAGACAATCTGCCGACGAGCATTCTCGCCCAAATGGAGCGTTATATTCTCATATCGAGCCGTATTATGGCCCAAGAATTCAGCCGTCAGGAGATAACCCTCACCGGCACGCACTCCGTGAATGGCAAAGCGGCCCTCGCTATCAGCGACGGCATAGTAAGCGACACCCGTCTTGGGGTGTTTCAGCGTCAGCACAGCACCCGCCAACTCCTCACCGGAGGTATTATGCACCACACCACGCAAGGTAGAGGTTGTGACCTGCGCCACAGCCGTCAGACTGAACATCGAAAGTAAAAAAAGTAAAAATAATCTTCTCATAGCCAACTCCTTTCGGCATCTATTTACGATGCAAAAAAACACTGCATCACCTCTGCGCAAACATTCTGCGCTCTTTTCTTTTTGCACAAAACGAGGTAACGGTTGCAAATATACTAAAAAAAGGATAGGCAAATGGCCAAAATATTACTATTTTTGCATAGTTTTTCAACAATATGGAGGCAATTTCGCAATTCCTCGTCGATTGGGGATACATAGGTCTGTTCATTGCGGCCTTTGCTGCGGGAAGCATACTACCTTTCAGTTCGGAGGTAGTACTCACCGTTTTGGTACAGATGGGTGCCGACCCGTGGATATGCTTATTGGCGGCCTCCGTGGGTAACACTTTGGGCGGTTTGGTATGCTATTGGCTGGGGTGGCTCGGCAATCCCGAATGGATTGAGCGTTGGCTGAAAGTCGATAAGGCGAAGTTGGATAAGGTATCGCACTTTGTCCGACGGTATGGTGCTTATATGGGCTTTTTCGGTGTTCTGCCGTGGGTAGGCGAGGCCATCATTGTTCTGCTCGGCCTTATGCGCTCAAATCTATGGCTCACGACAGCCACGATGTTTGTCGGCAAGGCACTGCGTTATCTGCTCATAATATTAGCCCTATTGGGTATAAATACTTGGTTTTAATCGTACCTTAATTTAATATAGCCCCACGCAACAAAACGAGCCTGTCTAACAAGTATTTTGTTAGACAGGTTTTTGTATATAATAAAAAGTTA
>CAZQMC010000088.1:0-6951 GCA_964594305.1 uncultured Alistipes sp. | reverse complement strand
ACCGATGATTGGCTAAATCTCTGATTTGGGTGACGCAATGATAAAGTCAGGAATGGCGAGAGTGCAAATATACGCATATCGGGCCTTGTGACAATACTTTTTTATCGCACAAAACTGCCTCAAAGTACAAACGGTTATTTTTTATGGGCAAACAACAATTCGTTGAATACAAAACGGCTATTCGTCGTGGAGAAAAAAAACAATTGCCCGGCACACCTTGCCGAGCAATTATATAGTGTTATCATTTCAATTATCTCCTATCACCGAAGGCAAAATAGCGGCTGGCCATATAACTATACATAACGCTCACCAGAGTAGTCAGGGCCTTGGCCGGTGTAGGCCAGATATGGCACACCTCGACAAAGAGTTTTATACAGAGATAATTCACCAGAATAGAGCCACACACCGACAGCGCATAACGCAACAGTTGCCCACCGCGTGAGAATTGTGTCACACCGAACACGACATTGCGGTTGAGCCAAAAGCCTGTCAAAAAGGTTATCGGGAAGACCACAACGAGCGATGCCACGTGCGGCGACACGACGACAAATCCCAAATCGATAAATCGCTCGGCAACGACATAGTGGTAAATAAGGAAATACCACACCAAGTCCAGCACCATATTTGCTCCACCGCACACCGCATAGCGGAAGATACGGGGAGAGAAGATGTGCGAAAATGGCTTAATATAGAAGAGGTCGATAAAGCGACCTATGCCTTCGGCTAAACGCATTACCTTTTATTATATACCCACAAATCGCTAAACACCGCGCGACTACGCTTTACAAAATCGTTACATTCGGCCAAGTTATCGCTACCATAAACCGTAACCATAAACTTATCACCCTTGAACGGCAAAACGGCACACCTCGCCTCGGGCAGTCGGCTCTTGGCTTGCGCCACAGCACGCTCGGCATTCTGCTCCGAAGAGAAGACTCCCATAACGACATAGTAGGCAAAATCTTCATTCGAAGGCTTCGCCACCTCAACGGTAGTTGCAGTTGAAGTAGTTGCTATTACATCTGTCGCAACAGCACTCTCTTGTGCAGTCACATCTGACACAACGCCGTCTGACACAGCCACCGAATCGGCTACAACAGCACCATCGGCCGACGCCTCTACCGTCTGCTCGGTAGTCACACATTTTGCAGACTCTTTCAACTTATCGCCCCACATAATGTAAGCGAAGATACCCAGCGCAACAGCCACGCACACTGCGCACAGCACATAGAGCCAAGTATTGGAGCGACGACGCACAACAAGAGTCTTGACGCCCTTGGGGTTTATGGCCGAAGCAAACGCCGACTCAACCGAGAAACTCTTGCGGTTAAGCACGCCTATACCCTCGATGGTCACAATCTCTCCTTCACGAGTCTTTTGCAACCAACGCTCATAGATATCCTGCGCCTGCGACACTTCGCAACCTGCCACACTCACAATCTCATCGACGAGCGACGATGCCTGCGCCTGCGACGCAAAACTGACAATATTACGGGGGCTCAACAACTTATTTTTGGCAATCCGACGTGCGCCCTGTCGCTCGATAAAGAGCGTACCCACCTCGGGCAAGAAGACACCCTTGCCACTGATGAGCATATTGTAGATAATCTTATTAACCTCTCCAACCATAATTACTTGCGTTTTGCACTGTTTTTACCCTTCTCCTCGACAGGTTTGCTGTATCGGTCGGGATAGCCTACGACAAAACCGCCCTTGACGGCTCGCCACAATACCCACGCAGCCATAACGATAAACGGAATACTCAACGTCTGGCCCATATTCAGCAGCATACCCTCCTCGAAGGCCTCCTGGTTGACCTTGAAGAACTCGATGAAGAAGCGTGTGAGGAAGATGCCGACCAAGCCGATACCGAACATTACACCGGCCTTACGACGGCCCATATCCTTGCCATAATAGAGCCACATCAACACACCGAAAGTCACCAGATAACACAACGCCTCATAGAGTTGTGCAGGGTGTTGTACCGGCACAGACTCCAACGGCATATTGGGGAAATTTCGCACAAACTTAAAGCCCCAAGGCACATCGGTCACAGCACCCACAATCTCGGAGTTGATAAGGTTGGCCACACGCACCATAGCACCGCCTATCGATACGGGAATCATTATACGGTCCAGCCACCAGACGTAAGGCATCTTATACTTGCGCGAGGTAATCCACATACCGAGCAACATACCCAAAGCCGAGCCGTGCGAAGCCATACCACCGTCACGTATGCCTGTGATAATCTCCCACGGACGGACAATATAGTACGAAAAATCATAAAACAGGCAGTGACCTATGCGGGCACCCAGCACCGCACCCAGAGCAATCCACAAAAATCCCGTCTCGACGATTTGCGGGCCGAAGCCCTCTCTCTTGGCAAAGGCCGAGAAGAAACGCTCGCCAAAGAGCAGTGTCAAGGCCCACGCAAGGCCATAATAACGCAACTCAAACCCTCCGACAGAGAACATCACCGGATTGCTATCCCAGACAACGCATAAAAAATCGTTCAACATCTATATCCTCGAAAAAAATCAACTACATTACTTTACGGCCGACCCGATTACTTAACGGGTGACTCGCACTTTTTCAGCGGGAACGCGAAGGTTGTACCCACGCCCAACTCACTCCTTACGTTGACACGCTCGCCGTGAGCCTCAACGATATGCTTCACGATAGCAAGGCCCAAGCCTGTACCACCCTGCTCGCGAGAGCGGCCCTTATCGACACGGTAGAAACGCTCAAAAATACGAGGCAACTCCTCCTTAGCGATACCTACGCCGGTATCCTCGACCTCGACCAAAATCTTATCCAACATATCGCGGAACTTGATACGGGTAGAGCCGCCCTCCTTGCCATAGTTGATAGAGTTGATGATAAGATTCACCAACACCTGACCGACAAAATGCTTATCGGCCAAAACCCAGAATGACGAGGGCAGAGAATCGGCACCCTTGACCGAGATGGTCACATTACGCTTGGCAGCCTCCATCTCCAACTGCTCGGCTATCTCCTTCGCAAGAGCCACTATATCGAAACGCTCCATTTTCAAGCGGTTCATATCGTTCTCCAACTTCGAGATGGTATCCAAATCATTGACGATGTTTATCAATCTGTCGATACTCTTCTCGGCACGCTCCAAATATTTGCGGTTAATCAACTCATCTTCCAGACCGCCGTCGAGCAGTGTAGAGATATAGCCCTGAATATTAAATATCGGGGTTTTCAACTCGTGAGCCACATTTCCAAGATATTGCTTACGGAAGGCCTCGCTCTGTTTCAGGCGTGCTATCTCCTTGTCGTTATCGTCGGCCCACGCAGTCAATTCGTCCGAGATATTCTCGACGTGCTTGTCCTTCATCTCATCGACAATCTCGGTGGTATGAACATCACGCGAGAGCACCATCGAGTAGATGGGTTTCAGTTTATATGCCACATACGACTTCATCATAAAGAGCGAGAAGACCGCCATAATTACAAATACAGCGATAGAGACGCTCAACACAATCCACCAAATTACATCACAAGCCAACATCACTCCGGCAACTATCAAAGCCGCCACAAAAGCCATTATCAACGATGCATTTTCCTTTGTTTTTATAGTCATAGTCACAAACTTTTATATGGTACAACAAATATATTTTCTACAAATATCTTTTTCCAACAAATATCTCTTCCTCCTGCGGAGAATTCTTGCGTTTGCAAAAACCATCTCCTCACAAAAAACATCTTCAAAAACTAATACAGCCGCAATGCAGCCTCCAACTTAAACAGTTGCACGACATCAGCCGGCGAGATGGTAAGCACATCAAAACTCTTGTTGGTCGCCTCCAACACCAGCACCCGACCGTCGGTTCCGGTCTCGATACGAACCCTACGCAAAAGTATGAAATTACTGCAAACAATCAGGTATATTCCACCCGGAACAATGGTATTTATGTCTGTTTTTTTCAAAAATATGGTAACGCCCTGAGTAATCTCGTCGGCCATAGCCTCGTCGTAACAACGCACAGCACAATCACACTCGCCCACCATAGGCAGATGCAGATAACTCTGCGGCGTGGCATTATCCGAAAAAAGGCGTATGGCGTCGGCTATATTGCCGTCGAAATATGGTATCATACCGACACCCTCGCCGTGGCCCAGCATACTACCCTCTCCCGACAGCAGCCAGCCGAGGCTCACCTCGGGGAACTTATCGACGACACGACGCGCAAGGGCTTGGGATATACCCATTCGGCCCGCTTTTATACGGTAAATTACGTCAGGACGCGACAACCCGATATGGTAGGCAAAGAAATTGATACTCATCTTTGCCCACGTGATTACACGTTCCAATCGCAGCCAACAACCGTCAAAATTTGCCATATAATTTTTTTTTGTATCTTTGCGCCGAGGCCTCGTAGTTCAATGGATAGAATATAAGATTCCGGTTCTTACGATGAAGGTTCGATTCCTTTCGAGGCTACACAGGGCTTTACGGCCCTTTTTTATTTGTCTCGACCGAACCTCTGTCGCACTCTCGGCCAATCAATATTCTTCCCAATATTTCATACTCCACACAAATCCAATATAAATCTATCAAAGATAGTGTTTTTATTTGAAAACATCGCATAAAAACTCTTTTTTTTACGATTTTTAGGCGTTATCGCTACTATTTTACGTCATACCCTCACCATTTTCGGGCAGCAGCACCCGCCGACTATCGGTCACGACAAGAGAAATAGAGATTTTTATCGCCTATATTTTTCTCGATTTATGATTTATTGCCTATCTTTGTGTTTCGGATAATATCCCAACAATACTATGGCAGTAGATAGAAATATGAGAAATATCGAGAGTGATTCGGAGTTTGAAAACCGTATCCGCCCGCAAGAACTTTCAGCCTTTGCAGGTCAAGACAAGATTGTCGATAACCTCAAAGTCTTTATCAAGGCGGCACTTATGCGTGGCGACTCTCTCGACCACGTCTTGTTGCACGGCCCTCCGGGACTCGGCAAGACCACATTGGCAAATATCATCGCCCACGAGATGGGCGCACAATTGAGAGTCACATCGGGCCCTGTGCTGGATAAACCGGGTGACTTGGCCGGACTATTGACCAACCTCGAAGCGGGCGATATACTCTTTATCGACGAGATACATCGCCTGAGTCCCATCGTCGAGGAGTATCTCTACTCGGCTATGGAGGATTACAAGATTGATATTGTCCTCGACAAAGGCCCTTCGGCTCGTTCGATTCAGATCGAGCTGGCTCCCTTTACGCTCATCGGTGCTACGACGCGCAGCGGCCTTTTGACCTCGCCGCTTCGTGCCCGTTTCGGTATCAACTGCCACCTCGAGTACTACGATACGCCCGTCCTGGCCGGTATCGTGAAGCGCTCGGCACGCATCCTCGACATCGAAATCGACGACGAGGGAGCGCTTGAAATTGCCATGCGTTCGCGTGGTACGCCGCGTATTGCCAACGCACTGTTGCGCCGCGTAAGAGATTTTGCGATGGTTAAGGGCGAGGGTCGCATCGAACTGAAAATTACGAAGTTTGCGCTTTCGGCCCTGAATATCGACGCGCGCGGTTTGGATCAGATGGACAACAAGATTTTGCAGACCATCATCCAGAAGTTCAAGGGCGGCCCCGTGGGACTCAATACGATCGCCACGGCTGTCGGTGAGGATTCGGGTACGATCGAGGAGGTCTATGAACCGTTCCTCATCAAGGAGGGCTTCCTGAAGCGCACGCCCCGTGGCCGTGAGGTGACCGAGTTGGCCTACAAGCACTTAGGCTTTACACCCGAAACCAAGTTCGGCGAACTTTTTTAGCGCTACGAGAACCGCAACAGATGAACCTACTGACCCTTTTTCGTAAAATCAGTCCCTATGTGCGCCCCTACCGTAAGTTGGTGGTACTGACGCTGATTTTGACCCTTGTCGGGTCGTTCATCGCCCAGATCAATGCCGTGGTGCTCGACAAGACGGTCGATGCCATCAACGACCTGGTAATCAAGGGGAGCGTGGCGTGGAGCGTCGCGGCTCATATTCTGACCATCATCTCGATTGTCCTGCTGGGCAAGGAGTTGCTGTCGGCTGGTATTACCTTCGCGCAGAACTACTTTGGCGAGAAGATGCGCATCAACGTCTCGAAGGATCTCTCGCAAGCGGTCATCGACCACATGTTGCGCTACCGCATGGCCTTCTTTACGGCTACGGGTAACGAAACGGGTAAACTCCAAACGCGCATCGACCAGGGTGTGAGCAGCCTTTCATCGACGGTGCAGAACTTCTTTATCGACCTTTTGCCCCTCTTCATGAGTGCCATCCTGGCTCTCGTGCTGATGTTTGCTGCCAACCTCTATGTGGGTCTTACGGCGCTCTTCATCGTCCCGATCTACATCTGGATCACGATTCGGCAGGCGCGTCGTCTGCAAGGGTGGCGACGCAATATGCGTTCGCTGCGTGAGCAGAAGAGCCACGGGGTGATGAACATCATCGAGAGTATCAACGTCATCAAATCCTTCAACCGCGAGGAGATCGAGAGCGACAAGCAGTGGCAGTTGCAGAGCAATTTCTCGGATAATCAGATGCAGGTGCGCAAGACCTCGTTCTACTTCGACGGTCTGAAAAGCTTTGTGCGCCAGACGGGTACGGTGCTGATCATCATCCTGACGGCCTACCTCGTGCTGATCGACTACCCGGGTATGACGATCGGTAAGATCATGTATCATGTGATGCTCTTTGCGAATGTCACCGCCCCCATTACGCAGTTGCAACGCATCTTCGACCAGATGAACGATGCGCTGATCTATGCCGAGGGTTTCTTCGATATTTTGGAGGCGGACGGGGAGCGAGAGAAGTCGGGTGAGCATCGTCCGCAACAGATTCAAGGTACGTTCTGCCTCCGCGGGGTCGATTTCACCTATCCCAACGGCACGAAGGCCCTGCATGGGATCG
>CAZQMC010000087.1:0-7415 GCA_964594305.1 uncultured Alistipes sp. | reverse complement strand
GCCTGCCGCTAGCGTTCATCCTGAGCCAGGATCAAACTCTCCATTGTAAAAAATTTTGAATATAAATCTTAGCTCTAATCTCAAAGGTATTGTTTGAAATCTCTCTCTTGCGAGAGAGGAAAAACTTACTTAGCTGCTCAATATCTTCAAAGAACTTTATCCTAATTTTACTTAGAACTCTCTTGTTTTTGACCACCCGCTTTTTTGGGGCGGAAAGTGGTGCAAAGGTAAATCGAATTTTTCAAACCTCCAAACTTTTTGGAATATTTTTTTGAAAAATTTTTCCAAGAACCTTTTTGCCATTTCATAAGGAGCATTTCCTTATCAAAGCGGGTGCAAAGGTAAATGGTATTTTTCAAACTTCCAAATTATTTTTGAAAAATTTTGAAAAACTTTTCAAGAACCCTGCTTTGTGCGAGGTATTTCCTCATCAAAGCGGGTGCAAAGTAAGGGCAAATAATCGAAAAGTGCAAACATTTCAACAACTTTTTTATTTTATTTTTTCAACTCTGCACATATCCGGCTGGATTATAGCACATTACGATTTTCGAAAAATAACACTCCCACAAACGAAATACTCTCACAGCCTTTTAGCGTATGGTCCGTTTTTACTATATAATATAAGGTATAGTCAAAAATGGACAAAAAAGATATCTTTATATTTTTTTTCTTATCTTTGTTCAACGAATGAGTATATACAAGTTATGAATCAAGATAAAACACCTATACACCCCCAATGGTCGTACGATGCCGTATTATATGAGATGAACATACGGCAACTAACCACGGAGGGTACGATTACTGCCGCCGCCGACAAGTTGGAGTTTTTGCGCCAACTTGGCATCGACGCTATTTGGTTAATGCCCATCTACCCCATTGGCAAGGAGAATCGCAAAGGCTCTCTCGGCTCATACTACTCCATTGCCGACTACTGCGCCATAAATCCGGAGTTTGGAACGATGGAGGATTTTGACGCCTTTGTCGAGAAAGCCCACTCACTCGGAATGAAGATATTGTTGGATTGGGTGGCCAATCATACGGCTCGCGATGCTCGTTGGTTACATACCAAGCCGGCCGACTGGTATGAGCGAGATGCCGACGGGCAAGCAAAAGTTCCCTGGGACTGGACCGACACCGCCAAACTAAATTATGCCAATCACGATGTATGGCGTGGGCAGATTGAGGCTATGCGATTCTGGATTGAGAAGCATAATATCGACGGATTTCGATGCGATATGGCGATGCTGGTGCCGATTGAATTCTGGCAGGAGGCTGCGGCCGTACTGCACGCCATTAAGCCCGATGTATTTATGTTGGCCGAGGCCGAAGAGTTAAATCTTTTCGACCGCGCATTCGATATGAGTTATGCGTGGGAGATTCACCACACGATGTGTGACATCGCCAAAGGTGAGCGTAAGGTTTGGAACCTACGCAACACATTATATGCCGACCGTGAGAAATACCCCGCTTCGGCGATGAGAATGATGTTCACTTCGAATCACGACGAAAATTCGTGGAGTGGCAGCGAGTTCTCGCGTTTTGGCGAGGCTTTGCGTGTAATGACGGCACTTACTTTCCTGTGGGAGGGTTCGATGCCGCTCATCTATACAGGCCAAGAGATTGGATATGACCACTCTTTCGCATTTTTTGACAAAGACACCATTCCTTGCTATGAGGCAAACGACCACACCGAGTTCTATCGCAGACTAATAGCACTAAAACACTCGCAGAAGGCACTACAAGCCGGCGAGCGCGGTGGTCGCATCATCGAGATAGAGAATAATGCCAAAGATTGCATAATGACATTCGTAAGGGAGTGTGATGGCAGTCGTGTTGTGGCAATCCTCAACCTCTCGCCATACACCATACACGCCTATCTCAACACCGGAGTATATGCCGGCGATTATACCGATGCCATAAGTGGAGAGCCTGTGGAATTGCCTCTTATCTTCGAGCGAGATTTAGCGCCGTGGAGTTTTAGTATATTACACAAATAGGTTTGTGAGATGAAAAAACTGTTCATAATAACCCTGCTTATAGTGTTTGGAAGCCTCGACCTATCGGCCAAGCGTTACAAGATAGAAGATGTTCCCAATGTGCAGATTGAGAATCGCTGTTGTTTCACCTCAAATCCCGACGGAATACTATCGGAGGAGGCTGTGGCAAGGATTGACTCGATGTGTTATGCACTGCGAGAAGAGGGCCTTGCACAGGTTGCCGTTGTCGCCATAGATGACATCAAGGGCGGTAGCGTCTTTGACTTTGCCTACGAATTATTCTCGGCGTGGGGCGTTGGCAGCAAAAGCGACAGGGGCTTGGGAATATTATTGGTAGAGGCCGAGCGCGAGATACGCTTTTTAACGGGTTATGGTATCGAGGGAGTCTTGCCTGATGCCATTTGCAAGCGTATTCAAACAGAGTATATGCTACCCCATTTCCGCGAGGGTGATTACAGCGACGGTATGGTTGCCGGCGTGGAGGCTGTGCGCGAGGTACTGATAAATGGGGATTTGCCCATCGAGGAGATGGAGGAGTGGACAACCGGCGATACAATAGCAATATTCGGATTTACATCATTTTGTATTGTTATAGTCTTGATACTGTTAATTGCCGTATATGTGTCAAAACACAAATGCCCCAAGTGTAAAAAACTCGCCCTCACAAAACAAGAGAGCAACCTCATCAGACGCAAGCGAGGCATCTGCACCTACGAAGATACATTTGTCTGCTCGAAGTGTGGAGCATCGGTAAAGCGAAAAAGGCAAACAGGCGACAGTTCCTATACCGGCAGTGGCCGAGGGCCATTCATCGGAGGCGGAGGCTTTGGTGGCGGCTTCGGCGGCAGTGGTGGCGGCAGCATCGGAGGCGGCTGGGGCGGTGGCAGTTTCGGCGGCGGTGGCGCAGGCTCACGCTGGTAGGCAGAAAGAATTCAAAGTATCACCAACCATTATCACTACGACCAATAGTAAAGGAAGGAAAAACATAACAACATAACTCAAAAAACATTTCACTATGAAGAAGATTATCTTGATGGCAATTGTTGCCCTGTTTTCAATGACCTCTTGTTCTACCTACAACAATATGGTTACCCAAGAGGAGGCTGTAAAGAGTGCTTGGTCGAATGTCGAGACACAGTATCAGCGCCGTGCAGACCTTATCCCCAATCTGGTATCGACTGTAAAAGGTTATGCCGCACACGAGCAGAATACGCTCAACGCCGTTGTAGAGGCTCGCGCCAAGGCCACATCGGTAAATGTTGCATTAGACGACATCACACCCGAGAATATCGCCAAGTTCCAAGAGGCACAGTCGGCAGTAACATCGGCTTTGGGTCGTTTGATTGCCGTATCGGAGAATTATCCCGAGTTGAAGGCCAACCAGAACTTTTTGGAGTTGCAGGCGCAGCTGGAAGGCACCGAGAACCGTATCACCGTAGCCCGCAAGGAGTTTAACGATGCTACGCAGACCTATAATGTTTCGGTTCGTAAGTTTCCAGCCAACATAATCGCAATGATATTCGGTTTCGACCAGAAACCATACTACGAGGCCGACGAGAGTGCGGCCGAGGCTCCGAAGGTTGAATTCTAATATTGTGAAACTTAACCTATTATGACACAAATCAGGTTTGGTGTTGTCGGCACCAACTTTATCACCGACTGGGTTATCGCTGGCGCGAAGGAGGACTCTCGCTTTGTGCTGTCGGCTGTATGCTCCCGCACGCAGGAGCGTGGCGAGGAGTTTGCTACGAAGCATAACATTCCCCACGTCTTTACATCATTGGAGGAGATGGCCAAGAGTGATAAAGTTGATGCCGTTTATATTGCCTCACCAAACTATATGCACTGCCGACAGAGCAAGATATGTATGCAATACGGCAAACATATCCTATGCGAGAAACCGTTGGCATCTAATGCTCGTGAAGCGACAGAGATGTGCCAGATGGCACGAGAGAGAGGCGTGGTACTTATGGAGGCTATGAAGAGTACCCTCTCCCCCAATTTCCGAGCCGTCGTCGAGAATATCCACCGAATAGGTGCGCCTCGACGCTACTTTGCGAGTTTCTGTCAATACTCCTCGCGTTACGACAAATTCAAAGAGGGCATAGTACTGAACGCCTTTCGTCCCGAGTTGTCGAATGGTGCCATTATGGATATTGGCACCTATACGATTTATCCGCTGGTCGTATTGTTCGGCCGCCCGCAGAGCATATCTGCACAAGGCATCGTTCTGGCAAGTGGAGCCGATGGACAAGGGGCTGTGAATATGCAGTATGAGGGTATGAACGCCACCGTTTTGTACTCCAAGATAGCCAACTCGTTGCTTCCTGCCGAGATTGAAGGTGAGGAGGGCAACATCACCATCGACCGCATACAGACACCTGTCGAGGTGCGTTTTTACCCGCGTCAAGTACCCGCTTCGGGCCACGAGAAACGCTCGGAGGGCGAGTTGATATCAAAGGCCGATACGCACAACGAATATTTCTACGAGGTAGAGGAGTTCATCAACCTCATAGAGCAGGGTGCTACGGAGTCTAAAATCAACAGCCACGACACATCGATTGCCACATTGGAGATTATGGACGAGGTACGCCGACAGTTGGGCATACACTACCCTGCCGACGACTCTTCGTCTATCTGATGCAGGCGTTGTGCCACCACATCATCGAGCGAAAAGCCTCCCGCGCCCATCACATATAGCGAAAGGAACATCATCAAAAAGATAAACGCCATCTCCTTTTGCGAGAAGGGGTCGCCTCCGTGTACCACAAACAGAGCCATCGCCATAGTGAAAATTAGCGGGATAAGGGCTAATCGATAAAACGCTCCCGCGACAAAGGCCAACCCACAAAATGCCTCGGCAAAGATAGCCAGCACCAGCGATGTTTTATGCCCGAAAGCCAACGGGTCGGGAAACGATGTGGCCAACGCATCGAAATTGATGATTTTGATTATTCCGTGCCACATAATAAGTCCGCCGAACAGCAAACGCAGTAAAAGCAGAAAAACCGACACCGCCACAGGGTATGGTTTATAAGGGAAGAGAAATGTAAATATCTTATTCATCATATCGATTTTTCTCTTCACCGGCAACTTATATGCCAAACGCCTTTCAGCGCAGGTTGCCACCACTGTTTTTATCCACTTGTCGGCCGATAAGCGGGATATGCGGTTGCAACGGACGCAGCCTCACATTATAAATGTGATTTTTCTCTGATTTTATCAACAAATTGCCGCTCGCAGATTTTTATTGCTGAAAAATATTATTATCTTTGCGTTGGAGTTTTGTGCGATGCCGCGAGGACGTCGTATGAAAGCAGAAAGAATTGTTACAGTAACACAAATAAACTCTTCTAAAATTATGATTTATTCACACGAAGTGCAGCAGATGTGCTGCGTTAAAAAGGGTGCCAATCACGCATCGGCTCCTATCCCACAGGAGGGAAAATGGGTTGTAGCAAAGGAGATTAAGGACATTTCTGGCCTTACACACGGTATTGGCTGGTGTGCTCCCCAGCAGGGCGCCTGCAAACTTACTCTCAATGTTAAGGAGGGTATCATTCAGGAGGCTTTGGTTGAGACTATCGGTTGCTCTGGTATGACTCACTCGGCTGCTATGGCATCGGAGATTCTCCCCGGCAAGACTATTTTGGAGGCATTGAACACCGACCTCGTATGCGACGCTATCAATACCGCTATGCGCGAGTTGTTCAAGCAGATTGTTTACGGTCGTACACAGTCGGCGTTCTCGGAGGGTGGTCTTACTATCGGTGCTTCGTTGGAGGACTTGGGTAAGGGCCTTCGCTCACAGGTAGGTACTATGTTCGGTACTTTGGCAAAGGGTACTCGTTACCTCGAAATGGCCGAGGGTTATTGTACTCGTATGGCGTTGGACGCTAACGACGAGGTTATCGGCTACGAGTTCGTACACCTTGGCAAGATGATGGAGTTCATCAAGAAGGGTATCGCTCCGGCAGAGGCTTTGGAGAAGTCAAAGGGCTCTTATGGCCGCTTCAAGGACGCTGTTAAGTATATCGACCCCCGTCAGGAGTAATCCACATTGTTAAATCGAAAAAATAGAGAATAAGATATGGCAAATTTATTTGAGAGTTACGAGCGCCGAATCGACCACATCAACGAGGTGCTCGCACAGTATGGAATCAACGGCATCGACGAGGCAAAGGCTATCTGCGACGCCAAGGGTATCGACCCTTACAAGATGTGTGAGGAGACACAGCCCATCTGTTTCGAGAATGCAAAGTGGGCTTATGTAGTGGGTGCCGCTATCGCAATCAAGAAGGGCTGCACATCGGCTGCTGACGCTGCCGAGGCTATCGGCGAGGGCTTGCAGGCATTCTGCATCGCCGGCTCTGTTGCCGACGACCGTAAGGTAGGTATCGGCCACGGTAACCTGGCTGCTCGTTTGCTTCGCGAGGAGACACAGTGCTTCGCATTCTTGGCCGGTCACGAGTCATTCGCTGCTGCCGAGGGCGCTATTAAGATTGCCGAGATGGCAAACAAGGTTCGTAAGAATCCTTTGCGTGTTATCTTGAACGGTTTGGGTAAGGACGCTGCGAAGATTATCTCTCGTATCAACGGCTTTACTTATGTTCAGACACAGTTCGACTACTACACAGGTGAGGTTGCTGTTGTCGAGGAGACCGCTTACTCTGATGGTTTGCGTGCGAAGGTACGCTGCTATGGTGTTGATGATGTTCGCGAGGGCGTTGCCGTTATGTGGAAGGAGGACGTTGATGTATCTATCACCGGTAACTCTACCAACCCCACACGCTTCCAGCACCCCGTAGCAGGTACATATAAGAAGGAGCGCGTTTTGGCCGGCAAGAAGTACTTCTCTGTTGCATCAGGTGGTGGTACCGGCCGTACTTTGCACCCCGATAATATGGGCGCAGGTCCCGCATCTTACGGTATGACCGATACTTTGGGCCGTATGCACTCTGACGCACAGTTTGCAGGTTCTTCATCAGTTCCCGCACACGTTGAGATGATGGGCTTCCTCGGTATGGGTAACAACCCGATGGTAGGTGCTACCGTTGCTGTTGCCGTTGCCGTTCAGCAGGCTATGACGAAGTAATTTCGGATAAAGCGATAATCGAACACCCCTCTCGGAAACCGAGAGGGGTGTTCTGTTGAAAAATATTATAATCCTAAAACTTGGTTACTAAAACCCGCCATCAACAATCTTGTCTGCATACTCTTTCCAACCATCAGCATTTTTATAATCATCTACCGACTCGGTGGGAACATAGATAGTTAAATTGGAAGGACAGCCTATAAACTTATCACCTCCTCGTGGCGGAATTGTTGGTCTACAATAAACAGTTGTTAAATTCTCACAATACGAAAAAGCATACTCTCCTAAATACTCAACATTCTCCGGGATCGTTACGCTTGTTA
>CAZQMC010000086.1:0-7448 GCA_964594305.1 uncultured Alistipes sp. | reverse complement strand
CAAACAAAAAAAGACCTGCCTAACATTTTTTTATTGTTAGACAGGCTCTTATTGTTTAGACCTAAACTCTAATTATGCCAAAGCATTTACGTGCAAAGCCAATGAACTCTTCAAGTTAGCAGCCTTATTCTTGTGAATAATGCCGTGCTTAACCAACTTATCGAGCATTGAGCATACCTTGGGAAGTGCTGCAACAGCGGCTGCCTTCTCGGTAGTGTTACGCAAAGCCTTCACAGCGTTACGAGCAGTCTTATGATAAAGACGGTTGTGCGCACGCTTTGTTGCGGTCTGACGAATTCTCTTCTTTGATGACTTGTGTTTTGCCATAGTTCTAAATTGTTTTATTTTTTACTTTTACTGTTTGCTATCTCTTGCCCACCCTCTCTGCCGGCAGGCGCTGCACCTCTTTGAGCCTCAGGCTCGGGCACCACGTAGGCACCAAAAAATCTTTACCGCTGTCAAATGGCCTTGCGACCATAAGTCGTAGCCCATAGGAGAGTCGAACTCCTCTTTCAAGAATGAAAATCTTGCGTCCTAACCGATAGACGAATGGGCCTTACCACTATCGCCACCCTCAACAAGGGGGCATTTAGCGGTGCAAAGGTAACCAAAAAATTGTAATATCCAATAAAACAGTGCAAAAAAAGTGCGACAAAGTGTTTTAACACCTCGTCGCACAACCCTGTTTTTATTAAATTTTACTCGCGATGAGCATCAATAGCGGCGCATATACGACCAAAGACCTCATCGAGAGAGCCTACGCCGTCAATAGCCGCATACTTACCCTGCTTCGAGTAGTGCTCGGCCACCACCTCGGTCTGCTCGCGATAGATAGCGATACGGTTACGAATAACATCTTCCGAAGCATCGTCGGCACGGCCCGAGTCCTTGCCTCGCAACAATATACGCTTGACCAACTCCTCCTCGGGAACCTCCATATAGACCATAAGCGTAACGCTCAAACCCTCCTCTGCAAGCAACTTATCGAAGGCCTCGGCCTGCGCCGTAGTACGGGGGAAACCATCGAAGATATTGCCCACGACATCGCGATGTGAGGCGATATAGTTCTTGACCATACCGATTACAATCGAATCGGGGGCCAACTCACCGGCCGAAATATAGGCCTGCATACTCTTGCCCAACTCGGTCTGGGCGGCAATCTCCTCACGTATAACTTGTCCTGTTGATATATGATTGAGATTGTATTTCTCCTTTATCAACTCCGCCTGCGTACCCTTACCGCAACCGGGGGCTCCAAACAATATAATATTAAGCATTGAGTTTAGTAGTTTTTTAACCTAACCGACGCCAAAGTTACAAAAACTTCGATAAAAAACAATATTTTGATAGTGTTTTCGTCGTTATGTCGTTACTCCTTAAAGCCTTGCGCGCGTAACTTTATATCGCTGCCGTCGGTAGATACAAGGTAAGCACCCGTCGTTTCACGCGTGATATGACCAATGATATCGACCATACCGAGGTTCATCACACGCTCCTGCATCGAGAGCGGTACCGTAAAGAGTAACTCATAATCCTCGCCGCCATTGAGTGCCGCCACAATGGGGTCCAGATGCATCTCCTCGGCCAGCGTCTGCGTCTGACGAGCAACAGGAATACGGTCGAGATAGATGCGCGCACCACACTTCGACGCCTTGCAAATCTGCAACACCTCGCTTGCCAAGCCGTCCGAGATATCAATCATCGAGGTAGGCACAATCTTCTCCTCGGCCAACGCCTCGACAATATCTTTACGAGCGTGCGGTTTCAGGTAACGCTGCAACAGATACTCATTGCCACCAAACTGCGGCTCGGGATTCTCCACATCGCGCAAAACACGCTTCTCGCGCTCCAACAATTGCAGGCCCATGTAGGCTGCGCCCAGATTACCCGTCAGGCAGATAAGGTCGTTGAACTGCGCACCACTGCGATACGAGATAGCCTTACGCTTGGCACGACCTACGGCGGTGATGTTTATGACAAGGCCTGTCATCGAGGCCGAGGTATCGCCTCCGACCAAATCGACACCCAACTCGTTGCAGGCAAACTCAATGCCCTCATACAAGTCCTTCAACGCCTCAACCGACATCTTCGCCGACACGCCGAGTGAGATGGTAATCTGCTCGGGCAGGGCGTTCATCGCCAAGATATCGCTCACACCAACCGTAACGGCCTTATAGCCGAGGTGCTTCAACGGGAAATATGTGAGGTCGAAATCTATGCCCTCCAACAGCGTGTCGGTCGTCACGACCACAGCATCATCACGCCCTGTGGCTATGACGGCGGCATCGTCGCCCACACCTTTCAATGTTGATTTATTCTTCGGCTGAAAACCTTTGGTAAGTTCATCAATTAACCCGAACTCACCCAACTCGGCAATCTCGGTACGCTTCTTTTCGCTCATAATGGAATTATTTTCGACAAAAGTAATAAAAAATATTATCGGTTTCGTCTTTTTCGCTATTTTTAAGTCTTATAAGCAAACGGCCGTTGGAAACAACAAACAAAAAACACATGATGAAACAAAACCAAACCATAAGCAATGAGCAATTGGGTGAATGGATAGACAAATGGCAAGATGCCCTTTTCCGCTATGCCTTCTTCAAGTTGGGCAACAGAGCCGACGCCGAAGATGTGATTCAAGATGCCTTCCTAAAAATAGCATCTGCGGAGAGGACTATACACAACCCCAAAGCCTACCTATTCCGCACCGTAGCGAATCTTTGTGCCGATGCTTTACGCCACAAATCGCACCTTCAACCCATCGAGGAGCGTATGCCGGCACTCTCTTCCCAAGACGAGGCAGAGGCACAAGACGAGCAACGACGCATAGCCCGTCTGCTCGACAGTCTGCAACCACGACAAGCCGAGGTTATTCGTCTGCACATTCACGCTGGACTGAAATTTACCGAGATTGCCGAGATGTTAGACGAGCCAGCAACAACTATCAAGAGCCGCTTCACAAGTGGTATTGAAAAACTTAAACAGATGTATATCAACTAAAAAACGCAACTATGAAGACACAAGAATATGACAAGCAGAGTGAGCAGATTATCGATATGCTTACCCCAAAGGTAGAGGTAAAGCCATCTGCCGATTTGCGTAACAGAATACTCCACAAAGCAGAGCAACAGGCCCAGCAACGCACAGAGCAGAAGCCTCGCCGCCGCACACCACTCTATTGGTTGGGGACAATCGTATCGGCGGCTGCCGTAGTAGCCATAGCCATCACGCTGACGCTCAACACTCCGGCCTACGCCGCACGCAAATACTTCTCACAAGCCATTACCATTGCCAACGAGGTAAAGACTATGATTATGCAACTCAGCGTCCGCACCGAAAAGAACGAGCCAATAGATTACATACACCCCTCACACGACTTTATTCCGGCCACGATTAAGGTTATCTACGACGAGCCTATGTTGTGGTCGATAGAGAAAAAAGATGGCCGCACCATTCTGTTTAAGGGTGGTAATCAACTCTATGAGTGGTTCCGCGGCAACGACAAGAGTATCGGCTGGGCAAAGCGTTATGATGGTTATCCCAACAGCGATTTAGCCGTATTTCTCGACCCTCGTCTACTTCTCGAAGCAGAATTACGCACCGCCGAGCGCAATCGAGGCACACGATACGAGACATTCGATAATGGCGAAACCGTAATTGTAAAGGTCTCGACAACAGCGCAGGGCGACTTCTCGGAGAGCGAATACGCACTTAACACATCTATTTTAGAGGCCAATACCATTCGCGAATATACATTCGCCAAACAAACGGGCGAACTCCTTAAATTGCGTATAGATTTTATAATCGACTGCCAACCCATAACCGTTATCGAAAGTGAGGCTATCCGCTACAACGAGCCACTTACGGCCGATGACCTGTACGACGAGGCTCTATTCGAGAGTGTAGCGTTCCAGACAACCGACATCGAGGCAGGAGAGTTTTCACCGCTGGCTTGCCACTCGGCTGACGAGGCAGCCAAGATTATCTTGGGGGCAATGGGCAGTTGGGATAGCGAGATTCTATCGACAGCAATGTACCACTATCGCGATTTGATGCCACGCTTGGAGGCAAAATACAAAGGTCTGAAAGTTAGGTCGATTAAGAAATCTGTAAAATCAGGATTGTACCCGGGTCGCTTTGTTGAGTGTCAGGTTATCCTCGCCAACGGAGAGAAAGAGAGATTAGTCCTTGCACTACGCAACGATAATTCATCACACATCTGGCTACTTGACGGCGGATTGTAGACACAACACATAAGATACAACAATAAGTTGTGCCGAGCCACCTCTTCGGGGGTGGCTCACTTTATTGCTGCGCTACTCTGTCGGCATATTTGCGTGAGACGGGGAGTGTAATGCCCTCTAATTCCACCTCCAAGCGCGAGGCTCTGACAATACACGCGCGGCGTACAATATAGGCTCGGTGTATGCGGAGGAAGTGTATCTCGTTGAGCGTAGCCTCCCAACGCGAAATAGGAGTTCGCGTGCGCAACTTCTCGCCCGATATGGTATGCACGACAACCTCGCTATCCAACGATTCAACATATAGTATCTCCTCGGCCGGCAAGGCGATATGACGGCGGTCGGAGATAAACTCCACAACCTGCGGACGGGCGGCCTCGCGACGCTTCAAAAAGTTATCCAACAGCCATTCCGGCAGAGCCAATGCCGCCAACACGAATAGTATAAAGATAGGATTCAGCAACAACGGCGGGAAATCCATATTATTAAAGTATGGCCCGACACCCATATAGTAGTTGATGACAAATAGCAGAAGATAGGTCAAGACCAAAACTGCCGCGGCAAGAAAGCAGGCGTGCAGCACTCCTTGCCACCTGTTTGAAAACGATATCTGCGGCACGAAATATTTTATTGCCAAGAGGCCCGGCAGAAACATCGAGCCGACGAACATCGAAGCCCCAAAAGCATAGCCCAGCGACGAGAGAATCGTCGCCAGCACCACAAGGCAGAAGCCCCAATAGAGTATCGTCCACAAAATTCGCATAGCACAAAGATAATAAAAAAGGGATTCGCCAAAAGCCCTCAAACCCCGAAATAGGGGATTTAACAACCTAAACAGGGGTTTTGACCTTGCAAAAACATACTTCGATACGCTATCTTTGCAGTAGAGGAATTCCTAAAATGTGTTAAACCAAAAAAAATTGAAACAATGAAAAAGTACCTTATGTTTATAATTGCAACGCTCGCATATGCAGCGACATTTGCGCAAGGCGAGGAGATTTTTATCCCCGAGTCGCGCACCTCAATCTACGAACTCTATTTGGAGGGTGGCGTATTTTTTATGTCACTCATCACGCTCTGCTTGGTAGGCGTTCTGTTGGCGGCGTGGAAGATGCCCTCACGCGTCAAGGAGTTGGGTATCGTGGCTCTCGTCTTGGGATTTATATCTTGGGGCGTAGGAGTATATCAGGCAATGAGTGTCTTGCAAAAGGTGGGAGATATTTCGCCCTCCGTCCTACTTGGTGGTGCGAAGGTAGCACTTATCGCTCCGATTTGGGGTTGCATAGTCTTTATCATCTCGCTCGTCGTGCGTATAATCCAAAAGCCAAAGACGATTTAATCGCTCTACAAATTCTCGTAGCGGCCCACCCGAAAAAGGTGGGCTGTTTTTTACCAACAAAAAAGCAGACTCCAAATGGGATTGTCCTGTTTCGGCGGTGAAATTCAATTCACCGCCGATTTTGTTTATTTACAGTGTGTTGAGTGTCTATATTATGAAACGACTTTTAATGCAAAAACCATTCAATATTTATTTCAGTCTTTTGCGTGTAGTCTTCTATGTAGTCTAAATTAAGTACAACTAAATAGAGCTACATAATTCGCCTTTCGCTTTGATAGCAGGAGGCGATTTTTTGTATCATATCCGAATAAGGCCCCGCAAGAGTGTTGTCATTTGCGAAACTTTTCGTAACTTTGTAGTGTCGTAGGGTCTTGCGCTCTCGATATTACATATTTGATGAAAGTGTTTTCGCTTTTATCCTTGACACGAAATCTGACAGTTTCAACGAAAAGAGGATACGACAACACTCATTTCTTGTATAGTTATGCGGTCATGCACTCTATGTGCATACACCCCATACTATCCAAGTGTGGGGTCTTGTAATCGTTTATTCTTTTCAGGGTTTTGTCAGAGCCTCCATTCAGATAAACGGAAGTCAGCTCCACACTTTCTTTTTTATAAATAACCCACCGCATAGGAGTTGCTACGGTTTTGAGCGACAATTTTAACTCAAAATATAATTGCGTATGAAAAAATTATTTCTTTTATTGACAATGGTGGCGATGCTTGTCACTGCTTGTACCGAAAGTGGTATCGAAGAAAACGATGATCCACAAAACCCTACCGAACAGCCCGATAGTGGCAACCAAGGTGGCGAGGATGCGGTCTTTATTGTGACGCCAACTGGTTGTTCTGTACCTGCGAGTGGTGGAACAATATCTCTTACACTGAAATACGATGTAGAAGATGACTATCTACTATGTAGCTGTTTCGATGAATCTGGAAGTGAGATAGATTGGATTGAGCTGATAGATACAAGAAGCAAAACTATGTATCTTACATTCAGTGTGGCAGAAAATACATCTTCAAATAAGCGTATAGGTTACATCGGTTTATACGATGCAAAAAATGATAAATATCAAGTAGTGGCTGTTACCCAAGAGGGAAAGCAAAATGTTGTTTTTGAAGTTTCGCCAAGTGCTATTACAATGTCTGCTGATGGAGGAACACAAGATATTACAGTTAATACCAACATTGATTACAATGTAGGTTGTAGCGCAAGTTGGGTATCATATACCAAGACAACGACAGGCGTAAAAGTAACCGTAGACAAATCTACATCCTTCCAAGAGCGTACTGCCGAGATAAAGTTTACAAACACCTCTTATAATGTATTAATGGTGATTAAGATAACACAAAGCGGAGTGGTTGATGTAGATGCAAATAGCGTTATTTATTATACTTCATATGATGGTAAAGTTGTAACTCCATACAGGAGTGATGTTTTTGGAGCAAATATCATATCGAACACTTATCGAGATAATCAAGGCGTGATTGTCTTTGATGCACCGGTTACTTATATTGGCGATCATGCATTCTTTTATTGCTACTCGCTAATAAGTGTTATAATCCCAGACAGCGTTATTAAGATTAGCGATTATGCATTCTTTTCTTGCACCTCGCTGGCAAGTGTTACAATTCCTGATAGTGTTACTTCGATTGGAGAGTCTGCATTCTCTAATTGTACTTCGATGAGAATTGTTACTATTCCCAATAGCGTTATTTCGATTGGAAGATCTGCATTCTATAATAGCACGGGAGAGTTAATAGTAAATTGCAATATTCCAAGTGCTTTATCGTATAACGACGGTGCATTTTACAATTCGAAGTTTACCAAAGTTACAATCGGCAATAGTGTTACTTCGATT
>CAZQMC010000085.1:0-7539 GCA_964594305.1 uncultured Alistipes sp. | reverse complement strand
AACTTTTTATTATATACAAAAACCTGTCTAACAAAAAACTTGTTAGACAGGCTCGTTATGGAGAGGTTGTTGTTTTGGTGTTGTTATTCCGTAGGGGCGTTTATCCGAGGGGCTGGCGTTTATCTGTGAGGCTGTCGTTTATCTGTGAGGCTGGCGTTTATCTGTGAGGTTGTCGTTTCTGTGGCGGGGTGGGGCAAACAGGTACAAAAAAACTGCGCCCCGAAATGGAGCGCAGTTTGAAACAATTAGCATCTTGTTGTTTTACTCGGTGATAGCAACGCCATCAACAACGAATGAGCCCGTAGTACCCAAAGAGAGGCGACCTACATAACTGCGGACACCGGTAGGAGCAACCTTATCGCCCTGTACAAGTGTATTGCCATTCTCTGTCAAGTTATTAACTGTAACCTGGCCAACATTTGCAGTACCTACAGCAACACCTACTCTCCAACTACCAGTGTCAGTAGAAATCAGAGTATTACCTGTAACTGTACAATTCTCGATTGTAGTATATGTCCAATCGCTTGCACCTGCATGACCGCAAATACCACCGATAGAGCCGGCTCCCTTTATGGTACAGCCTACAACAGAACAATCCTTGATATTAACATAAGTCTTTACGGGGCCATCGTTTACATTGCTATAACCAGATGTCCAACCTACCAAGCCACCCATGCGAGATTCGTTAGCTCCGTCGTTAGGAGTGATGATTGATGAATTAATCAAGTGGCAGTTAATGAGAGTAATCTCCTCCATTGAGTCTGCGCAGTTTACAAATGCACCATAACCCTGAGTATTGTTGGCTACAATTGTTGCACCCTCGATAGTAAGGTCCTTAATTACGATACCAGAACCACCGGCAAAACCACCATCGAAAATGATGTTGTCATGCCTTTCAATACAGCACCATTACCATTCAAAGTTACGATATCAGCACCATGGTAGCCATCTACTGAAATAGGAGTCCAATCTGAGGGTATAGTATACTCACCCTCTGCGAGATCGATAATAGTATTGCCAGCACCTGCATTACCCGCATCTACCAAAGCATCTTTAAGGCCGTCAACAGACTTCACCTCAACAATATCTACAACTACGCCCTCAACCTTTGAGTATGCACCATTTACAACAACCTTGTCGGCGTAAGCAGCCCAATCCTCGTCAACCCATACGGCAAACTCGGTATCGGCGGCAACCTGAGAGATATTGTTACCCTCGCCCCAGTTGATTACGGCACCGGCCTTTGATGATACCAATACGGCAGCCTTACTTGCAGTTGTGAAAGTAGAGTTCGCTACATTCAAAGTAACAGATGCGGGAGCATCAATATACTGATCAGCAACCTTAATACCGCGACCGTCATTTGTTGCGTTGATTGTCAAATTGTCAATGTTTACAGTCTGACCTAAGGCTTTAACCCACAAGCCATAGAAGCCCTCGTCCTCAGTAATTGCAACATTCTTCAATGTAGCATCCTTCGCAATACCTGTTGAGTGGTTGATAGTTACATTCTCGAGTTCTACCTCGCAATTGAACATGATGACATGTGTATTCCATGCGCCGCCATCGGTGCCATAGCCTGACTTATTGATAGTCATATTCTTCAATGTAAGTTTGCCCTGGCTGATTACATTAGCCCAATCGCTATCTGTCTGGTTGAAAGTAAGAGTATGGTCGCCGCCATCAATAGTAATGCTCTTGGTGTTCTGACCACCCATAGGTTTGCTGTCCCACGCTGTGATGTCGTTAGTTACATCGGCGGCCAAAAGGATAGGAATATTCTTCAAATCCAGAGCCAAAGCAGCCTCCAACTCCTTGTCGGTAGAAACGATGATATGGTCGGTAACTACATAGTTGTCACCATCCTGATGTACAAAATAACCCTCGGCAACGAAGTTGGTACCCTCACCATCGGCCTTATTGTCGGCAGGGTTGAAGTTGTAGAAAGTTCCACCATAAACAGTGATTGAAGAGGTTGTTCTATGCTGGTCTTTGATGTTGAGGGTGTAAGTAGTGTCCCACTCGCCTTCTACCTTGAAATAACCGTCGTTGATTACAATCTGCGCATTGTCGCGAGCATAGATGGCCTCGCTAACGCCCTCAAAAGTACCGCCATTGATAGTCACGGTAGCATCGTCCATAGCCCAAATAGCATCCATCTTGCCGATAACATTACCCTCGCCATTAACAGTGAGAGAGCCTGTGCCCTTAACCTGAATAGCATCGGTCTCGTCGGTTGCTGCCACGATGCTCTTGCCGTTGAGGTTAAGAACAAAGTCGCTTGTAACAATAACAGGAGTATTTACTGTAATATCCTCCTCCAAGGTGAATTCGCCACCCATCTGTGCAGCCATAAGGAGTTTCTCCTCGGCAGTCTCGGGCAAGATGCCGTCGAATGCGGGGATAATTACCACGTTGAAGAGAGATGTGGTTGTAAGGATATTACCCAACATATAGGTCTTGTGGTTGCGCTCCAAAGGTACATTCTCGTATGAGCGCTCAATCTTCTTGCCTGATGCGTCCTCGGCCTCGAATTTTACATTAACCAACTCCTTGCCGGCGTTGCTGACCAAGAGGTAGTTCATAGCGATAATCTCATAGCCATCGTACTCATCGTCAGCCTTGGTATTCATAGCAAAAGTGAGTTCCTTGGGCTCCGAAGCCACGCCTGTTGCAAGGTCAAGAACGGTAGCAGTCTCGACGGTGATAGCCGTTTTTGCCACGTCAAGACCGGCCTTCTGTGCCTGCTCGATATCGCCTGTACCGACGTTAAGTTGAGCAAAAGGACGATACAACTCAACATAGTGAGGTGTCGAGCCGTTGATGTGAGCCTGATAGTTGCGGAAGAAAGCGTCGTAAGCCTCCTCGTTAGCCTTCAATGGGTCGGTAATGGTAACCTTCGCACCATCGAAATTGTAAGGAGCATTCTCATTCTGGGCCCAGAACAAGATGTCGTAAGTAAGACCGCTAACCAAAGCAAGTTGTACATCGGCAGTGAGGTTGATATCGACAGCCTTGTCGGCGGTCAAAGCACTAATCTCACTCATAAGTTTGCCATTCTGATAAACGGCATAGAACAACTTGTTGGCAGTAGTACCTTCACCGTAACGAGTGTTAATCTTGGGTGAAGAGACCTTGAATGAAACTACGTTCTCACCCTCTACTGCGGGCATTGTCGTGTTGTCCTTGGCACACGATGTCACAAGCATAACCAATGCTGTGAAAGCAAAAAATAATCGTTGCATAAAAAATGGGTATTTTAATAATTTTCAATATTGGTAGTTCTTCTTCTGCGGGCAAAAAGTATTTACACTGCAAATATAATAAATAAAATCCGAACAAAATACCCCCCCCCGAAAAATATGAATAATTATGCAATATTGTGCAGAATAAAATCCCATTATTATATTGAGCAGGCCTATTTGGTCGATATAAAATTCAATATCGGCCAAAAAGGCAAATAAGGGAGCGAGATTTTAGAGTGGGCGACGGTGGTAGGCATCAATCATTGAGCCTCGGGTGCAGTTGATGATTTGCACGCCTTGCTCTCGGGCATACTCGGCCAATACCTCGTGACCGCGGAATAGTTCGGCCGTCTCGGCCAGATAGGTGTACATCGTGTAGGGCCGAGGTGGGGTAGTGGCATTTACAAATATGGGTTTCGGTGAGGCGGGCTCGGCGTCGTAGTAGTGGCTCTGCGTGCGACACAAACGATTATTATCATCGACCATCAGCCCCTCCAAAAGAGTATGGTCCACACCGTAAAGTTCTATTGTGCGGTAACCGAGCAGCATAGCGATAAACTCGCCATTTTGTACCACTGTACCGAAATTACCCGAGCCAAGACCTCGGCGATAGCACCAAAACTCCACGCTGCGAAAACCTCGAAAGAGGGTGGTGTGAAACCTTACGATGCGTATGTTGGGGTTGTGACCTACGGCTGCGGCATAGTCAAATTTCTCGGGATTGTAATATTGCACATAGAGCGTCATCGGCCACGTAACTCGCTCGGCCAAAGCCTTATACATCGCCTCGACACGCTCGCTGCGGCCTGCTTGGCGGAAGAACTGCGGGTCGGACAAAACATAATATTTGGGCTTCAAAACGGAGAACTCCTCGCTGGTGGCGAAAAAATTTACAGCCAGCAAATCTCCCTGCTCCCACACTTTTTGCTCTATGAGTTTGGGCATCTGCTCCGAGAGTGAAGGGCCGTTACCCAAGATGAGCATACGCTTCGAGGGGTGCATATCGGGTGCGCCGGCACGACCGACGTGGTTGCGAAAATCCTCCTTCCACGCCATAGTGGCGAAGAAGAGCAACGTGTCAAATGAGTTGCGTATGGCGCGTATTATTTTCTCTGTCAGGCGCATCGGCACATTTTTTACTATTGCAAAACTAATAAAATATAGTTACATTTGCAATTATATGGCACATTCTTCCGACATATCGGTTGTTATACCTCTTTATAATAAGGCTCCCGAGATTGCTCGGGCGTTGGGGTCGGTGTTGGCACAGACGCTGTGTCCCAAGGAGATTATCGTCGTCGATGATGGCTCGACCGACGGCAGTGGCGATATTGTGGAGCGTATGGACTCGCCATTGGTGAGGCTTATCCGTCAGCAGAATAGCGGCGTGAGCGTTGCTCGTAATGTGGGCATTGAGGCGGCGACGACACGCTGGGTGGCTCTGCTCGATGGCGACGATGTGTGGTGTGCCGACTTCTTGGCTACCATTGCCGACCTCATTGAGCGTTATCCCGATTGCGGAGCCTACGGAACAGCCTTCTATGTCGAGCAGGGTGAGGAGCGTGTGGCGGCAGATACCCCTTCGGAGGAGGGTGTGGTGGATTTCTTTGCCGAGGCTATGCGACACTATGTGTTGATACCTTCGGCTACGGTCATAAATCGTGATTTGGCGTTGTCGTTGGGTGGTTTCCCCGAGGGTATGCGTCTGGGTGAGGACCAATATATGTGGACTCTTATAGCCCGCTCGGCCGATATAGCCTTTTCGCCCAAGCGTATGGCTATATATTCGCGTGCGGCATCGAATCGCTCGGCAGCGATATATAGCCCCGAGCAGACCCGTTTTTCGTTTGAGAAGTTGTATGACGCCAACGAGAGCGAGATGAGCAACGAGTATATTGCTCGTGTGGCGCTGGGTAAGGCGTTGGTAGATAGCGTGAAAGGAGGCACTCGCCAGGCGGCGAGGGCCATAAAATTCTTCTCTTATACGCGCCTCTCGCGTCGTGCTTGGTGGAAGGTGCGAGTGCTGAATTCGTTGCCTCGTTTTATGCGTCCGTCGTTGTTGGCGGCATATAATTGGTTGGCGTGGCGCATTGCTCACCGTGGAATCTGATATCCTTCTATGATAAAGAGCCTGTCTAACAAGTCTGATTTTTACGATTTCACCCCCGCCAGAAGTGTGTCTGACGGGGGCGATTTTTATTTTTTAGGACTTGTTAGACAGGCCCTTTACTTTCTCTATTATTTATCGAGCCCTTATCGATTGAGTCCTTATTTGTTGAGCCATTATCGATTTAGCCCGGCAGTAACGATAGCCTCGGCCAAAAGGAAATCGTCGGGATTGTCGATGTCGATGCTCTCAATGCGGTCGGTGACGGCCATATATGGCTTGTCGCCTATGCGACGATGTTGTTCAACCCATATCTCGCGGCGGAAGATGAAGAATGCCGACGTCTCGATATAGACCGCCTCCAACTCCTGCGTGCGAGGGATATGAGAGAGCGAATAGTTGAGCGGGTGACCTTCAAACCACGCAAAACTCTGCTCACATTTGGCGCTGAATGCCGAGTCATATTCTCCGCCGGCAACCTTCTCGATAGCATTTTCGATTGTCGCCGTACGAATAAATGGCGATGTGGTGTGTGCCAAGATGTAGATGTCGGCCTCGACCTCGCGTGTGAAGGCGTCGTAAATATCCTTGCCGAGAGTGGTGTCGGCATCTAAACGCTCATCGCGTTGCAAGAATTTCACACCTTCGGGCAGATACTCCTTGATAGTGGGGTTACTGCAATAGACATATACCTCGTCGATGCCCTTTACCTCGATAAGCGTGTTGAGGATATAGGTCAAAAGCGGAGAGCCGTTCAGCGGTCGAAGATTCTTGCTCTCGACACGTTTGCTGTTAAGGCGGATAGGTACAAATGCTACTCTTTTCATCTGTTACTGTACTAAAAGATTACAACCTCTTATGTCGGCACCCGTCAGTCGGCCTTCAATCATAAATGAGCCGTCGGTGAAGGTGCGTCCCACATCTTGCGTGGCAATAAAAGCACACGACGAGAGGTTTGCCAAATCGATTATGCTGATTGCGCCGCGTGAGCCTGCGGGCAAGAGTTTCAGCGGATTATTCACATCGCGCGCGATGATACGCAGCCACTTGGGCGAGCGGAAGATGCCTCGACCGTCGGAGTAGGCTTGCGAGGTTAGTTCGGCCATTCCGTACTCGGAGTGTATGGCCTCCACGCCGAAGCCTTCGCATAAAATCTTATGAAAAGCCTCCTTGGGTAACTCCTCGCGGTGGCCCTTCATTCCGCCGGTCTCCATAACTATCGTGTCGGATAGTTTGGGCGAGTATTGCTCGGCCAAATCCCACAAAGCATAACTCACGCCCAACAAAATTTTGGGCTTGGGGTCGGCCTCCATATCGGAGAGAAGTTGCTCGTAGTTGTCGAGGTAAAAACCTCCCGAGCCGCATCTGTTGAGCAGCCTATCGACCATATAGACCAACGACGAGCCCTCGCGTTGCAGATAGTTGGGCAGAAGCCCGTAGATGCTCCACCACTCGACCGGCCCGTAAAACTGCTCGAAGGCCGAAGTGAAGGTACGCTCATAGTGTGCAAGGCTCTGCATCGGGTGGCGTGCCGGCGTTAGTCCCGTAGTGCTACTCGATGTAAAGACCTTCTCGGGCTCTGCTTCGCCACAATATACGTCGTGCGTCTTGAACAACTCTATGGGCAGGAAGGGTATCTCGTCGATGTGTGTGACCTTGTGCGGGTTTATGCCCAGCAACTCGATATATTGCCGATAGGGCGCACATCGCTCGGCTTGATAGCGAAACAGTGCCAATGCCATCTGCTCAAAATCCTGTTCTGTTGCAATGGAAAATATGTTGTCAGCGAAATTCATAGCACAAATGTATGAAAAACAAAACAGACCGCCAAAATCTTTGGCGGTCTGTGTCTGTTGTGTTGCACTCGACTAATCCTCGTCGGTGTCGGTGTAAGCCTTCAACAGCTTGTCCTGAACATCGGCAGGAACCTGCTCGTATGATGCGAACTGCATAGTGTAGGTCGCAGCACCCGATGTGAGTGATGAAAGCGATGTAGAGTAACGATACAACTCTGCCAAGGGTACGCGAGCATTCAAGCGGTCGAAGCCCTTGTCTGACTCCATACCCATAATCATCGCGCGGCGGTTCTGCAAGTCACTCATCACAGCACCCATATACTCGCTCGGAGTCAATACCTCGACAGTGTAGATAGGCTCCATAATCTTCGGGCCGGCGTTGCGGAATGCC
>CAZQMC010000084.1:0-7544 GCA_964594305.1 uncultured Alistipes sp. | reverse complement strand
GGGCATCGGCCTTCTTCCACTCGATGGTGTAGTTGTTGATAGTCTTGGCAATCAACATATCCAAATGCTCGTCACCGGTCCACTTGCAGTTGCCGAGGTTGAGATAGCCGGCAACAACACCCGTCTTCTCGTCAATATCGCGAGTTGCGATATCCTCCAACATCTTCTGTGTGAATTTGGTACCCGGAGCATAAAGTTCCGCGCCGAAATAGTCGGTCAGGTTGGCAACAACCTTACCCTCAACCAACTTCCACAACTTCGACACGAGAATCTTTGTAAGGTCGGCAACCTCCTTGGCAAACTTCTGGTCAATCTGCTCCAACTGCGCACGCTCGGCTGCCTTGTTCTTCTTGCCCTCTTTCTGTGCGTGGCTATACAACTTGGTATCGATAACCACACCGTGCAATGAAGGTTGAGCCTTCAACGAAGCGTCCTTAACATCTCCGGCCTTATCACCAAAGATGGCACGCAACAACTTCTCCTCGGGTGAAGGGTCGCTCTCGCCCTTCGGCGTAATCTTACCGATAAGGATATCACCGGGATTTACCTGCGCACCGATACGAATAATACCGTTGGCGTCCAAATCCTTGGTTGCGTCCTCGCTGACGTTAGGAATATCAGAAGTAAGTTCCTCTACACCGCGCTTGGTGTCACGAACCTCCAAATAATACTCATCAACGTGTACCGACGTGAAGATATCCTCACGCTGGATACGCTCCGAGATAACAATCGCGTCCTCGAAGTTGTAACCCTTCCAGGGCATAAACGCCACCTTCAAGTTGCGGCCCAACGCCAACTCACCATTCTGGGTAGAGTAACCCTCGGTAAGAATCTGACCGGCCTCTACGTGGTCACCTGTCAAAACCGTAGGCTTCAACGTAACGGTAGTATTTTGGTTGGTGCGACGGAAACGTGGCAACTCGTATGTAGTAACCTCGGGAGCAAACGAACTGATAATCTCGTCCTCCGTACGGTCATACTTAATCTGAATCTTGGTAGCATCGGCAAATACAACCTCACCGCTACCCTCGGCAGTAATCTGGATACGGCTATCGACAATCATATCCTTCTCGATGCCGGTACCCACGATAGGAGCCTCGCAAGTAATCAAAGGTACTGCCTGACGCATCATGTTCGAACCCATCAACGCACGGTTAGCATCGTCGTGCTCCAAGAAAGGAATCAAACTTGCAGCGATAGAGGCAATCTGATTAGGTGCAACGTCCATCAATGTAACCTCCTGGTCGGTCAATACGGGGAAATCCGCACCATCACGAGCCTTGATACGGTCGGGATTGAGGAAGTTACCATTGTCGTCAATAGGCTCATTAGACTGGGCAACGATGTGTCCGTCCTCGGCCTCTGCCGAATAGTACTTGATATGAGAGTTATCCATATCAACCTTACCATTCTCAACCGTACGATAAGGAGTCTCAATAAAGCCCATATCCGAAATCTTCGCATAGACGCAAAGAGATGAGATAAGACCGATATTCGGACCCTCCGGAGACTCAATAGGACACAAACGTCCATAGTGAGTATAGTGTACGTCTCGAACCTCGAAACCTGCGCGGTCACGCGAAAGACCACCGGGACCGAGTGCCGACAAACGACGCTTGTGAGTAATCTCGGCAAGCGGGTTTATCTGGTCCATAAACTGTGACAACTGGCTTGTACCGAAGAATGAACTAACGACGCTCGACAAAGTCTTGGCGTTAATCAAATCGATGGGGGTAAAGACCTCATTGTCACGTACATTCATACGCTCACGAATAGTACGAGCCATACGAACAAAGCCCAACGAGAACTGATTTGCCAACTGCTCACCCACGGTGCGAACACGACGGTTTGAGAGGTGGTCAATATCATCTACCTCAGCCTTTGAGTTGATAAGTTGGATAAGATACTTGATAATCTCAATGATATCCTCCTTGGTCAAGATACGTACGGCAGGGTCGATATCGAGGTTCAACTTCGTATTGATACGATAGCGACCTACCTCGCCCAAGTCGTAACGCTTGTCCGAGAAGAACAACTTATCAATCACGTCGCGAGCCGTTGACTCATCGGGTGGCTCCGAAGCGCGCAACTGCCTGTAAATATATACGACAGCCTCCTTCTCGGAGTTACACGGGTCTTTCTGCAACGTGTTGTATATAATCGAGAAATCAACGCCCGAAGCATTCTCCTTATGCAAGAGAATAGTCTTCACGCCACTCTCCAAAATGGCATCTATATGCTCCTCGGCGAGTTCTACCTCACGGTCAACAATTACGTTGATACGCTCGATAGTCATAACCTCACCGGTATCCTCATCTACGAAGTCCTCAAAACGTGTAGAGAGAATACGAGCCGCCAACTTACGACCTACGGCCTTCTTCAAGTTGGTCTTGGTAACCTTAACCTCATCGGCAAGGTCAAATATTTCAAGAATCTGCTGGTCAGTCTCGAAGCCGATAGCACGCAACAAAGTAGTTACGGGCAACTTCTTCTTTCTATCGATGTAGGCATACATCACATTGTTGATGTCGGTAGCAAACTCAATCCACGAACCCTTGAAGGGGATAATTCGTGCAGAGTAGAGTTTTGTACCGTTGGTATGCATACTCTGACCAAAGAATACACCGGGAGAACGATGCAACTGCGACACGATAACGCGCTCGGCACCGTTGAAGACGAAAGTACCTCTGTCAGTCATATACGGAATGGTACCGAAATATACATCCTGTACCACTACGCCAAAATCCTCGTGCTCATCGTCTGTGCAATAGAGTTTGAGTTTGGCTTTGAGAGGAACACTGTAAGTCAAACCACGCTCCAAACACTCCTCGATAGAGTAGCGGGGCGGGTCGATATAGTAATCAATGAATTCCAGAACGAAGTTGTTTCTGGTATCTGTAATGGGGAAATTCTCCTGGAATACTTTGTAAAGGCCCTCCTTCTTACGATTCTCGGCCGTAGTATCCATCTGGAAAAAATCGCGGAATGATTTAAGCTGTACCTCCAGCAAGTCAGGATAGGGAACCCTGTTCTTGATCGTAGAGAAGCTAATTCTTTGTTGTTGTTTTGATGCGGACATCTTAAATCAAGTTTTGTATGAAGTGTGAGTATACTCAAAGGGTGCGCACCCTTGAAAACGGGCTTAGTTTATCCCGCTAATGCCCTCAGTGTAAAGCGCATACACAACGAGAGCATTCAAAACTACTAAGAAATGGGCACAGCTCATTGGCACTCCCAATCCTTAGACCAGAAAAGGTATAGAGCTTACACCATAGTAAACTCTATACCTGAGTTGTCTGAAAATTTATTAAGCAGTGAACTACTTAACCTCAACCTCAGCACCTGCCTCCTCGAGAGCGGCCTTCAATGCCTCGGCCTCCTCCTTAGAAACACCCTCCTTAACAGCCTTAGGTGCGCCATCTACCAATGCCTTTGCGTCACCCAATGAGAGACCAGTAGCCTCCTTAACAGCCTTGATTACGTTAAGCTTTGCCTGACCTGCACTCTTCAAAACTACATCGAATGAAGTCTTCTCAGCAGCAGCAGCCTCACCTGCAGCAGCAGGAGCAGCAACTGCAACAGCTGCAGCAGCGGGCTCAATACCGTACTCCTCTTTGAGGATAGTAGCCAACTCGTTTACCTCCTTAACAGTCAAGTTTACCAACTCCTCTGCTAATACTTTTACATCTGCCATAGTTGTATAATTTTTTAAGTTTTGTTTTTTGTTTTTGTTTGATTAGTTGTTTCTTTCTTCCAGTGCCTTAACTATGCCGGCAACCTTCTGACCTGCGTTACCCTGCAATGCAGAAATAACATTCTTTGCGGGAGACTGCAAAAGCGATACGATATCGGCAATAAGCTCCTCGCGGCTCTTGATATTGCAAAGTGTATCAAGCTGATTGTCACCTACGTAAACACAGCCCTCAACGTATGCAGCCTTCAAAACAGGCTTGTCACACGACTTGCGGAACTCCTTGATTACAACGGCGGGAGTCTTACCCGTCTCGGTGAACATAATCGAAGTTGAACCCTCCAATACACCTACCAACTCAGCCTCGGCTTTCTCAACCTTCTCCAATGCCTTGGTGAACAAGGTATTCTTAACTACTACGAGCTTGATACCGTTCTCAAAGCACTTGCGACGCAATTTCGCAGTCTGCTCGGCGTTCAAAGCCTCAATGTTGGTAACATAGAAGTGAGGGTATGCATTGAGCTGCTCTGCAAGACCGTTGATAACGGCCAATTTTTCTTCTCTTGTCATCTCTTATATCCTCCTTCTTTACTTTGTTTCTACTGACTTGGGGTCAATCTGCAAACCGGGGCTCATTGTAGTTGAGAGATAGATGCTCAACACATAAGTACCCTTCGCTGCTGACGGCTTCAACTTGATGATGGTATTTACAACCTCCTTCGCGTTATCCACAATCTGCTCGGGAGTGAAAGAAATCTTACCTACCGATGTGTGGATAATACCGTACTTGTCAACCTTGAAGTCAATCTTACCCGCCTTAACCTCTGTAACGGCCTTGGCGATATCCATAGTTACAGTACCTGTCTTGGGGTTCGGCATAAGACCACGAGGGCCCAAGATACGACCAAGAGCACCGACCTTACCCATTACGTTGGGAGTACAGATGATAACATCTACATCGGTCCAACCACCCTTAATCTTCTCTACATACTCGTCCAAACCTACATAGTCAGCACCTGCCGCCTGAGCCTCGGCCTCCTTCTCGGGAGTACACAATACCAACACGCGAACAGTCTTACCTGTACCGTGAGGCAATGTTACCACGCCACGAACCATCTGGTTCGCCTTACGAGGGTCAACACCCAAGCGCACGTCAATATCGACTGAAGCATCAAATTTCGTAAAGGTAATTTCCTTCAGAAGAGATGCGGCCTCAGACAACTTGTATGCCTTGTGGGGCTCTACCTTGGCGATGGCTGCCTTTTGATTTTTTGTCAACTTACTCATCTGATAATCTTAATTACAAGTTAGGAAATTCACCTACTACGTTGATACCCATACTGCGTGCAGTACCAGCAATCATACGCATAGCAGCTTCAATGGTAAAGCAGTTCATGTCAGGCATCTTGTCCTCGGCAATTGCCTTAACCTGCTCCCACGTTACCTCACCGACCTTTGCACGGTTGGGCTGTGCAGAACCTGCCTTAACCTTTGCTGCTTCTTTAAGCTGAATGGCTACTGGTGGCTGTTTAACAACAAAGTCAAACGACTTATCGCTATAAACTGTAATGATAACTGGAAGAACCTTTCCCGCCTTGTCTTGGGTGCGCGCGTTGAACTGCTTGCAGAAGTCCATGATATTGACTCCCTTTGAACCCAACGCAGGACCCACCGGGGGTGAAGGATTGGCAGCACCACCTTTGATCTGCAATTTAATAAATGCAGCAATCTCTTTTGCCATAATTTTCCTTGGTTAATTATTCTTTTTCTACTTGTGTGAAGCTCAACTCCATTGGAGTCTTGCGTCCAAAAATCTTCACCGAAACCGTAAGTTTCCTACGCTCGTCATCGACGGCCTCAATAGTACCTTGGAAGCTTGAGAACGGACCGTCCGTAACCTTGACGACCTCGCCAACAACGAAAGGAATTTCGTTTTCCTCCTCCTGCGCATTGAGTTCATCGACACGACCCAAAATACGACTAACCTCTTGTGGACGAAGAGGTGTAGCATTCATCTTGCGACTGTCTTCCTTGGTGTCACCCAAGAAACCCAATACGTTAGGAGTATTGCGAATGATGATTGGAATTTGTCCTACAAAGGCTGCCTCTATCAACACGTAACCGGGATATGAGACCTTCTCCTTTGAGATTTTCTTACCATTGCGAATGGTATAAACCTTCTCTGTGGGAATCAGAACCTGTGAAATATAATCCTCCAAATGGTTATGACGAATCTCGGCCTCGATATACTCTTTGACCTTCTGCTCCTTACCACCAATGGCGCGGACTACATACCACTCTTTCTTAATTTCGTTCATCGTCTTAAATTAACAACAATTAACGACCAAGATTACCCAACGTTTCGTATATTTTAGACATAATGTTCTCGAAAGAGATGTCCATCAACAATACCACAATAGCAAAAATCGCCGAAGCAACCATTACTACTACCGTAGAACTTTGCAACTGCGGAAATGACGGCCACGAAACTTTCTGAACAAGCTCGTTATAGGATTCTTTTACGTAATTAAACATAGTTGTTTATCTTTTTAATTTGGCAGGAGCAGAGAGATTCGAACTCCCATCAACGGTTTTGGAGACCGCTATTCTACCCTTGAACTATGCTCCTAAAAATGAGAGGGATTATAGGGATAACCCCTCTCTATGTGTATTAACTTCTTGTGTCGAAATTACTCAACGACAGCCAATACCTGACCTGCACCTACTGTACGACCACCCTCACGGATTGCGAAACGAAGACCCTCGTTCAACGCTACGGGATAAATCAACTGTACAGTGATAGTCACGTGGTCACCAGGCATAACCATATCTACGCCGTCGGGAAGAGCGATCTCACCGGTAACGTCCATGGTACGCAAGTAGAACTGAGGACGATACTTGTTGTGGAACGGAGTGTGACGACCACCCTCTTCCTTCTTCAAGATATAAACCTCGGCAGTGAACTTGGTGTGAGGCTTGATAGAGCCGGGCTTAGCCACAACCATACCACGCTTAACCTCCTTCTTGTCGATACCACGCATCAACAAACCTACGTTGTCACCAGCCTCACCCTCATCGAGCAACTTGCGGAACATCTCAACACCTGTACAAGTAGAAGTCAAAGTCTTCTCACCCAAACCGATAATCTCAACGGGGTCACCTACGTGGATAACACCAGTCTCGATACGACCAGTAAGAACGGTACCACGACCTGTGATAGAGAATACGTCCTCAACAGGCATCAAGAAAGGCTTCTCATTCTCACGAGGAGGAATGGGTACGTACTCGTCAACGTGGTTCATCAACTCCATAATCTTTGCCTCCCACTCAGGCTTGCCCTCCAAGCCACCAAGTGCAGAACCGCGAACGATAGGGCAGTTCTCATCGAAGTCATACTTTGCCAAAAGATCACGAACCTCCATCTCAACGAGGTCAAGCATCTCAAGATCGTCAACCATATCACACTTGTTCAAGAAAACAACGATACGGGGAACGTTTACCTGCTTTGCAAGAAGAACGTGCTCGTTAGTCTGAGGCATAGGACCGTCAGTAGCAGCAACTACCAAGATAGCGCCGTCCATCTGAGCAGCACCGGTTACCATGTTCTTCACATAGTCGGCGTGGCCCGGGCAGTCTACGTGAGCGTAGTGACGACCCTCAGTCTGATACTCTACGTGTGAAGTGTTGATGGTGATACCACGCTCCTTCTCCTCGGGTGCGTTGTCGATAGATGCGAAGTCACGCAACTCTGACAAACCTGCCTTAGCAAGTACAGTGGTAATAGCAGCAGTAAGAGTAGTCTTACCGTGGTCTACGTGTCCGATAGTACCGATGTTTACGTGCGGTTTCGAAC
>CAZQMC010000083.1:0-7714 GCA_964594305.1 uncultured Alistipes sp. | reverse complement strand
GCCTGCCGCTAGCGTTCATCCTGAGCCAGGATCAAACTCTCCATTGTAAAAAATTATAATGTATTGTTAGAGTCCTGACTACTTCTTCCTTGTCTAAAAGGAATTGACAGATAAATACTACATTTCTCTCTATTAACTAAAACCAGTAAATCAAAGAACCGTTTGAAAAATCCTCCTCATTTTTAGAGGCGGAAAGTGGTGCAAAGATAATGCAACATTTTCAATCCACCAAATTTTTCAAGAACTTTTTGCAAACTTTTTTATTTTTCTTCATCTCTACCCCTTAAAAAAGGCAGCCTTGATTGCCGCCACAGGTTGTTCCGAAGAACTTTATTTCTCATTTGCGGTTGCAAAGGTAGGCATTATTTTTATTCGTGCAAACTTTTTTGAATATTTTTTTTCATTTTTTTGAAATTATTTTAAAAATACCGTTTATACCTATATTATATAATATATAAGCACTCAAAAAAGAGATAAATCGAAAGTAAAATTGCTTATACAACGACAAATTCGTATATTTGCAATAGATATAAATCCAAATCAAAAGATTATGACACACCTACCAAACTTAAAAAACAGATTATTCTTGTCGTTGATGGCGGCATCGATAATCCTCGGGGCTTTTGCGACATCTTGCGAGAGCGGCGACAGCAAAATCCCTCGTCAGATAACAATATCAAAAGAGGCTCTCCTCGACAAAATCAAGGGTGGCTGGGCCGCACAGACAATAGGAGTAACCTATGGAGGCCCCACCGAGTTTGAGTATCGCAGTGCGATGATACCCGACAGCGTAGAGATTCCTTGGGGTGAGCCCGACTACTTGGTAAATTATATGAAGCGTGTGCCGAGTCTCTACGACGATATCTATATGGACCTTACATTCGTCGAGACCTTCGAGCGTTTGGGCATTGATGCACCCACCGACTCGTTGGCTATGGCTGTGGCAACGGCACGCTATCCCTTATGGCAGGCCAACCAAGCGGCACGATACAATATTTTGCGCGGAATAATGCCGCCCGAATCGGGACATTGGAAGAATAATCCGCACGCTGACGATATCGATTATCAGATAGAGGCCGACTATGCAGGACTTATGTCGCCCGCAATGCCCAACACCGCCTCGGAGATTTCGGACCGCGTGGGTCACATTATGAACTATGGTGACGGCTGGTATGGAGGTGTATTTGTGGGTGCGATGTACTCTCTGGCGTTTATCTCGGAAGATATCGAGTTCATCGTCACCGAGGCCTTAAAGACAATCCCTGCCGAGAGCAAGTTCCACAAGATGATGAGCGACATCGTATCGTATTGGCGCGAGAGACCCGAAGATTGGAAATATGCCTGGCAGCGCTGCCACGAAGAGTGGGAGCCATACGATGTAGGCTGCTCGGAGGGTGCTTTGGACCCGCTCAACATCGACGCCTCGATAAACAGCGCCTTCATCGTCATCGGCCTGCTCTATGGAAATGGGGACTTCGGCCGCACGATAGAGATTGCCACACGCTGCGGACAGGACTCCGACTGCAACCCCGCTTCGGCGGTCGGAATTTTAGGTACAGCCATAGGATATAATCGCATACCCGAATTTTGGCTCAACCCGCTCAAAAAGGCCGAAGATGTGGAGTTCGCCTACACCTCATCATCGCTCAACGACACCTATCAGATGAGCCTCAACCACGCCCTGCAACTCATTGAGCGTGAGGGTGGTAAAATCGAGGGCGATGAGGTAACGATACGCTGCCAGAAGCCCAAACCCGTACGCTTCGAGCAGAGTTTCACCTCCCTTACACCTCGCGAGCGAATGACGCTATGCGGAGAACTCGACGACAAGCCCTACACCTTCGAGGCCGAGTGCGACGCAATGGTAATAAATGGCAGTGTAAAGTGTGCCGACAAGGAGTATGTGGCCAAGGTTGAGATTACCGTAGATGGCCAGACCGAGATAGCCGAGATGCCGGCACTCTACCGCTTGCGCCGTCTGGATATTTATTGGAATTTCGACCTCGCACCCGGCCGTCATACGGTGAGCGTACGCTGGCTTAATCCCGTAGAGGGGGCTACATTAAAGATGCCCGATGTGGTGCTGTACGACCGCGCAAAGTAGTTCATAACAGACCAATAGACAGGTCACAACGCCTCTTTTTATGCGAGAATGAGCAATTCTCGCATTTTTTCTATATCTTTGCGCAAACCGATTTTATATGAAGATTAAAAACATCACTATATTGGTCGTCGTATTGGTGGTACTCGACCAACTTTTGAAGATTTGGGTAAAGACCAATATGGCATTGGGCGAGGATATCGAGATATTCCCCTGGTTCCATCTGCTCTTTATCGAGAATAACGGCGCAGCCTTCGGTATGCATATCGCATCGGGAGGAGGTTTTGATTGGGGTAAATTGCTGTTGAGCATCTTCCGTATGGCTATGATAGGCGCACTCGGCTACTATATTTACCACCTCTCGAAGCAGGAGAAGAAGATGCCTCGTGGGCTGATGGTAGGCCTTGCACTGATATTGGCCGGAGCAATAGGTAATCTGGTCGATTCGATGTTCTACGGTATGATATTCACACAATCGACACCGTTGAGCGTCGCAACCTTCGGCGAAGGATATAGTACATTCCTGATGGGTAAAGTGGTGGATATGTTTTACTTCCCGCTCTTCCAATGGAACAGCATACCCGACTGGCTTTCGTTTTTGGTAGATAACAATAACTACTTTTTTGGAGCAATATTTAATTTGGCCGATGCCTATATTTCGGTAGCGGTGGTCTATTTGTTGATTTTCCACTACAAAGTATTTATGTAGTTTTGGTCGAGGTTACACTCTCGGTCAAGGCCTCTGCGACATTTTTTTACGGAAAAACATTGTGAAATAAAAAAAAGTAGTACCTTTGCGTCACGAAACGATGCCCAGATGGTGAAATGGTAGACACGCTCGTTTCAGGTGCGAGTGCTTCGCGGCATGTAGGTTCGAGTCCTATTCTGGGCACAAAAAAAGAGCAGTTGACCTGCTCTTTTTTTTTGTGCCCTTTGGGCAATTATATCTACAATCCCTCCAAACCTCCCTTTGATAAGGGAGGCTATAAATAACTATAAAATGTGTGACTTCGGTCTGCTTTTTTTGTGCCCACTGGGGGCCTTTAAGTATATGACGGCGATTGAGTGATACTCAATCGTATTTTTTATGTCGTGTCAATTATGAGTAAACTCATTTGACCCCACATAAAAAAACAACGCTGCGCTCGCCGTCATCTTCCCTCAACAGAATAGCACACTCTCAGGAAGGTAGGTTGCGAGGATAAATAGATATTGATTTTAATGGTATCCTCGCTACGGCTACGCCGTTCGAGTCCAACGATAGGATAATTAAGCAGAAAACCTACTTAACAATCAGCACATTAACAACCTTAACACCCAGCACTCGGTTGAGTTCGGCGGCGATGGCATCACGACGATAGAAGAGTTCCTGACGCACAACACTCGACGATAGATGGGCATACAAAACGTGATTTTCGAGCCGTAAATCAGTAGTAACAGATGCAGCCCTTTGGCCCACGACCTCACGCCACGCCTCCGGAATACGGCTCTCGGCCAACTTCGAAGCGATATATGGCTGGGCAAAGAACTCCTTCAACACCTCGCCTATGGGTTGATAATTGGTACGTTTCATCGTTTCAGGTCGCCCCCCTCGACCGTAAAGAGCGAGTACTCCTTACCGGCACGCTCCAAGATACCCTCCAAACGCACCTTATTGCAGTCGGTAATACATATCTGGCCGAAGTCGTCGCCCGACACCAGCGCAAGCAACTTCTCGACACGTCCCATATCCAACTTATCGAACAAATCGTCGAGCAACAGGATAGGTTTCTCGCCCGCCATCTCGGCCACAAGGCGATATTGCGCCAACTTCAACGCTATGAGGAACGACTTCTGCTGGCCCTGCGAGCCATATTTTCGGAGCGGATAGCCTCCAATACGGAACACCACATCGTCACGATGCACACCCGAGGTGGTAAACTGATTGATTATATCTCGCTCGCGTGAGCGAAGCAACAAATCCACCATCGGCATTTCGTCGAGTTCCGAGCGATACGAGATTTCAACCTGCTCACGGTCATCGGACAGAGCCTTATAATACTCCGCCACGAGAGGTCGCATACGCTCAATGATGGACTTACGCACCTCATATACTCGTGTGGCGTGTTCCGAGAGTTGCATATCGTAAATCTGCAACATAGCCTCATCGGAAGAGCCCTTCAAAAAGCGGTTACGCTCGGCCAAAACGGCATTATATCGCATCATAGATTGAAGATAAGGCCTGTCGATTTGCGAGAGGAAACCATTCAGATAACGACGACGCTCCTCGGCGGCATCGGTTATCAAGGCACTATCCTGCGGCGAGACAATAACGACGGGAAAACTACCCACGTGGTCGGCCATACGCTCATACTCCTTGCCATTGCGTTTGAGCACCTTGCCACCCTTACGCGAGAAGGAGCAATTGACCAACTCCGAGCGGTTGTCATCGGTGAGATACGAGCCTTCAACGACGAAAAACTCCTCGCCGTGATGCACACTCTGGCCATCGGTCATCGTAAAGGCCGATTTCGACATCGCCAAATAGTATATGGCGTCGAGGATATTGGTCTTGCCGGCGCCATTGTCGCCCACAAAGCAGTTTATCCCCTCCGAGAGATTTACCTCTGTCTGAAAGATATTTTTGAAATTTATGAGCAATAATTTTTTTAGTCGCATATCGAAAATTTTACTCTCGCCAAAACCTTGTTCTCTTTGACAAAGTTACAATTTTTTGGCAAGATAATGCACTTTTCCACACCTTGTTTACAATTTTCGACGCAAGTTTATGTGTTTTTTGCATTTTTTATTATATTTTTGCATTTTGAAACACTGAAAAATTAACTAAAAAAGAATAAACACTTATGGCAAAACAGGTAATGACTCCCCAGGAGGAGGCGCTGGCACAGGCACAGGCGCAGACCGAAAATTTCTTTGAGAAGCACAGCAAGGCGGTAGTAATCGCCATGATTGCTATTTTTGTATTGGCAGCCGCTATCTTCGGCTACAAGAAACTCATCACCGAGCCCCGTATGAAGGCGGCACAGGAGATGCTCTTCGAGGCACAGTATCAGTTCGAGAAGCAGGACGCCGACTATGCTTTGGCTCTCAATGGCGACGAGAATACCCCCGGCTTTGTACAGGTTGCAGAGCAATATGGCAACACTCCCGCAGGTAACCTTGCAAACCTCTACGCAGCGGCTTGCTCTATCCGTTTGGGTGACTTCGACGCTGCCGAGGCTTATTTGAAGAAGTTCCACAAGGTAAAGGGTACTCCGGGTGAGATTATCAACGCGATGGCTGCCGGTTTGAAGGGCGACATCTTGGTTGAGAAGGGTGACAACGCTGCCGCTGCTGCCGCATTTGAGGCTGCTGCCAAGGTTAGCGATAACCTCTACACCACTCCCCTCTACCTCCGCAAGGCTGCACAGGCTTACAGCGGAGCCGGTAACGAGGCAAAGGCTCAGGAGTGCTTGTCTGCAATCATCGACAAGTATCCCGCCACTATGGAGGCTGCTAACGCTCAGAAACTCGTAAAATAAGCAGAAAAAGAGTTCTTGACAGGTGGTACGACAGAAGGTAGGCATAGTATTGGTAGATGAGCAGACGGCTTTCGCACATCGCAACTTAACGGCGACCATCGAGAGCCTGAAAGCCTTGGGCTGCACCGAGCAGAATATATTGGTTCGCCACGCGCCCCGCATACCGAATGTCCCTTTACTCGTGCAATTCTTCGCCGAATACACCGATGTCGATGCCGTCGTGGTATTGATGGAGTCTGCGCCGACACCCGAATACTCGGCAATGCTCTATGGTGTGGGGAAGATTCAACTGACGTGGAATATGCCCGTCGTTATAGGCGACTGCACGGCAGCGGCAGATGCTGTCGATATGGTTGCGACACAGAACGATATGGAGGCTGCGGCCCCCGAGCATACGTCGCCCGACCGCAAGGATATAAATTAGTGCATAAGGCTGCCCAATAGCGAATATTGGCAGCCTTATTTTTTTAGACCTTCGGCTACGAAACAACCCTTCTCCCGAGAAGGCAAGGAGCCGAAACGTGCGATAAGCATTATATAAATTTGAAACATATTATTAACCCGTAATACACCCCTTAATATGTCCGGTTTTTTTGGTTGCGTATCACGTATAGAGTGCGTAAATGATGTCTTCTACGGCACCGACTACCACTCTCACCTCGGTACAAAACGCGCAGGTATGGCCTTTGTCGAGGAGGGCGCATTCAAACGCTCTATTCACTCGTTGGAAGATGGTTACTTCCGCAATAAGTTCGAGGGAGAACTACCCAAATTTGGCGAAGCGAAGATGGGTATAGGCGTAATATCGGATAACGAATCGCAGCCCATAACCATCACCTCACACGTAGGACGCTATGCTGTGGTGACGGTGGCGCGCATCGATAATATCGAGGAATTGACGCAGGAGTTGCTCGACGGACAACATCATTTTGCCGAGTTGTCGAGCGGAAATATCAACGCTACGGAGTTGGTTGCAATACTCATCGGCCTCGGAAACTCGATAAAAGATGGCATAGAGTTGGTTTTCAAGAAGATAAAAGGTTCTTGCTCGATGCTTGTCCTGACCGACCACGCCATCTATGCCGCGCGCGATAAATTTGGTCGCACACCCATCTCGATAGGTAAAAACGAGAAGGGATATGTCTGCGCCAGCGAGAGTTCGAGTTTCGATAATCTGGGTTATAATTTCGTGCGTGACTTGGGCCCCGGCGAGATTGTCCGCCTGACGGCCGACGGCGTGCATCAGGTGACACCTCCGGGCAAGCGTAAGCAGATTTGCTCGTTCCTTTGGGTATATTATGGTTATCCGTCGGCGTGGTACGAGGGTATAAATGTCGAGGACTGCCGTTATCGTTGCGGTGCCGCTATGGCACGTCGTGATGACGAGATTCACCCCGATTTTGCCGCAGGTATCCCCGACTCGGGTGTGGGCCACGCCATAGGCTATGCCAATGAGAAGGGTATTCCTTATAAGCGACCTTTTGTGAAATATACCCCCACGTGGCCACGTAGTTTTATGCCCCAGAATCAGAAGATGCGTGATTTGGTGGCCAAGATGAAACTACTGCCCAATAGTCGTTTTACGCATAACCAGAAGATTCTGTTTATGGACGACAGCATCGTGCGAGGTACGCAACTCAAAGACAATGTGGTAAAACTGCTCGATGCAGGCGTGAAGGAGATACATATGCGTATTGCCTGCCCACCGCTTATCTTCCCGTGCCGCTTTCTGAATTTCTCGACCTCACGCAGCACCTACGACCTCTACGCTCGTCGCGTAATACGCGATATGGAGGGGCGTGATGATGTCACCGACGAGGTATTCGAGGAGTACGCCAACCCCGACAGCGACAAGCATAAGGAGATGGTGGATATTATGCGTCGCCATCTGCAACTCACCTCGCTCAAATTCCAGCGCTTGGACGATTTGGTCGAGGCGATAGGTCTGCCGAAGGAGGATTTATGTACGCACTGTTGGGATAACAGCAGTTACGACGAATAGCAGATACAAAGAGTAACAGATACGGAGAGTAACAGATGAGCCTGTCTAACAAGTTTTGTTAGATGGGCTTTTTTTATATTTGTGATGATA
>CAZQMC010000082.1:0-7842 GCA_964594305.1 uncultured Alistipes sp. | reverse complement strand
CGAATCCTTGATTTTCAAGGTTTATTGCGGAGAGAGAGGGATTCGAACCCCCGGAGCCTCGCAGCTCAACGGTTTTCAAGACCGCCGCAATCGACCACTCTGCCACCTCTCCGGGCACAAAAGTAGAACAGAAAATTGGTTTGACCAAATTTTTTTGATGTTTTTTTTGAAAAATAAAGGCAAATCGCTCATTTTCAGCGCAAAAAAATTCAAATTTATTTGGAGTGTAAATTTTTATTATATACTTTTGTGTTATAGTTTATAACCCATAACTAACCCAAAACAAACTTGTGCTATGAACAAATCGCAGTTAATCAATGCGATAGCCGCTTCATCAACCGCTCCAAAATCGGAGGTTAAGAAGATTGTAGATTCAGTCTTTGACCTTACCGAGCAGACGCTCAACGAGGGCGAAAAGGTTGTAATTTCGGGCTTCGGCGTATTCTCTGTTGCCGAGGTGTCAGAGCGTATGGGGCGCAACCCCCGTACGGGTGAGAAGGTGAAGATTGCGGCACGCAGAAATGTGAAGTTCCGTTCGAATATGGATATAAAATAGTTGTATTCAGTAATTTACCGGAGCATTCGGTCTATGCTGGTATGGACCGGCGCTGACCTAGGGCAGGACAGAAATTCTCTTTGTCCTGCCTTGTCTTTTTGTATGAAGCACGATGAATTTGATGTAGGGAGAGTGCATTTCGTTTATACTTTCGAAATGAAACGTATAAAGGAGGTGTTTTTTGCGTGATAGGTTACGAATTGTTAGCCAACGGGGCAATATATCTATGAATTGAAACATTGTGCAAAAAACTCCACTTTCCAACACCTTGGACACTTTCGAAAGGGTTTCACATTCACTTTTTTTCGTATATTTGCAATAATTTTCCCGCGCCTGCGTTATACATAGGTGATGTGTGGTGTCACACGAAGAGAAAAGCAGCGAGAAATAATGCGAGATAAAACAATTAACAAACATTATATTTATGAGCGAAGTAATTAACATTAAGGAACTTAACGAGCGTATTGAGCGCGAGAGTCTCTTTGTCGAGAAGTTGCGTCAGGAGATGGGCAAGGTTATCGTAGGCCAGAGCCATCTGGTCGATACGCTTTTGATTGGTTTGCTGTCGAATGGTCATATCTTGTTGGAGGGTGTGCCGGGCTTGGCCAAGACGTTGGCTATAACCACATTGGCAAAGGCCATAGATGCCGATTTTGCCCGCATACAGTTCACCCCCGACCTCTTGCCTGCCGACCTTATCGGTACGCTTATCTATTCGCAGAAGAGCGAGGATTTCGTAGTGCGCAAGGGCCCTGTTTTCGCCAACTTCGTATTGGCCGATGAGATTAACCGCTCGCCGGCAAAGGTGCAGTCGGCACTGTTGGAGGCTATGCAGGAGCGTCAGGTGACAATCGGTGACGAGACCTATAAGTTACCCGAGCCGTTCCTCGTGTTGGCCACACAAAACCCCTTGGAGCAGGAGGGAACATATCCTCTGCCCGAGGCGCAGGTTGACCGTTTTATGCTCAAAGCGAAGATTTCGTACCCCAAGAAGCAGGAGGAGCGTGAGATTGTACGTATGAACTTGGCCGGTGAGGGTATGCCCGAGGTGGGAAAGGTCATCACTCCCGAGGATATCGTCAAGGCGCGCAAGGTTGTCGAGGACGTATATATGGACGAGAAGATTGAGAAGTATATCATCGACATCATCTTCGCCACACGCGAGCCTGCGGAGTACAACTTGGAGAAGTTGCAGTCGCTCATCGCCTATGGTGGCTCGCCGCGTGCTTCAATCTCGCTGGCGAAGGCTGCGCGTGCCTATGCCTTTATCCGTCGCCGAGGTTATGTTATCCCCGAGGACGTGCGTGCCGTATGTCACGACGTGTTGCGTCACCGTATAGGTCTTACCTACGAGGCCGAGGCCGAGAACATCACCACCGAGCAGATTATCACCGAGATTCTTAACAACGTAATAGTTCCCTAATGCTTATGCAGGAGCAAGAAAACGATATTTTGAGGCGTGTCCGCAAGATTGAGATAAAGACACGCGGTTTGTCGAATGAGATTTTCGCAGGAAAATATCATACGGCATTCCGTGGCCGTGGTATGTCGTTTTCCGAGGTGAGGGAGTATCGTGCGGGTGATGATGTGCGCGATATTGATTGGAATGTGACGGCTCGCTCGTCGAAGCCTCATATCAAGATTTACGAGGAGGAGCGCGAACTTACGATGATGCTGTTGGTTGATGTCAGCGGCTCGCGTCTGTTTGGCTCGGCCGAGCGCACCAAGAAGAATATCATCACCGAGATTGCGGCTGTGCTGGCCTTCTCGGCTACGCAGAACAACGACAAGGTGGGTTGCATCTTCTTCTCCGACAAGGTCGAGAAGTTCATTCCGCCCAAGAAGGGCAAGAGCCATATCCTGATGATTATCCGCGAACTCATCGGTTTTGAGCCCGAGTCGCAGGGTACCCGTCTTTCGGAGGCTGTGCGTTACCTTACCAATGTGAGCAAGAAGCGTTGCACGGCGTTTATCTTGTCGGATTTTATGACGGCACGACGCGACAACGAGGCGCTGGAAGATGCGTTGAAGATTGCCGGCTCGAAGCACGACATCGTGGGCATACGCATCTTCGATAGGCGTGAGGCCGAGTTGCCCGATGTGGGTATCATCGAGTTGCAGGACGCCGAGAGCGGCCGTAAGGTATGGGTTGATAGCGCCTCACGACGAGTTCGTGAGCACTATGCCGAGTCGTGGCGTGAGCGTGACGAGGCTATTAGTGAGTTGTTAAGGCGTAACCGCATAGATACCGCTACAATCTCCACCGAAGAGGATTATGTGGCAGAGTTAATAAAACTTTTCAAGCAGAGATAGAGCCTGATGAATTCAAAATTCAAAATTGTAAATTTAACATTGGACTTTTTGCAAGGTCATTTCAGGGGCTTTGTAAGTGTTGCTGTGGTTTGTTTGGTGTTGTCAGCCTTGCAGCCGACGGTGGCGCAGACAAAGAGCGAAGAGCCTCGTGACGATGCACCCAAGGTGAGTGGCTCGATTGAGCCCGACTCGGTGGGTATTGGCGATAGGTTTACCTACACCATCGAGGTCGAGAAGGATATCGCACAGGGGGTATTTTTCCCCGTCATTGGCGGCAAGGATACCAACTACGAACTCATAGGGCAGCCCGTCATCGATACACTTTCGCGCGAGGGGCGCAAACTGAAAATACGCCAGCGATATACTTTGGCAGCCTTTCAAGAGGGTTTGCACGGCGTGGTGCCGCAGGTGATGTATGCCGATAAGAACATTATCGACACGCTGTCGAGTGACGACACTTTACGATTGCTGGTGACGACCTTTGTCATCGACTCCACGTCGCACTCTATCTTTGATATCAAGCCGCAGAAGGATATGCCTTTCAAGTTTGCCGAGATTTCGGGCTATGTAAAGTGGGCGGTTATGGCGTTGATAATCATCGTGATACTGCTATATGTGGCCTATCGTATTATGCGCCACTACGGCAAATCACTCTCCGATATCTTCCACCCCGCACCGCCTCTGCCACCGCACGAGGTTGCCCGCATAGCGTTGGAGCGATTGTATGTGCAGCGTTTGTGGCAGGCCGAGAAACATAAACTATATTACTCGTCGCTGACCGATATTCTGCGTACCTATATCGACGGACGGTTTGGTGTGGGTGCTATGGAGATGACCTCCGACGAGATTATCGAGGCTATGCGCAAGGTGGATATTCCGCAAAAGAGCGCAATGGATTTGACCGATATATTGCGGTCGGCCGATTTGGTGAAGTTTGCCAAGGCTATGCCCGAGGCCGACGAGAACGAGGCGGCATATAGTGCTGTGTGGAATTTTGTCGAGCAGACCAAGCCTGTGGAGCCGAGTGAAGATGAGGAGGCAGAGGATAAAAAGTAAATGTGATGAAGAGAATTTTTTATATAGCGACACTCTGTTTGATGTTGTTGCCCTTGGCGATTGAGGCGCAAAACCTGCCCGAGCGAGGGTTGGTGCGACAGGGTAATCGCCACTTCAACAAGGGGCGTTACGCCGAGAGTGTGGATAAATATCAGCGTGCGCTGTTGCACGACTCGACAGCCTTCGAGGCGCGATACAATCTGGCAAATGCTCTTGTGCGTCGCGCTATGGCCGACACTTTGGCGTTGCAAAACCCCGAGTCGGCCGAGGCGAAGATGGCTGTGGGATATGTTGCACAGGCCGAAGGTTTGTTGCAGAAGGCTGCGGCCGACTCGTTGAGAGTGGATATCGACCGCTCGGAGGCCTATTACAATATGGGCAACACGCAGTTTATGCAGCAGAAGTTGCAAGATGCGCTGTTGAGTTATCGCCGAGCCTTGACGCTCAACCCCGACGATATGGAGGCGAAATATAACTATGCCCTCACCAAGAAGTTGTTGGAGCAGCAGCAGAATCAGCAGAATCAGGACCAAAACCAGAACCAAGACCAAAACCAGAACGACCAGAATCAGAATAATCAAAACCAGAACAACAATCAGAACCAGAACCAAAATGGTGATGGTCAAAACGATAATCAGAATAACGACCAGAATAACAACCAGAATAATAACCAAAATAACGACCAAAACGACCAGCAGGATAACCAAAATCAGAATCAGGACCAAAACAACGAGGGCGATAACAATCAGAACTCGGGTGGTGGCGAGGATAATGACGAGGGCGAAGGTCAGGCTCCTCCTCGTAGCGGTATGAGCGACCAGCAACGCGAGCAGGTGCTCAACGCCATTCAGGCACAAGAGGATAAGACGCAGGAGAAACTCGACGAGAAGGCGAAGGGTGTGGTTATTAGAGGTCGTAAAAATTGGTAGAGTAACACTTAATTTTCGAGCATTTTGAGATTTGCAAATCCATATCTGTTGTGGCTGTTGGTGCTGTTGGCACCGATGATAGCCTACTATATCTATCGCACATTGAAGGGTGGTGCGGCCATACGCATCTCTACCGTCGATGGCGTGCGTCGTGCGCCTCGCACGTGGCGTTATTGGTTGCGACACCTGCCTTTTGTGTTGCGTTTGGCAGCCTTTGCGCTGATGATTGTCGCTTTGGCACGCCCGCAGGGTGTCGAGCAGCAGAGCAAGACCAATGCCGAGGGTATCGACATTATGCTTGCCATAGATATTTCGGGCTCGATGCTGGCGCGCGATTTTCAGCCCGACCGCCTCACCGCCGCCAAGGAGGTTGCAGGTAACTTTATTGCCGACCGTCACGGCGACCGCATAGGTCTGGCCGTCTTTGCCGGAGAGGCCTTCACGCAGAGTCCCCTGACAACCGATAAAAGCACCTTGCAGACACTTCTGGCACGCCTGCGCAGTGGCGTAATCGAGGACGGTACAGCCATAGGAAACGGTTTGGCTACGGCACTCAATCGTCTGCGTGAGAGCGACACGAAGAGCAAGGTGATTATTCTCTTGACCGACGGTGTGAATAATCGTGGTGAGATTTCGCCTCTTATGGCTGCCGATATAGCCGCCGATATGGGTATCAAGGTATATACAATAGGTGTGGGTAAGCGTGGCAAGGCCCCCTACCCCGCTATCGATATGTTCGGCAATATGACCTACCAGATGATGGAGGTCGAGATTGACGAGAAAACCCTCTCGGAGATAGCCTCGCGTACGGGTGGAAAATACTTCCGCGCTACGGACAAGCAGAAATTGAAGGCCATCTACGACGAGATTAACCAGATGGAGAAGAGCAAGGTCGAGGTTACCGACCTGACGATATATCACGAGCAGTGGGTGCCGCTTCTGTTGCTGGCTCTTGCGTTGCTTGTGGCGGAGTTCTTGTTTAGTCAGATAATTCTTAAACGAATACCTTAACGAGTATGTTTCGATTTGCTAACGTCGAATTTTTATATCTTCTGTTGTTGATACCTCTGCTGGTGGCTATATATGCTCTGGCAGCCTACCGTCGTCGTCGCTTGGTGGCGCGCTTCGGAAATAGCGAGTTGATGCGCTCACTTATGCCCGATTTCTCGGCCGCACGTCTGCGCTTGAAGGCTACGCTCTTTATCTTGGCCTACGCCTGCTTGGTGGTGGCGGCGGCACGTCCGCAGTTGGGCTCGAAGTTGCGTGAGGAGAAGGCTCGTGGTGTGGAGATTATGCTTGTGGTCGATGTGTCGAACTCTATGCTGGCCGAGGATTTCGAGCCTAACCGCTTGGAGCGCACCAAGTATGCCATAAACAAACTCTTCGAGGGTTTGCAGCAGGAGCGTGTGGGACTTATCGCCTTTGCCGGCGAGCCCAAGGTGCAGTTGCCCATCACCTCGGACTATCGTATGGCCGAGGCCTTTGCCAAACGCCTCTCGCCAACACTTGTCGGGGAGCAGGGTACAGCCATCGGCAAGGCTTTGCAGCTGGCCTCGCTCTCGTTCTCGTCACAGAGCGAGAAGAGCCGTGTCATTGTGCTTATAACCGATGGTGAGAACCACGAAGACGATGCTATTGCCGCTGCCGAGATGGCCAAGGAGCAGGGCATACGCATCTATACGATAGGTATAGGTACGCCCGAGGGTGCGCCCATCGAGATTGGTGGCGAGTTTGTCAAGGACGAGAACGACGAGATTGTGGTGTCGAAATTGGGCGAGGAGATGTTGCAGGAGATAGCCTCGATAAGCGAGGGTGCCTATGTGCGTGCCTCGAAGCAGGATATCGGCCTCGACGAGATAGTCAAGAGCATCAACCAGATGGAGAAGAGCGAACTATCGACCGTACGATACGAGGAGTATAACGAGCAGTATCAATATCCGTTGGCTGTGGCTCTGGTGTTGCTGTTGCTGGAATTTTTGATTTTGAGTCGCCGCAACCCCCACCTCCGCCGCTTCGACATCTTCCGCGAGAAGTAGTAGGTTTGCAAATAACAGCGTTTCAAACATTTTTTCGCCACAAAATCGGGTGGTTTTGCCCCTTTTTTATCTGCTCTGCCACTCGGCCGGAGCGTATATCCCTATGCTGTTGTGCGGAGCAGCAGAAAAAGATACTTTTGCAGAGCAAATCAAAAATTTTTAGCGATGAAAAAGTTTTTTATGACCATTATTTGCGCTGCGCTGTTTGCCGTTCCTTCGTTGGCGCAGAGTGCGGCCGACAACGGCGACAACATCATTGGCGAGTACCTCACCGACCGTGGTGGCAGCAAGAGCAAGGTACGCATCACAAAGAATGCCGACGGCACTTACGATGCACAGGTATTTTGGGTTGAGAACCCCTACGACGCCGAGGGCAACAAGCGTAAGGATGTGAAGAACCCCGACAAGGCGTTGCGTAATGTCGATATCGACCAAGTGGTGATTGTCAAGGGTTTGAAGTATGACCCCGAGACAAAGAAGTATGGCGGTGCAAAGATTTACGACCCCACAAAGGGTATGCGTGTAAATGCGTCGGCAGTGTTTGAGACACCCGACAAGTTGAAGTTGCGCGGTACAATCCTGGGTGTCGGTGTAACACTCTATTGGACTCGCATAACAGAGTAACGAGCATAGATTTACCACTGTTATATAACGGTCAAAAAAAGAGCCTGTCTAACAAGTTTTTTGTTAGACAGGTTTTTGTATATAATAAAAAGTTATTATTTTTGTACTACGAGCTGTTCAGCTTTATCGGAAACTAAAAGAGACGAAATAATATTTGATTGTTCAGCCGAGACTGTACGCACGGTCTTCGGCTCAATATTATTTATTCTTTTAGACCTAATTTCCGATAAAGTGTCGAAGATTCGTGCGTTTTTTTTGGATTGTACAAAAATTATACAATATGAAGAAACGCAAACTAACTCAGGCAACGCAATTTCGTATCGGAGAT
>CAZQMC010000081.1:0-7997 GCA_964594305.1 uncultured Alistipes sp. | reverse complement strand
CACTTCTGGCGGGGGTGAAATCGTAAAAATCAGACTTGTTAGACAGGCCCTTTTATTTAATTACACTCGTTTAGTCCTTGATTGTCGGATCCTTCATTTTGAAGTCGATTTTGTTATTCAGACAATAATCCCAAATAAACAAAATCGCACTTGCTAAAATAGCGACAAACACCATAAGAGCCTCTTGTTGAAACAATGCAAAACATACAATTGCCATCCAACACAGCAAAACGCTCTGACATATCAACAAAAATCTAACTATCAGCCTTATTATCGATAATATCATTCGCAAGTATTTCATCTTATCAACATTTATTATTCGACACAATAAATTCTAATAATTATATGGATCAAAAGAGTTATAAAACTCATTCCAGGCTTCAAATTGTTCTTCACTTAACTGATACTCCGAACAACCATGCAAGGAAGGATCATCAAATAGCCAACTAAAAAAATTAGGGCTATTTTCATACATTCCCGTTATAAATAACTGAATGTCACAATCACCATATTTCAGATACTGTTCAGAAATATAGTGTTTCTTGTATTGCCAATTGGGGATAACCATATACTAAAATTTACAGACCTAACTCCCATGAATAAGCCATTCTTCTACCATTGGGATAACCTACAACCTCATCAATAAAAGTTACAAATGCCTTAAAAACTTTTGCCTCTGCAGATAACGAACTAAACAAAATAGACAACACTCCTGATGGATACTTATTTTGTTTTAATATATTTTCATACCGCCTATCATCTCTTTCTCCGAGAAACGAGTGTCGGCCTGGTTTTGATGCAATATTTACACAATAAATACCCAACATCCTATTTACTTCATGTGCATTATACCCTGCCACGGAACCAGCCTCAACGAACCTTTTGACTATATTCATAACAGCCACTTCATGTTCTTCTATTAATAATAACATTCGCTTAGCAGCATTCTGCCTTTCGACAGAATCCTTACTAATTACTATTGTTTTTGAAAAATAATACAGTGAACTTTCAACTAAAGTCAACCAAATATTTGTTTTGAATTTATAAAATTCGGCCATATACGAAAAAATAGTTCCCAACAAATAATGATGCTCATCTGTCCTAATCAACTCACAACAAGCGTGCTGTGAATCATATATTCTAATAGCATCATCTTTAAACGCATACATATTACCATCATTATAATGTTTGATTGTAGTGCGTAACAATTCTTCAAACTCTGACATAATTAAAAAAATTAAAAAGGCGCGAACCCATTCATTGCCTATACGCCTCGGGTTACCGCCAAGCCACCCACACACAATAAGCAAGAATAGTTCACGCCTAATAGACGCAAACTTTCAGTATGCTTATTCTTGTGTGTACGGAATATTGGCGGTATTCGAGACGAAGAATAAGAACCTCAGTCCATATATATTTGAGCAATGAAGAAAACGCCCTATTGGTTAGTAAATAAATTAAACTGTTCTCTTTATAAACATTAGTCGTTCTCTCCGTTTTGTTTCATAGGCTTCTCTTTTTTTGTTTACACTTATCGCAAAAATAATAAATGTCGATTAAATATCAAAATTACAAAACCCATATTCTTGCAAGATTACATACGCATACCTCAATATGCTATTACTGATATTTATCAACCGAGAAAACAAAAGGGACCTTTCATCCATCGCCCACCTATCGGGGCTTTTTGATACATCACTACTCAACAGGGTTATTTTTTCAAGAAAAAATACTATCTTTACACCGCAAAAGTGGTACGCAGAGTGCGTCTTTGTTAAGAACACTAAAAAAACAACAACCAATAACACACTATCAAAAATTAGCGTTATGAAACTTAAAGAGTCTATAATGGAGTCGCTTACAAGTCTGGCGTGGTGGCGCGATATGATTCTTATCGCTATCGGCAGCCTTATCGTGTCGGCAGGTTTTGTATTCTTCATCAACCCCTACAACTTCGTGCCGGGAGGTGTCTATGGTATGGGTATCGTACTGCACAATATCTTCCCCTCGGTGCAGGTAGGTACATTCGGCTATATGTTCGACATTCCGTTGCTCATTGCCGGAATGATGATTTTCGGCGGGCAGTTTGGTGGTCGCACCATCTTTGCCGCCTGTCTTATTCCGGGTATGATGAACATCATCTCGACGATGGTATATCCCTCGCAGGAGGCTTTGCAGGCGTTGGACCCTGCGCTCTTGCTCAACGGCTCTATCAATATGTCGGACCACCTTATGCTGGCCTGCATCTTGGGCGGTGTATGTCTTGGCGTGGGTTTGGGTTTGGTTGTTCGTAGCCAAGCCACGACCGGCGGAACAGATATTATCGCTATGATGTTAAACCGCTTCTTCAAGATAAAGTTCTCGAATGGAGTACTTATCGCCGACTCGTGCGTCGTCTTGACAGGTTTGGTCGTTATCGGATTCGGTATCGGTATCGAAGGTGAGGCGGAGTCGGGAAGTTGGCTCTTGTCGCTCTACTCGCTTATCTGTATCTTCGTCGCCTCACGCGTGATAGACTACGCCATAGACGGTGCTTCGTACGATAAACTGCTCTTTATCATCAGCAACAATCACTCGGAGGAGTTGCGCGAATACATCATCAAGGATATGGACCGCAGTGCCACTTATATCAAAGCCTCGGGAATGTACACCGGCAACGAGAAAGAGATGATTTTCCTTGTTGTGAGCCGTCGTGAGGTGGCACAGGTGCAACGCAAGATAAAGGAGATAGACCCATTGGCATTCCTCGTCGTTACCGATGCTTACGACACCTATGGCGAAGGCTTCAAGCCCTTCCCCGAGAAGGAGGCTCTGCTTTCGGATTAAACATTTAGAGATTTATGATTAACATCAATACATTACGCCCCACCGTCGGCGAAGGAAAACGACTATTCATCGAGACCTATGGCTGTCAGATGAATGTCGGCGACTCGGAGATTGTCGTGTCGATAATGCAGCAGGAGGGATACTTCTATACCGAAGATATCAACGAAGCCGATATAATTCTGATAAACACCTGCTCGATACGAGATAATGCCGAACAACGCATCTGGGGCCGTTTGAGTGAGATGCGCCGTCTGCGCAAAAAGAAGCCCACGCTGCTCATCGGCATCATAGGTTGTATGGCCGAGCGATTGAAAGAGCAACTCTTGGAGGGCGACCTCGCTGTGGATATTGTCGCAGGCCCCGATGCCTATCGTGACCTGCCTCGTCTGGTGCGTGATGCCGAGGCGGGAGGTAAGGGAGTGAATGTATTGCTCTCGACCGAGGAGACCTATGCCGAAATTGCACCCGTCAGACTCGACAAGAATGGCGTGAGTGCCTACATTGCCATTATGAGAGGTTGCAACAACTACTGTTCATATTGTGTTGTACCCTACACCCGAGGGCGTGAGCGCAGTCGCGATGCGGCAACAATCATCGCCGAGGCTCGCACACTCTTTGAGAATGGCTACCGAGAGGTTACGCTGCTTGGTCAAAATGTGAACTCTTATCGTACGGGCGACATCGATTTCCCCGCCCTGCTGAAAGCCGTGGCCGAGATTTCTCCGCTTCTGCGCGTACGCTTTGCCACATCGCACCCCAAAGATATGAGCGATAGGCTTTTGGAGGTTATGGCCTCGATGCCCAACATCTGCAAGGCTATCCACCTTCCCGCACAATCGGGCTCTACGGTGATGCTGGAAAAGATGAACCGCAAATATAGTCGTGAATGGTATCTAGACCGCATAGCGGCCATACGCCGCTATATGCCCGACTGTGCCATCACTACCGACCTTATAGCCGGATTTACGGGCGAGAGCGAAGAGGACCACAAACTGACTCTCTCGCTGATGGAAGAGGTGGGTTACGAGTTCGCCTTTATGTTCAAGTATTCGGAGCGCCCCGGCACCTTCGCACAGCGTCATTTGGGCGACGATATACCCGACGAGGTTAAAACGGCACGCCTGACCGAGATTATCAACCTGCAAAACCGACTCTCGGAGCAGAGTAACAAGCGTGATGTGGGCAAGGAGTTCGAGGTGTTGGTCGAAGGCACTTCGAAGCGTCGTGATGACCAACTCTTTGGCCGCACATCGCAGAACAAGGTTGTTGTGTTCGACAAGGGCGACCATAAAGTGGGCGACTATGTACGTTGTCGCATCACAGGTTGTTCGTCGGCAACACTCTTTGGCGAGGAGATTAAATAACGATTACAGGTGAGTAAGATATGGCACGACCAACAGCAAGCAAACCCGTCATAGGCGAGAATCTACTCTACTTTTTGGTGTGGAGTATGGCTTTGTTGGTGCCTATCCTCAACTCGAAGATGATGTCGGAGGAGCACGTCTATCTGGTGAATATCCTCACCGTATGGAGCAAACTCCTGCCCTACATCTTTATCTTCATTGTACATAACGCCATTCTCGCGCCAAAGTTGTTTTTGCGTCGTCATTATGTGTCGTATCTTTTGGTATCGGCAGCCCTGCTGTCGGCGATGTTCCTGGGCGTAGAGTACTATCAGGAGAGTATCCGTACCATACCCTACGGCAGCAACGATATGTATGTCATTCACGGTAAAGCCTCTTTTACCGATTTGGCGTGGTATTGGAACGTGCTGCTGGGCCTTTTTATGTTTGGTGCCAACTCGGCTATCAAGATGATGTTCAAATCGATTCAGGACGACCAAAAGATTATGGCTTTGGAGCGTCACAGTCTGCGTGCCGAGATGGATTATCTGAAATATCAGATAAATCCTCACTTCTTTATGAATACTCTGAACAACATACACGCCCTAATCGACATCGACAGCGAAGCGGCAAAAGAGACCGTGATAGAGTTATCGAAGATGATGCGTTATGTGTTGTATGACTCGGAAAATGCCGAAACAAATATCCAAAACGATATCCATTTCATCGAGAACTACATAAAACTGATGAAGATTCGCTACACCGACGATGTCGATGTGGAGTTTTCGGCCGGCACAATCCCCGCAGGCGTGAAGGTGCCACCACTTATCTTCATTGTCCTCGTCGAGAACGCCTTCAAGCACGGTGTAAGTTACAACGAGCCGTCGTTTGTCAAGATTAACATCTCCTATGACGGTAAGTTTGTCACGTGCGACGTGCGCAACTCGCGCCATAAACGGGAGAAGACTTCCGCCAGCGGTATGGGATTGGAGAATGTGCGTAAGCGTCTGGACCTTCTGTTTGGCAACAGATATAATTTCACAATCGACCACAGCAGCGAGGCCGAGTATCATGTGCAACTATCAATTCCCGCCAAGTATGATTAGATGTATTGCCGTAGATGACGAGCCCCTGGCGCTACGTCAAATAAAAAGTTATGCGGAGCGTATTCCGTCGCTCAACCTTGTCGCTTCGTGCCGTAATGCCGACGAGGCTCAAAAGGTATTGGAGAGTGGCGAGGTGGATTTGATATTTGTCGATATAAATATGCCCGACCGCAACGGATTGGATTTGGTGAGAGATTTGAAAAATCCGCCGATGATAATCTTCACAACAGCATATTCGGAGTATGCCGTCGAAGGCTTCAAACTCGATGCGGTTGATTATCTGCTCAAACCATTCTCTTTTGACGACTTCAAACGTGCGGTGGATAAGGCAGCGTCGCTTCTTGAACTGATGCACCTGCGCGATAGGCATAGCACAGAGGTTATTGAGGCCGAGACCGAGACCGAGGCGACAGATACACCTATCGATAACAACTCCATATCAATCAAAGCCGATTACAAGGTGTCGATAGTACGGTATGCCGACATCATATACATCGAGAGCATAGGAGAGTATATTCGTCTGCATCTGACAAGTGCCGCACCTTTAACAACCCTGTTTAGATTGAAAAATATGGAGAGTGCGTTGCCTGCGGAGCAGTTTATGAGGGTACATCGCTCTTACATTGTTAACCTCTCGCACATTACGGGATACGGGCGTGGCCGCATATATCTCTCAAATGAGGAGTATGTGCCATTGAGCCAGAACTACCGCGATAGTTTTATGGATTATATCGGTAAAAAGCCCCTTTCTAAATAGATTTATCCCAATTTAGGGAAAGTTTGTCGCTGCAAATATCCTTCGTCGGTTCGCTCGCAACAATAGTGCGTCAGGCCGTTTGTCAGAATAATATATCGAGCCCCCACCACTGCATTGTAGCGTGTAGCCTGCAAAACAGTCTCTTGCGTAATCTTAATATCGGGAGCCTTGCACTCGGCCAGCAAAAGAGGCTGCGCATTATCCCCCATCACAACCACATCGGCACGTTGCGCCATACCGTTCAGTTCCACAGGATACTCCTCGACAATGGAGCGTAGCGGCGCACCGCAATACTTGATGAGATACTCCACCAAATGCCTGCGCACCCACTCCTCGGGCGTAAGCACGACATACATACCGCGCACCTCGTCGAATACCAAAGTGCGATTATTCTGCCGTTGCGCCCTCAATTTTATGGCCGGGAAGTTTAGTTTTGGCGGTTTATTCTCCATTGGATTGATTTTTTTTATACCTTTGGCATTACAAATATATGAATTTTACAATTATGAAACGACTTTTTGCTACCATATCGCTCATTTTTGCGCTTGCAGCAACCGCTGTGGCACAGGAGAATATTTCGTCGGGGTGCGAGATTGCCCGTATGCGCACGATGCCCCATTCGTCGGCCGCGAATGCCGAGCAGATGGGTGGCGAGGCTATCGCTTCGGCCTATATCCGCCCCATTACAGAGTGGCAGCAGAGCGAAGACGAGGAGTATGTGATATTCTCATCGACCTTCGTCGAGCCCTTTACTTGGATTAACCGACAGGTTTTTCTCTATGTCGAGAGTGCTACGGGAGCCTACGACGTGATGATAAACGGCAAGGAGGTCGGATATACGGCAAATAATTTCACGCCCACGGAGTTTAACATTACACGCCACTCGCAAGAGCAGACCAACGACATCGTCATACGCATCGCCAAGGAGCATTGGAGTTACCGCCTAAATGGTTTTGCAAGTGATGCTAACGCCTCGTTGGGTGAGGTGTTTGTCTTCTCGCAACCGACAATCCGCGTACGCGATATCGTTCATAACACATCACTCGATGTTACGGGCGAGATGGCTAATGTGACTGTCGGTATGATTGTCAAAACCGAGTCGCTGAATGCAAAAAAGGCTCGCATACATTACGAGTTGGTCGCTATGGCCGACACTACGAGGGTTACCTATGGTCATCGCGACATCACGTTACAGATGCGAGGCGAGGATACCATCAAGTTTATGGCCCGCATACCTCGTGCAGCACTCTGGTCGGCCGAGAATCCGACACGTTACAGGGTGAATATTATGACACAAATCGAGGGCCGCAAGGCAGAGTTTCAATCTCACCCGATAGGACTTCGTATGGTAGAGCAACGCGACGGCAAACTCTTTGTCAACGGAGAGCCAATATCGCTCTCGGTTGCTGTGTGTGACCCATCAAAAGATTTCGCCACCGAGATTGTGGCGGCACGCCAGCGTGGCAAGAATGCCGTACATTTCACCTCTCCGGTCGTTCCGCAGAAGGCTTTTCGCCTGTGCGACTCGTTAGGTATGTATGTCGTCGCCACTGTACCTATCAACACTTCGAAGAGTGGCACCTCGCGCCGCATAGGTGGCAACGAGAGCAATAATCCCCAATGGTCAACTATGTTCGTCGAGCGTAGCGAGGCTATGTGGCGTAGCACGTGCGGCTTTGCCAGCATCGTGGCATACGCTTTGGCCGAGGATTCTGCTAACGGCATAGCCTTATATGAGAGTTACCTGCGACTTAAAGAGTTGGAGCAAAATCGCCCCATAATCTATCGTGATGCCGCCGGAGAGTGGAATAGCGATGCTATTTTTTAGCGGTTTTTGAAAAAAAACGACGAAAAACTTGCACGAAATAAAAAAGTGCCTTATATTTGCACTCGCAATTAGGAAATAATTGATGCCTCTTTAGCTCAGTTGGTAGAGCACGACACTCTTAATGTTGGGGTCCAGGG
>CAZQMC010000080.1:0-8103 GCA_964594305.1 uncultured Alistipes sp. | reverse complement strand
TGTTCGTTGCGGCAACTCTCTTTTGCGGATGTTCAAAAGATGATGACAACAATTTTTCGACGGCAGATATTGTCGGGCAATGGAAATTGGTGAGGGAAGCAGGTTACGAGATTATTGATGACATCAAAGAAACTTTTGACGACGATTATAGAGATGACGATGATTATATTATCTTATTATTTAGAGCAGATGGTACAGGTAAGAAGAAGAATAACATTGGAGAGTTTTATGATTTCACTTACGAGGTGAAAGGTAATATACTAAGTCAGACATATGACTATGGCGATGGATACGAATACAATGTTAAACTTGTGGACAAATCTTCTTCTAATAAAGATATGGGAGGTAAGGATATTGTCGATTGGTCGTAGGTATTGCTATTTACTAAATAGACAAAAACGGGCTACTCATCAGAGCAGCCCGTTGTTATTATCAGTTTTCGCTACCTATTAGAGAGCGAAACCGCTTGCGAACAAGTTTGCAAGGTTAACGTCCTGTGCAGCCTTCTTTGCCAAAGATGCGTCCTTGGCAACAGCGCTCTTCAACTGAGCCTTTGCAGTCTCCAAGTCACCCTCCTTTGAAGCGATAACTGCGCGGAGGTAGTCAGCCTTTGCAGTTGCGTCAGCGGCGATAGCCTTCTTCGCAGCAGTAAGGTCGTTGTTCATAACGTTTGCGATAGCAGCGTTGTAACCCTCGGCAGCAGCGGCAGCAGCGTTGTAGTTACCCTGTGCAGCCTCAACCATAGCCTTTGCCTCGGCCTCAGCGGCAGCAGCATACTCCTTAGCCTTCTCTACATTGCCGTTTGCAAGGTTAGCCAATGCGAGGTTGTCGTTGAGTTTGCTATCAGCCAAGCCCAAAGATGCAGCCTTCTCGAATGCAGCCAAAGACTTCTCAGCCTCACCCAACTTGGCGTAAGCTACACCAAGGTTGTTGTAAGCGCGAGCGTCGTTGTACTTCTTGGCAGCGTGCTCCAAAACAGTAGCCTGGCACTTTGCGCACTCCAATACGCTCTCGGCAACATAGAGCAACTCCTCCTGAGTAAGTTCATCGAGTTTGCCAGCCTTAACCAACTCCTTCATCTCGTCGTCAGTCTTACCCTTGATATCTGTGCTGTTTACAACCTGTGCACGACGCAACTGAGGAAGAATCTCCTTCTTCAAAGCAGTGAATACAGCAGACATATTCTTAATCTCTGACTCACGCTGTACAGATGACTCGTAGCGGCTCAAAACTTGGAGGATAATATCCTTGTCCTCGATATCAGAAGCAGCAACCAACTCCTTGAAGCCTTCCCAGTCCTCACCGTAAGAAGCAGCGTCCAACTCCATACCTGTATCCTTCAACAACTTGCTTGCAGCCTTGTGACCAGACTCTGAACGAGCGTTAGAAAGTTTGTCGTTGAACTTCTCGGGACCATCGGGAGAAGCGTAACCGTTAACGAAGAGGTTCTGTGTTGCGCGGTCGTTAGACTGCTGAGCAACAACGTTCTCAACGAATGCCTTCAAATCGTCAGTCTCGGTAGCCTTCTTTGATACGCGTGAAGAGTTGATAGCGTAAACGATGTCAGCCTTTGTAACAACAGTAGTTACGTTCTTGTAGTTGTTAGCAGTGTTTGACATTACAGAAGCGTAGTCCAAATCCTTCTGAAGAGTGTTAAGACCGGTAGCAACTGTCAAACCAAATGCCTTCTTGATAGCGGCAGCCTCTGCGCCACCCTCTGCCAAAGCAGCCTTCTCGGCCTTTGTAGGAAGAGCACCTGTGTTGGCATTTACCAAAGTAAACTCCTTGCACTTGCCCTTAGGACACTTAACCTCAACCTGCAACTGCAACTCGCACTGTGCCATACGCTCGTCGTAGGGGAACTCTACGTGAAGAGTGTACTCGCCACCCATTGACTTATCAACTACTGTGTAGTTCTCGTCAACCTTTGTACCCTGGAAGTACTTGGTTGCACCTGCAACCTCGCCACCCTCGAATACGATAACGGGAGTAACCTTCAAAACGGCCTTCTTGTTGTAGTACTTAACGGGGAACTTTACAGTTACGTCAGCCTCAACCTTACCGTTGTTGAGTACAAGAACCTCGGGGTTGCAAGTGATGCTAACCTCGTCCTGATTCTTTGCCATCTTGCCAAAGCAGTTACAGCCGGTCAAACCGAACAACAAAACTGCTGCTGCTAATGATTTCAATACGTTTTTCATAATTTTTTTGGTGTTAAATAGTGATTATGTGTTTAATTATGTTGTTTGTTATTTCTTGTGTGAATCCTTGTCGTGATTATCGCGACGAGGACGACCACCCTCACGAGGCTTGCGCTCACGCTCTACCCAACCCTCGGGCTTGGGCATAAGAGCCTTGTGCGACAACTTGTACTTGTTGGTCTTGGGGTCAACACCGATGAGTTTAACCTCGATAGAGTCACCCTCCTTCAAGCCGGTCTCCTCCATAGTCTCGAAACGCTTGTAGTCAATCTCCGAGATGTGCAACAGAGCCTCCTTGCCGGGAAGAATCTCAACGAAAGCACCAAAAGCGACGATGCTCTTGATGGTGCCCTGATAAACTTCGCCAACCTCGGGAACGGCAACGATACCCTTGATGCGGGCCAAAGCACCGTCCAAAGCCTCCTTATCTACACCGAAGATATCCACTATGCCGCACTCATCATTCTCGGTGATGGTGATAGTGGTACCTGTGGTTTTCTGAATCTCCTGAATAACCTTACCGCCGGGGCCGATAACAGCACCGATGAAGTCCTTCGGAATCTGAATCTGTACGATACGGGGTACAAACGGACGGTAATCCTCACGAGGCTCTGCGATAGTCTCGGTAATCTTACCCAAGATGTGCATACGACCCTTGCGTGCCTGCTCCAAAGCCGTTGCCAATACCTCGTATGACAAACCGTCAACCTTGATATCCATCTGTGTTGCGGTGATACCGTCTGCGGTACCTGTAACCTTGAAGTCCATATCGCCCAAGTGGTCCTCATCGCCCAAGATATCAGACAATACAGCCCAACGACCTGTTGCCGAATCCGAGATAAGTCCCATAGCGATACCCGATACGGGCTTCTTAATCTTAACACCGGCGTCCATCAAAGCCAATGTGCCGGCACAAACCGTAGCCATAGATGACGAGCCGTTTGACTCCAATATGTCGGATACTACGCGCAATGCGTAAGGCATCTCCTCGCCTGTGGGAATCATAGGCTTCAAAGCACGCCAAGCCAAGTGACCGTGACCAATCTCACGACGGCTCACGCCACGTGCAGGACGAGCCTCACCCGTAGAGAAGGGAGGGAAGTTGTAGTGTAGGGTGAACTTCTCCGAACCCTGAACCAAAACCTCGTCAATCATCTTCTCGTCGAGTTTCGTGCCCAATGTAACGGTAGTGAGTGACTGTGTCTCACCACGAGTAAAGATTGCCGAACCGTGTGCTGCGGGCAGGTAACCTACCTCGCACCAGATGGGGCGAATCTCATCGGTACGACGACCGTCCAAGCGCTTACCCTCGTCGAGAATCATATTGCGCATAGCCTTCTTTTGTACGTCGTCGTGGAAATATTTGTGAATAAGCGGAGCCTTCTCCTCCAACTCCTCCTCGGTAAAGCGTGCTGCAAACTCGGCCTCCAAAGCCTCGAAAGCCTCCGAACGCTCGTGCTTCGCAGTACCGCTGGTAGCGATAGCGTAAGCCTTGTCGTAGAGTTCGGTGATAATCTGCTGACGCAACTCCTCGTCGTTGTTCTCGTGGCAGTAGGTGCGCTTAACGTCCTTGCCCAACTCCTTCGAGAGTTCAATCTGAACGGCGCAGTGCTTCTTAATCTCCTCGTGAGCAAACTTAATGGCACCGAGCATAACCTCCTCTGATACCTCGTTCATCTCACCCTCGACCATCAGGATATTGTCGATAGTACCACCGACCATAATATCCAAATCGACATCGGCCATCTGCGAGAAATTGGGGTTGATGACATACTCACCGTTGATGCGTGCCACACGAACCTCCGAAATGGGACCGCCGAACGGAATGTCCGACACTGCCAAAGCAGCCGAAGCAGCCAATCCTGCCAACGCATCGGGCTGAATATCCTTATCAGCCGAGATGAGGTTTACCGTAACGAATACATCTGCGTGATAATCAGAGGGGAACAATGGGCGCAATGCGCGGTCAATAAGACGTGCAACCAATACCTCGGCATCGCTTGCCTTACCCTCTCGTTTCATAAAGCCGCCGGGGAAGCGTCCGCACGATGCGAACTTTTCCTTATACTCCACCTGCAAGGGCATAAAGTCGGTACCCTCCTTTGCCTCTTTTGCGGCTACCACCGTACCGAGCAACATCGTGTCGCCCATCTTCACAACCACAGAACCATCAGCCTGCTTGGCCAACTTGCCTGTCTCAATCGTGATAACACGACCGTCGGCGAGTGTGATTTGCTTCTGTACGGCGTTGTACAACTTTGTTTCTTCCATAAAAATTAAAATCGTCTAATAAAAAATCGTCCTATAAAATTTTCGTCCTGAAATTTTCAATAAAAAGAGGGGTTGCTGGTTGTAAAACTGACAACCCCTTTTCCTCCTCGTACTACTTACGAAGGTTAAGAGTTTTGATAATAGCGCGGTAACGCTCGATATCAACTGCCTTCAAGTACTCGAGCAACTGGCGACGCTTACCTACCAAGCGCAAAAGAGCGCGCTGTGTGCCGAAGTCGTGCTTGTTGTTTTTGAGGTGCTCTGTAAGGTGGCTGATACGGTACGAAAACAACGCAATCTGGCTCTCTGGAGAACCAGTATCGGTGTTAGACTTGCCGTACTTACCGAAAAGCTCTTGCTTTTTCTCTGCTGTTAAATAAGCCATAAAAAAATAAGATTTTATGGGCCTTGCCGCCATCTTTCCAGAACGGCTTTGACCCTGGTTCCACTCCACGATGCATTCCCCTTACCGTGAATAACACCGGAGCGTGCGACAAAAATAGTCTTAATTTCATTAAGAGACAAATTTTTAGGTGTAAAATCGTCATTTTTTGTAGAGGTTATGGGCCGATTTGTGCCAATAAGGGCAATTTTGAACAAAAATCCTTATCTTTGCTACAGAAACCGAGGGAAAAAGAGGTTAAATGCAGTGGTTTCGGTTTGCTGAAAAATAGGTTAATTATGGCTGTTAAGGGTTTGAAAATATCGGTGGCGATTGCATTGTTGTCGGCTCTCATTATGTCGTGTTGCGTGTCGTGTTCGCCCGAGCAAAAAGAGTATGTGCGAGTCGAAGGTGCGATGCTCGGGACATTTATACAGGTAAGTGCGCAAACTTCGCGCCCCGCCTCCGAGATATACGACCTTATGATGCAGATAGATGCCGAGGCAAAAGCCTCGATGTCGATTTTCGATGAGGAGTCGCTGTTGAGCCGTATAAATCGCGGAGAGACAGATAGTTTGGATAAACATATCATCTTCAATCTTACGCTTGCCGAGCGTGTATATCACGAGTCGGAGGGTATCTACGATGTGACGGTAAAACCTCTTGTCGAGGCGTATGGTTTTGCCGGCAAAAATCCGAGTGCCAAAATCAATCTTGACTCCATTATGGAGTTTGTCGGTTTCGATAAAATTCAGGTGAAAGATGGCTTGTTGATTAGGGCTGACAGACGCGTGCAACTCGATTTTAACTCGATAGCCAAGGGCTATACGGTCGATTTGGCGGCCGAGGCTTTGGAGTCGCTGGGCATCGAGAATTATATGGTCGATATTGGTGGCGAGGTGCGCTGTCGAGGCCTCAATTCAAAGGGTGGTGCTTGGCGTGTGGGCGTGGAGACACCGTTTGACGGTAACGATACCCCCGGAGCCTTTATTCAGCAGGTTATTTCGCTCACCGACTGCTCGATGGCTACATCGGGCAATTACCGTCGCTATTATGTTGATAATGAGGGCAGAAAGATTGCCCATACGATAAACCCCCGTACGGGCGAAAGTGTTGTTTCGGAACTCCTGTCGGCTACGGTTGTGGCACCTACGGCTGCCGAGGCCGATGCTTATGGCACGATGTTTTTGGCTATGGGTAAGGAGCGCGCGATAGAGGTTGCGAAGCGTCTGGCCAAGAGTGGTATTATGGTCTATTTCATCGCGTCGGGTGCAGATGATTTCGAGGTTTATTACTCCGAGGGTTTGGCTCCGGCATTAAAACAGACGAGCGGATTTAACGCAATTTAACGATTATGAAGCGAGCGATATTGCTATACAATACCCAAGCGGGACGAGGTAAAATTGAGCGAAAAATCGCCCAAATCGTGAATGTTTTTCACGCTGTGGATTGCGATTTGACTCCTGTTCCGATTGAGTTTGGAAAGAATCCGTTTGATGGTCGTGAGGATACTGATTTGGCAGTTATTGCGGGAGGTGACGGCACTATAAATTATGTTGTCAATGGCCTGATGCGCAAGGGGTTAAAGACTCCTATCGCTGTTATTCCGGCAGGTACGGCTAATGATTTTGCCGGTGCGATAGGTATGTCGCGTAATCCTGTTAAGGCGGCCCAGCAGATTGTCTCGGGCGTTGTCGAGCAGATTGATTGTGGCAAGGTTGAGCAGATGGAAAATCCCGATGCGTTGCCGAAATATTTTGTCAATATTTTCAGTTTCGGAATCTTTACCACCACCTCGCAACATACTCCCGAGGAGTTGAAGCATCGCATAGGTCGAATGGCCTATGGTGTTGCCGCCTTTGAGGAGTTGCGCAAGACGCACGGCATACCGCTGACTATCACCTCCGATGCCGAGACTTTTTACTATCCTACGCTTATGGGGTTGGTCTTCAATGGCGAGACGGCAGGTCGTCTGCCTCTGGCGCGTAAGTCGAGCCTGAGAGATGGCGTTTTCGACTGTCTTTTCCTACGTAAGCGAGAGACCACTTTCCAGTCGGCTTTCGATATGTTGTTCTATCTTATGGGTATCCGTACGCGTGCGGTTAGGTATCTGCGTACCAGCAGTTTGATGCTTGTGACTCCGCTTAACGAGGATACCGATGTCGATGGGCAGCGCGGAGGCTCTTTCCCGATGAAATTGAGTTGCTTGCACGGTGCTTTGAGCGTGGTTTGTCCGAAGGAGGAGTAATGGGCCGAATTTCCCTTACAAAATATAAATCGTAGTCGAGACTATGGGTTTCAAACCGACATATTCGATAGGTGACTTGCGTTGTGCGCTTCTTGGCATTAAGGCGGAGGGTGCGAGTCTGTTGCCGTTGGTGGAGGTTGGTGGGGCTTTGCAGGATAGCCTGATTGGAAAAGCACTCGCCGTCGTGGTTGTATGCAGTGGTACGGCGAAGGTCGATATGGAAGGCAAAAGGTCGGTGTTGCGCTCCAATAATATGCTCGTTATAAGTGACTTGTCCAACCTTGCGTCGCTCCGTTGCAGTAAGGCTTGTGTGGGGTATGTGATTGCCTTCTCGTCGGAGTTTCTCGGCAGTATGAACATCGAAGTAAGAGATGTCGTGAAGGGGCAGGCGATGCTTTGTCAAGGGCCCTGCATAACGCTCTCGGCGCAAGATATGGGGCAGTTCGGCAGTGTCGTGATGTCGTTGTGTGAGATTGGGCATAATGCCAAAGAAGATTACGCGGAGCGCGCTGTTGCGTCGCTCTTTGCTGCGTTGTTTTATCTGTTTGTTTCGGTTATGCGACGCGTCGCCGAGGGTGTGGAAGACAGCGTTCAAAAGAGAACTCGCAGTGAGGAGTTATTCTCGGCATTTATGGCTCTGCTGGGCGAGGAGTGCGAGCGTGAGCGGAGCGTCGAGTATTATGCGTCTTGTTTGGGAATTACACCCAAATATCTCTCGATGGTTTGCCATAGGCAGACCTCGAAGAGTGCTTCGAAGGTTATCGACGAGGCTGTTGTCCGTCGTGCCAAGAGTCTGCTTATGCAGTCGGGGCAGAGTGTCAGAGATGTTGCCGAGAGGCTGAATTTTATCTCGCCCGCTTTCTTCGGCAAATATTTTAAGCAACGGGTGGGCGTAGCCCCTTCGCGATATAGGTTGCAGAAGATTTAATGTGCGCTTTATCAGGATAATGAGCCTGTCTAACAATAAAAAAATGTTAGGCAGGTCTTTTTTTTTGTTTGAG
>CAZQMC010000079.1:0-8108 GCA_964594305.1 uncultured Alistipes sp. | reverse complement strand
CCAAAGCATATTTAGCCTGCGAGTAGTGGCAGAGGTGCGGCGTGGCTATATAGACAGCATCGGTCTGCGCTACCAACTCCTCAAAACCATCACATACGGTCACGTGGTCATACTTCTCGGCCAAGGCCTCGGCCTTCGTGCGGTCGATGTCGTATAAAGCCTTTATGTGGGCGGAATCGACCTTGTCGGCCTCCGATATAAAACGGCTGGCAATACGACCACAACCCACAACGCCTATGTTTATCAACGCTGCGCTCTCGGCACGCAACATCGTTGAGGATATGCCCTCGGTGCGGGGCAGATATACCACTTCGCAAAACTCCTGCAAATAGTCGAACTTGCCCTCCCAATCCGAGCCGATGGCAAAGATGTCGATATCGTATTTCTGTATATCGTCAATCTTCTGTCCCACATAATCCTCGATAATGATTTGGTCGGCAAGGCCCGTTGCGCGTACCGCCTCGACACGTTCCAAAACATTATTGCGCACATTTAGTTTGCCTCGCTCACGGTCGAAACTGTCGTTCGTAACGCCTACAATGAGGTAATCGCCCAACTCTTTCGCTCGGCGCAGAAGGTTAATATGTCCCTCGTGCAGAAGGTCGTAAGTGCCGTATGCTATGACTCTTTTCATAGCGTTATTTCTCCTCTTGTCGGCCATAAATCTCTTTGATGTACTCTTGGCCGTGGATACACTTCTTTATACTCTCGTCGGAGGGCAGCGCACGCCAATTACCATACACATTTGTAAGGTAGGCATCGGGGTCTTTGGGTGCAGGGAACATCTCTCCCTCGAACTCGATGGTCGAGAGCGGGAAGGTATCTTTCATAAAGAAAGTGTGTTTATCCCAGCCCGTACCGAGCGTATAGTGATACTCCTCCTTGGGGTTTATCTTGCCAATGAGTCGAAGTATAGGGAAGAAAATACCCAGATGCAGAGCCTCGATAAAGCGAATCATCGCTCGTCGTAACCACTTTATGCCGATATATGAGGTTATATGCTGAATATTACGATACAAAACCTTTGCTACACGTGCCGAAAAATGCGAGGTCTTCTCTATGGCGAATATATCTATCCATAGTCCGGTCCATTTATAGTAGTCAAGGCGTGGATTGTTGGAGTAAATCTTACCTTCGCGCCTTAAAAACTTGGTGAATATTGTCACGTGCTCGATGTCGGTACACATACTGCGATAAGCAAACTCGTCGTTTTGCATCTCGCGCAGGATTTTATCCAGACGCTTAAAATCCTCTTTGAGCATCACGATATCGACATCATCGTCCCACGGAATAAAACCCTTATGGCGTGCAGCGCCAAGCAGAGTGCCCGAACTGAGCCACCATTGTATGTCGTTTTCCTCCAATATTTTGGCCAGAACTTTCAAGATTTGCAACATCTCTTTCTAGTTGCGTCTGAGAGTGGAGCCTTCGGGATTATATTTTGCTTTGAGTGCTTGTGCTTGTTGCTCTGTGATACCCGTTGTAGTCATTTTGTATGGTCTAATAGTGCTATTTAATGACAAAAATAAGTAAAAAAATCATTAAATGCTACAAATAGACATATTTTACACCCATTTGTAATAATGGAGGGTATCTTCTGTGGTGAGGTGCAATGATGGTTTCGAGAGGGTGAAGATGTCGGTGTTTACTCCTCGAAGGCTATTCAAAGATAACGGTTTCGGCGCAAGCGTATCCCTCGTTGTAGAGGTCTAGAAGTTTATCGGTGTTGCGCTCCATACGATTTACGACGATTGGTTTTTCGGGGCGAATGACCGTAATCTCACCCTTCGCTTCCAACTCTTCAACTAATGAAATTTGTTCATTATAGAGCGTATTACGGTGGCGAATACTTTCGCACAAAGCAGGATAGTCAGCATAGAAAAATGGTGGTATTTTTGTCGGTTTCAGTGGTTTGCGATAGCCTTTGTTGCGTGTCAATACAACTACATTGTGGTCGAAGCCTAAATCTCGGGCGCGCAACAACGGAATAGAGTCGGCAATGCCGCCATCGAGCATCGGCTCTCCGTCAACATACGAGATGGGGCATACGAAAGGCAGGCTGCTCGATGCCTTGACAATATCGATAATGCGCTTGGGGTTATGCTTCTCGTCGTAGTAGCAGGCCTTGCCTGTGAGGCAACTTGTCGTAACCATCTCATATCGCTCCTTGCATTGCGCCAACTTCTCATAGTCGTAAGGGATAATTCTCTCGGGAAATTCGTGAAACAGCAGGTCGAAATCCATTATGTTACGCTTGGTGAGCAGTTGCCAAAAACCTATGTAACGATACTTTTTCAGCAGGTCGATATTGCTGTATTTCGCACGACCGCGTTGCCCCGACATATATGAAAGGCCATTACAGGCGCCGGCACTTACCCCTATCGCATAGGGGAAGCGTATGCCCCTATCCATCAGGTTGTCCAGCACTCCGCAGGTGAATACACCCCGCATACCTCCGCCTTCGAGTATGAGGCCCGAACGCTCTGTCAGTTTGACTCGTTTCTCTGTCATTAGTCTCCTTGCTGAAATATCGCTACAAAATTACATATTTTTAGAGCAAATATCAAGCCTCGGCGGTCGGTGCTCTAACCCTTGCGGCGATACTCTTTGGGCGAGACACCCATACGGCGTTTGAAATACTTTCCAAAGAAGGTTTGCGACGGGAAATTCAACTCGTCACTAATCTGCTGAATGGTCATATTTGTAGATTTCAGCAAAGCACGCGCCTCCAATACCACATATCGCTCAATCCACTCGGCAGCCGACGAATTGGTTGTCTCCTTCACCACGCGCGATAGATAGCGTGGCGTGATACACAGTTTGTCGGCGTAGAATTGTAATTGACGCTCTCGGCGGAAGTTATCCTTTACGAGTTGCAGAAACTCCTTTGACAATATGTCGGCATTTGAGCGTGGAGACTCGTTGCCGTCGATATTGCGTATCTGCTCCGACGAATAGAAAATAGCCATAATGACGTGCTGTACGACCTGCAAGCGATAAGGGTTATCCTTTTGTTTTAATATGTGACGGTTTACACGTATGAATCCCTCCAACATACTGATATCTTGCTCGGGGATATGGGAAATAGTATATATATTGCTGCCTATCCGCAATGGAATCGAGCCATTGATATAGACCAATAGATTTTCCATAAATTGTTGTGAGAGGATAACCATTGTAGCATCAAAGTCGCTACTGATGCTCTCCATCGAAACAATCTGTCTGGGGGCGATTTTTATTACATTGCAAGGCTTATCTAACGAGTAGTCAACCATATCAATCTTGATATTTGCTGTACCTCGATTATGATAAACAATCATAAAGAAGTTGAACTTATGAGGCGTTTTAAGCACCTCCAATTTCATATTTATCGCGGACTCGGCTCTCTTAATCAGGTCCGAGTAGGTAAATATGGCTATTTCATTCTCAATACTATCGACTTCGTCGAAGGCCTCAATCTGTGGCAGCCAATCAAAATATTGTATCATTTGTGTATAAAATTTAGTAAAATGCTACTTAATTGCCAGCAAAGATAGCCAATGCGTATTATTTTGCAACATATAGTGTACTTTTAGACCAATATGCTGTGACAAGCGAATGTCTTTGCTAAAAATAGGCTATTATCGCCCATAAATAATACAATGCCTCCGAGAAAACTATTTGCTGCGTGTTTAGTAACGGATATTTTGTGCGAAAATTGCTATCTTTGCGTCCGCTATGAAACTATTGAGTACATATAAACCATATTATAAGGCAAATCTGCAATTAGCCTTCCCCGTTATATTCTCGCAGGTGGGCCATATCACCGTACAATTGGCCGATACGGCTATGGTGGGACACTATGGCGGAGATGACCCGATACCTCTGGCTGCGGTGTCGTTTGCGACAAGTATCTTCTATATAGTCTTTGTTGCGGCTATGGGACTCTCGTTTGGCCTTACACCTCTGGTGGGCGAGCATTTTGCTCGTGGGGAGAAGCGTCAAGCCGCCGAACTTTTACAGAACGGTGCGGCCCTGTTTACCGTACTCGGATTTTTGTCGGCCGGAGCGTTGATTCTTATCCGTCCGTTGCTTGGCCTGTTGGGCGAGGTGATGACAGGCCCCGAGGTCGGGTCGGTAAGCGCGGTTGTCGATATGGCACTGCCTTATTACGATACGTTGGTGTGGAGTATGATACCTATAATGGTCGTTTGTACCGTCAAGCAGTTCTTGGAGGGCGTGGGTAATACCCATATAGCGATGATAACGGTTATCATAGCCAATGTGGTAAATATCATTCTTAACTGGATTTTCATCTTCGGCAAATGCGGCTTTGAGTCTATGGGAGCCGTTGGTGCGGGTTACGCTACATTTATCGCCCGAACCATTCAAGCCATTATATTGGCAGGTTATTTCCTCCTGACTCCTCGCTTCAAGGATTATACTGCCGACCTCTTTTCTCGCTCGATGCTGCGTCTGCGTGCGATGTACAACATCTTGAAGGTGGGTGTTCCGATAGCCTTCCAGATGCTTATGGAGGCGAGTGCTTTCGTGGTGGCTGGTATTTTGGTGCTGGCTTTTGGTGCCCACGCCGTTAGTGCCTACCAGATAGGTACCAATATGATGAATGTGACCTTTATGATTGTGGTGGCCATTGGCTCGGCTACGACCATTCTCTGCTCGCATATCTACGGCCGTCGCGATTACGCCCCGCTGCGTCGTACGGTCAATGCCGCCTATATGATGGGCCTTGCGTGGAATGTGACGGTGGCTATATTGTTCATCATCTTCCGCTATGATATTCCCCGCCTTTTCACCTCGAATGAGCCTACCATAGAACTTACGGCTACGATGCTTATCTTTATCGCTCTGTTTCAGGTGTCGGACTGCTTGCAGGCTATCTCGATAAGTATTTTGCGAGGTCTGCAAGATGTGAAGGTCATTATGCCGATAGTCATCATCTCGTATGTTCTGTTTAATATCCCTGTGGGCTATTTCCTGGCGTTTGACTGCGGCTTTGGTGCTGTCGGACTTATTATGGGCTTTATCGTCGGCCTATCGACTTGCGCCCTGCTTACCATTTTGCGTGTAAGGCGCAATGTGAAGCGTTTGGAGGCCAAAGGCTCACGAGTGTAAAAAAATAAAATTTTTTTCTTATCTTTACGAAAATTTTTGCAAAGATGGACAATTGTTCTAAAAAACATATACCCGAGTTGGGCCGAGGTTTCTCGGTGTGTGACTGCGGCGAGGAGTTGCGTGTGGAGCCTGTTGAGGGGTGTTTCAAACTGCACGAGAGCCCTTGGTTGGAGCCCTACCCCGACAATGTGCCGACCGATATTTTCGAGGTGCGTTTCAAGAATACACGTCGCTCGTATTACAAGAATGTCAATAATCTTCCGCTCAAACGTGGCGATATAGTGGCTGTCGAGGCATCTCCGGGCCACGATATAGGCATTATCTCGCTTACGGGCGATATGGTTGCCAAGCAGATTCGTCGTACGGGTTTCACTCCGTTCAATGGCGAGTATAAGAAGATTTACCGCAAGGCCAAGCCCTACGATATAGAGCGTTGGCAGGAGGCTATTGCCTTGGAGCACGATACGATGATTCAGTCGCGCCAGATTGCAGCCGAGATGGGCCTCGATATGAAGATTGGCGACGTGGAGTATCAGGGCGACAAGGTCAAGGCTATTTTCTATTATATTGCCGAGGGACGTGTCGATTTCCGCGAACTTATCAAGGTCTTTGCCGAGCGTTTCCATATCCGTATCGAGATGAAACAGATTGGTGCGCGTCAGGAGGCCGGCCGTATCGGTGGTATTGGTGCGTGCGGCAGAGAGTTGTGCTGTGCGTCGTGGATATCGAGTTTTTCGAGCGTGACGACCAATGCGGCACGTGTGCAGGATATATCGCTCAATCCATTGAAATTGGCAGGACAATGCTCGAAGTTGAAGTGTTGCCTGATGTATGAGTACGATGTATATGCCGATGCTCGTCAGACCTTGCCGCGCGTGCGTGAGCCGTTGCAGGCTATCGACGGAGAGTATCATCTGGTTAAGACCGATATTTTGGGCCGTACGATGACGTTCAGTACCAGCAAGGAGGCTATGGCCAATGTTGTTACTATCCCCACATCGCGCGTAAGAGAGATTGTGGCGATGAATCGTGCCGGCAAGAAGGTTGAGTCTATCGCCGATATGAGTGTTCCTGCGGTTGAGGAGCCTACGTTCCGTACCGAGGAGGATAGCATCACTCGATTTGATAATCAGGGCCGTCGTCGCCGTAAAGGTCGTGGCGATAAGCGCGATAATCGCCGTCAAGGCCGTCAGGAAAACCATAACGAGGAGCGAGAGGCTTCACAGTCGAAGGGTGAGCGCAAGCACTCGGCGGAGAGTGGTGGCGAACAGAATAACCGTGGCGACAGAGAGCGTGGCCAGCGCCGTCAGGACCGACACGACCGACACGACCGTCGAGGTCGAGATAACCGCCGTCGTAATGGTGGCGAGGGTAGAAATGCAGCGCATAACGAAGCATCAAAGCAGGAGGCATAATGTTGCGTAGAGTGTTACATAACCTCTCACGATTGCTCGTCAGTGCGGTGAGTGCCGTTGTTTTTGCGCAGTGCAATGCTCCGACCAATACCATTCTCTTTCAAGATGTAAATCTCCAAGAGTGGCAAGAACCTGCCGAAGTCGTGTTTCATAATGGAAAGGCAAACTTTGTGGGAGATTTGTCGGTGGTTTTGCACGTAAATCATACATTTTGTGCCGATACGGTAGGTGTGGAGGTGGTGGTTTGTACTCCCGACTCTTTGCGCTTTGCGGAGAGTGTCACAATGCCGGTGTCGGGAGAGTGGGGTGATGACAAAAACGGATTTGTCGATTTGGCTATACCTTATCGCCGAGATGTGCGTTTCGCTGTCGAAGGCGATTATATTGTGACACTGCGTCCTTTGAGTGCGCTTCGAGGTGTTGAGGCCGCAGGTGTTAATTTCCAATGTAAATAGTTGATTAAGATGGGAAAAGATAAACTCCGACGATTTGCCGAAAATCTTACATTCAGTTGCCTTGTGCAGCCTGAATTCGATGAAATATTTCATAAAGACCACCCTTTGAAGGGGCGTTGGCACGAAGATTTTTTTCACAACGACAATCCCATAGTATTGGAGTTGGGTTGCGGTAAGGGCGAATATACTGTCGCCTTGGCTGCGCGTAACCCCAATTGCAACTATATCGGTGTGGATATTAAGGGTGCTCGTATGTGGCGCGGAGCCAAGACGGCTACCGAGTGCAAGATGGATAATGTGGGCTTTTTGCGTACCCGTATCGAGTTTATCAACTCGTTCTTTGCCGAAGGTGAGGTTGCCGAGATATGGATTACATTCCCTGACCCGCAACTCAAAACACGCCGAGCGAAGAAACGCCTTACCTCGCCTATCTTTTTGGAGTACTATGCGCAATTTCTGGCCCCTGATGGCTGGATAAACCTGAAAACAGACTCGCAACACCTCTTCGGTTATACCAACGAGGTTGTGCGCCATTTCGATTTGGCGTGCGAGGTCTCTAACGACGATATCTACGGAACAGGCTTTGCCGACGAGGCTCTGTCGGTTAAGACGGCCTACGAAACAAAGTTCTTGGAGCGTGGCCTGCCGATTACATATACCCGTTTTTCGCTTGGTACTCGTCGCGAGTTCGAGATGTTCGATTGGGAGGAGGACGAGAAGTTGGAGAAAGATAACGAGGAGGCTCGCATAGGCATCAGCAAATGCTAACGGGCCTTGTCGCCCGATAAACAATCAGGGAGCTGACAGATGAAGGTCAGCACCCTGATTTGTGTGTATGAGTATTGGGTTAGCGTATGCGAACTCGTGCGCTTCCGATGTCGAAACTGCAAGGCGCACCATCTTTTGTGCCGGGAGCCCATTTGCTCTCTTCGATAATCTTCTGAATAGCGGCATTCACCTTCGCTGCGGCCTCTTTGTCGATGGCCGGCGTGATGAGCGATTCTCGGCTGAACTTAAAGCCAATAAGCCTGAATGTAGGCGAAAATTTATTTTCAGACTACATACAACAAAAAAGAGCCTGTCTAACAAGTTTTGTTAGATGGGCTTTTTTTATATTTGTGAT
>CAZQMC010000078.1:0-8116 GCA_964594305.1 uncultured Alistipes sp. | reverse complement strand
CTATATATTAACAGTTTAAACCACTTTGATGCGAAGTTAACGCATCACTAATATTGTCTGTAAAACTATAAAACAATCTCTTGAAATATGTTTACAAAAGAGGATTTACAACAGATAACAAATCACGGTTTGACGGTAGAGACCGTCGAACAGCAAATCGAGAATTTTCGTACAGGATTTCCATATTTGAATATAGCCCGAGCCGCCTCGGCCGGAGATGGAGTATGCGTTTTGGGTGGAGAGCAGATGCAACGAGTCATTTCGCGTTATGAGTCAGAGTCGAAGAGGTTGAGGGTGGTGAAGTTTGTGCCCGCTTCGGGAGCCGCTACACGAATGTTCAAGGAGTTGTTTGAGTTCATCAATGACGGTCGTCGCGGCAAGGGTATCGATACTCTGTTGAGCAATATCAGGAAGTTCGCTTTTTGGGAAGAATTATCCCATTTTGTAACAGAGAAATCTACCGACAAAGAGATTGTCGCAGCCATCGTTCAATGTGGTCTTGCATACGGCTCTAAACCCAAGGGTTTGGTGACCTTCCACGCCTACGATGACGGGTGTCGCAAGGCTGTCGAGGAGCATATGGTCGAGGGTGCTGCGTATGCTCGCTCGGGTGATGAGGTATTTATACATTTTACTGTGTCAGAGGAGCATATGGGCGGTTTTTGGGACGTCCTCGGCTCTACGCAGCCATTCTATGAGGAACAATTCGGCGTGAAGTACAACGTGTCGTTTTCGGTGCAGAAACCTTCGACCGATACCATTGCTGTAAATCCCGATAATACACCTTTCCGCACAGATGAAGGCCGTCTGTTGTTCCGCCCTGCGGGACACGGTGCGCTTATCGAAAATCTGAACGATATCGATGCCGATGTGATTTTTGTCAAGAACATCGATAATGTGACGACCGATGCTCGTCGTGGCGATACCATTCGTTACAAAAAAGCATTGGCCGGCGTGTTGTTGGAGTTGCAGGAGCAGACTTTTGCCTACATCAAGGCGATAGATTCGGGCGTGGCCGATGTTGAGGCCATTGCACGATTTGTCGAGGAGCGATTGTGCGTCAAGTTACCGGCGGATTGGGACGTGCATACGTTGCGCCGTCTGCTTGACAGACCTATAAGGGTTTGTGGTGTGGTACGCAATCAGGGTGAGCCGGGCGGAGGTCCTTTCTGGGTTGAGAGTAATGATGGTTGCCAGACGTTACAGATAGCCGAGTCGAGCCAGATAGCCCCTGAAAGTCAGGACATTATGCAGTCGGCGACGCATTTCAATCCGGTGGATTTGGTCTGCGGCGTTAAGCGTGTCGATGGTGACAAGTTCGACCTCACACAATACACCGACCCTGCGACGGGTTTTATCTCGTCGAAATCGAGTGGCGGCAGGGAGTTGCGAGCGCAGGAGTTGCCGGGGTTGTGGAATGGAGCAATGGCCAATTGGAATACGATATTTGTCGAGGTGCCCATAACAACCTTCTCTCCCGTTAAGGTTGTGCTTGACTTGTTGCGAGCCGAGCATCAGCCCGAGTAGAACACCTGCAATATTTTTTTTAGCGAGGATATCTCTCTTTTTGAAAGATGTTCTCGCTTTTTTTTATGTTTTTTGTTGTAATTATTTTGATGTTTTGTGAAAACTTTGTTCTTGTTGTTGTGAATAGTTGGCTGTTTTGTAATATGTTGGTTTATATGATGTTACGATTGTTATAAAAGGTGCTTGCAGGCTCTTTTTTGATAAAAAATGTTCGATGGTGTCGTTGAGGTCGTGAAAAAAGGTAATTAAATTTTGGCAAAGCCGATAAATTGAGTACCTTTGCGTGACTTCTTTATATATGGTATATAAGAGTTGCAACCTATTTTTTCGGTAAGACAATAAACAAATTACAAATACATAAAGATTATGGGAAACAATAAACTTCAACAATTGACCGACAAACTCTATCAAGAGGGTTTGGAGAAGGGTCGTGCCGAGGCTGACAACCTTGTCGCTGCGGCAAAGAGCGAGGCTCAGAAGATTGTGGCCGAGGCAGAGGCTCTCGCCGCAAAGATTATCGCCGAGGCTGAGGATAAGGCAGCCGATGTCGAGAAGAATGCAATGACCGAGATTTCGTTGGCCGGTAAGCAGGCTGCTGCCAAGATTAAGGCAGAGATTGAGAACATCATCGTAGCGAAGGCTGCATCGGAGGGTGTCAAGAAGGCAAACCTCGATGTTGCATTTGTTAAGGATATGTTGTTGGCCGTAGCCAAGAATTGGAACAATGGTGCCAAGGTTGATTTGGTTGCCTTGTTGCCCGAGACCAAGAAGGCCGAGTTGGATAAGGAGTTTGAGGCTGTTGCCAAGTCATTGCTTGCCGAGAGTATCGAGTTGGGCTTTGCTGCCGATGTTAAGAGCGGCTTCAAGGTAGGCGAGAAGCAGGGTGGTTACTACATCTCATTCTCTGATGAGGCTTTCGAGGCTCTGCTCGGTGGTTATTTGCGTGAAAAGGTTGCAAAACTTCTCTTTTAAGCATAGCGTATTATGTTCGATAAGAATTACTATTCGTTAGTAGCCGGATTAAGGGAGTATGCGCTCGATGCCGATACCAAAGGCTTCGACGCCAAGGAGATTGTCGCCGAGATAATGGAGGAGTTGTCTGCGGGCGATGCTGCCTCTCTGCGCCTGATGTATGGCTACTACGATTGTGAAAATATTATTGCGCTGCGTGCGGGCCGTTCGGCTTATAACCCTCTGGGTAACCTCTCTCGGGAGGAGTTGGCCGAAGAACTCATATCACCCAAGCGTCTTCCCGAGGCTATGGCTCGTGTTATCAGAGCCTATGCCGATGCGGAGAGCGAGGATGCCGAGGGCTTGGACCTCTCGCGCAGTTTTGAGAAGGCTCTGCTTACGGCCTATTACGAGGAGTGCGCCAAGTCGAAGTGCCGCTTCTTGCGCGAGTGGTCGGAGTTTGACCGTACCTTGCGTAATGTGTCGGCGGCAATCGTTGCACGTGAGGCCGGTCGCTCGATAGATAGCGTTACCATAGGTGGTGGCGATGTCGTTGAGCAGTTGCAACGTTCGTCGGCAGCCGATTTCGGTTTGCGTGGCGAGGTTGCCTATGTTGATGCTGTGATTACAGCCGTCAATGATGAGCAGAACCTTGTGGAGAAGGAGCACAAGATTGACCTTGTGCGTTGGGAACAGGCCTCGGAGTTGGCAAGTTTCGACTACTTCAACATCAACGCTATCTTGTCGTATTTGGCTAAAATCAATATTGTGGCTCGTTGGGCATTGCTCTCACCAAAGCGAGGTCGTGAGATGTTTGAGCGCATTATGGCTGAACTCGACGGTAAGGAATTGATAAAATAAACAATAAAAACAAAATAAATGAAAACGTTAGGACGAGTAAACGGTATCATCTCAAACATCGTTATTGTCAAGGCTGACGGTGCGGTGGGACAGAACGAGATTTGTTATGTCTATTGTGGCGATACCCGAATGATGGCCGAGGTCATCAAGGTCATAGGCGACGACGCCTATGTGCAGGTGTACGACAGTACCCGAGGCTTGAAGATTGGCGACAAGGTAGAGTTTATGGGCCATATGTTGGAGGCAACTCTGGCTCCGGGCCTTTTGTCGCGTAACTACGACGGTTTGCAGAACGACTTGGAGAAGATGGATGGTCTGTTCATCAATCGTGGTTCTATCACCGAGCCTATTGATTTTGAGCGTAAGTGGGAGTTCTCGCCTTTGGCAAAGGAGGGCGATAAGGTAACTGCTGGTGATTGGTTGGGACAGGTTAAGGAGCAGTGGGTTGACCATAAGATTATGGTTCCCTTCATTATGCAGGGCTCTTATATCGTAAAGAGCGTAGCCAAGGCAGGTGAGTACAAGGTTACCGACACTATCGCTGTTGTTGCAGATAAGGACGGCAACGAATACAATATCACAATGGTACAGAAGTGGCCCGTAAAGCAGGCTATCCGTTGCTATACCGAGAAGCCACGCCCCTCACGCGTTATGGAGACAGGTGTTCGTGCTATCGATACCTTCAACCCCTTGGCAGAGGGTGGTACAGGTTTTATCCCCGGACCTTTCGGTGCAGGTAAGACCGTGTTGCAGCACGCTATTTCGAAGCAGGCCGATGCCGATGTTATCATCATCGTTGCGTGCGGTGAGCGTGCGAATGAGGTTGTGGAGATTTTCGCCGAGTTCCCCGAACTTATTGACTCTCGTACGGGCCATAAGTTGATGGAGCGTACCATCATCATCTGTAACACCTCAAATATGCCCGTTGCGGCTCGTGAGGCGTCGGTTTATACAGGTATGACTATCGGTGAGTACTATCGTGCTATGGGCTTGAAGGTGTTGGTTATGGCCGACTCTACATCTCGTTGGGCGCAGGCTTTGCGTGAGATGTCAAACCGTTTGGAGGAGTTGCCCGGTCAGGACGCCTTCCCTATGGACTTGTCAGCCGTTATCTCTAACTTCTATGCGCGTGCCGGTTTGGTTAAGTTGAACAATGGTCAGACAGGTTCTGTTACGTTCCTCGGTACGGTATCACCCGCAGGTGGTAACTTGAAGGAGCCTGTAACCGAATCTACAAAGAAGGCGGCGCGTTGTTTCTACGCTTTGTCACAGGGCCGTGCCGACTCGAAGCGTTATCCCGCTATCGACCCGCTGGATTCATACTCGAAGTATTTGGAGTATCCCGAGGTTGCCGAGTATCTTGACGGTCACATCGGCAAGAATTGGGTGTCGGAGGTGTATGAGGGTAAGACCATCGTACAGCGCGGAAAGGAGGCCAACGACCAGATTAACATCTTGGGTGACGACGGTGTACCCGTAGCATACCACGAGCGTTTCTGGAAGTCGGAACTTATCGACTTCGTGATTTTGCAGCAGGACGCATTTGACGATATTGATGCCAACTGTCCTATCGAGCGACAGAAGATGATGTATGAGATGGTTCTCGACGTGTGCCACAAGTCGTTTGATTTCAGCGACTTTGAGGCTTGCTCGAAGTTCTTCAAGGGCCTTATCAACCTCTTCCGTCAGATGAACTACTCGGAGTGGCAGAGCGAAAAGTTCTTCGATTATAAGCGTCAAATCGAGGAGACAGTGAATAATCAACTCTCAAAATAGGGCAGCGATGACAACAAGAGCATTTCAGAAAGTATATACAAAGATTGATAACATCACCAAGGCTACCATTACGCTTCGTGCTACGGGCGTAGGTAACGACGAGTTGGCTACCGTAGGCGGTAAGTTGGCGCAGGTGGTGAAGATTATGGGTGAGAATGTTACCTTGCAGGTGTTTGCAGGTACCGAGGGCTTGGCTACCGATTCAGAGGTAGTATTCCACGGTGAGGCGCCCAAGTTGCGTGTTTCGGATAATTTGGCAGGCCGTTTCTTCAACGCTTACGGTGAGCCTTTGGAGGGCGGTGAGCCCATCGAGGGTGAGGAGCGTGAGATTGGTGGCCCTACGGTAAATCCCTTCCGTCGTATTCAGCCTTCGGAGTTGATTGCTACGGGTATTGCGGGTATCGACCTTAACAATACCATCGTGTCAGGTCAGAAGATTCCCTTCTTCGCTGACCCCGACCAGCCTTACAACGCCGTTATGGCCAATGTGGCATTGCGTGCCAAGGCCGACAAGATTATCTTGGGTGGTATGGGTCTTACCAACGACGACTTCCTCTACTTTAAGCAGGTATTTGAGAATGCCGGTGCATTGGACCGTATCGTGTCGTTCGTGAATACTACGGAGAATCCTCCCGTAGAGCGTCTGTTGGTGCCCGATATGGCACTTACCGCTGCCGAGTACTTTGCAGTGGATAAGGGCGAGAAGGTGTTGGTTTTGTTGACCGATATGACCTTGTATGCCGATGCACTCGCTATCGTGTCAAACCGTATGGACCAGATTCCTTCGAAGGACTCTATGCCGGGCTCGCTTTACTCGGATTTGGCAAAGATTTACGAGAAGGCCGTGCAGTTGCCTAATGGCGGTTCTATTACGATTATCGCCGTTACAACCCTTTCTGGTGGCGATATTACTCACGCTATCCCCGATAATACGGGTTATATCACCGAGGGACAGTTGTTCCTGCGTAACGACTCTGATACCGGTAAGGTTATCGTTGACCCGTTCCGTTCATTGTCGCGTTTGAAGCAGTTGGTAATCGGTAAGAAGACTCGTGAGGACCACCCACAGGTGATGAATGCCTGCGTGCGTCTGTATGCCGATGCGGCTAATGCCAAGACCAAGTTGGAGAACGGTTTCGATTTGTCGGATTACGACGAGCGTGCCTTGAAGTTTGCACACGACTATTCGGAGAAGTTGCTGGCTATCGATGTAAATATCGAGATTGAGCAGATGCTCGATACAGCGTGGTCGCTCTTTGGCGAGTACTTCTCGAAGGAGGAGGTTGCCATCAAGGCAGAACTTATTGCAAAGTATTGGAAAGCATAATTAAGTTATGGCTATTAAATTTCAGTATAACAAAACTTCGCTTGGCGAACTCGGTAAGCAGTTAAAGATGCGCCAAACGGCACTCCCTACCATCAAGAGTAAGGAGTCGGCGTTGCGTTCCGAGGTCAAGAAGGCGAAGGATACCGCCCGCGATTACCGTCGTCGTTTGGACGCATTGGCTGCCGAGTACGACTATATGGTTGCTCTGTGGGGCGAGTTCGACACGACACTCTTGCGAGTTGCCGACGTTGAACTCTCGCAGCAGAAGATTGCGGGTGTGCGCACACCACTGTTGGAGGAGGTACGCTTCGAGGAGAAGGAGTACGACCTCTTCTCTTCGCCGGTGTGGTATGCCGACGGTGTAGATTTGCTGAAACGATTGGCGACATTGGGCATCGAGTACGAGGTTTATAACCGTAAGATGGAGTTGCTGGATTACGCGCGTCGTAAGACCACCCAGAAGGTAAACCTCTACGAGAAGGTGCAAATCCCCGGTTACGAGGACGCCATTCGTAAGATTAAGCGATTTATGGAGGACGAGGAGAATCTCTCGAAGTCGGCACAGAAGATTGTTAAAACACGTCAACAACAGGCTGCGGAGGGGTCTATGCTATGATAGTTAAGATGTCACGTTATGACTTTGTGTTGCTGGCAGCACAGAGTGAGGATTTTGTGGCTCGCTTGCGCGAGTTGGGCCTTGTGGATATCACCACTACGGGCTGGGAGCCCCGAGAGCAGGACCGCCAATTGGTTAGCGATATAGAGCGTTGTACCAAGGCTATCGAGCAACTCAAAGATTTTGTCGAGAGTGACGATATGCAGCTCGAGGCGAAGCCTTATCCTACGGGTGAGGAGGCTTTCGATGCCTATGTTGATTTATCTCAGCGCAAAGCGGCTCTTTTGGGTGAGATTGCTCGCTTGGAGAAGATGTCGGAGGAGTTGGAACCTTGGGGAGAGTTCTCGGCCGAGGTGCGTGACCGACTTACGGCACAGGGCGTTGTGTTGCGCTACTTTATCGCCTCTACGGGTGATTTCGATGAGAATGTTGAGGCTTGGAGTGAGGCTCATACATTGGTCGAGATTGCACGCTCTTCGACATCGGTTTATTTCGTTGTCGTAGCCAAGGCCGGCGAGGAGGTTGCTCTCGATGCACAGGAGATTAAGATGCCCGCTATGGACTATCGTTCGGCAGATGCCGAGGCCGAGGAGCGTCGTCAGGAGTTGAAGGCTCTCAATGCCGACTTCTCACGTTGTGCCCAGAGCCTTGCGCTCATCGAGAAGGAGTTGTCGAAACTCTCTTGCCGCTTGCAGGAGGTTAAGATTCGTGGTACTGCCGAGGAGGCTGCCGATGGCTCGCTGGTCGTTATGGAGGGCTGGGCCGAGGCCGACCGCTCACAGGAGGTCGATGCTCTGTTGGAGGAGTACCCCAATGTGGTCTATGTGAAGAGCGCACCTACCGAGGAGGACGATACTCCGGTTAAGTTGAAGAATAATCGTTTTGCACGTTTGTTCGAACTTGTCGGCGGTATGTATGCTTTGCCCAAGTATGGTACTTTGGATTTGACACCGTTCTTCGCACCGTTCTATATGTTGTTCTTTGCAATCTGTTTGAACGATGCGGGTTATGGCTCGATACTCTTCGCTTTGGGTTTGACACTCTTCTTCAAGGGTGGT
>CAZQMC010000077.1:0-8125 GCA_964594305.1 uncultured Alistipes sp. | reverse complement strand
TAACTTTTTATTATATACAAAAACCTGTCTAACAAAATACTTGTTAGACAGGCTCTTGTCTTCGTGCAATATGTTTGCTATAAATCCATCTTATAGACATTGGTGTTGCGTTGTTCGAACATCTCCGAACGATAGAGCGCATTGGCCTCTGTGCGAAGAGGGTTTGATGTCAATAACAGCGAACACGGAGCATATCGTCGGGCATACTCTATGGCGTGCTGCACCAAATGATGCCCCAAGCCCTTGCCTCGTGAGTGGGTATCGACCACCACATCTTCTATCCACACTTTTCGGCCCGTCGGAGCGAGATATGTGCCGAGAGTAATCATTCCAACCACAGCCTCGTCATCGTACATCAAAAACAGATGGCTCGCCTCGCTTTCGACGATTTGCCGCAGGTGTTGTTCGGTAAAAAGTATCTCGCGAGAGGTGAGTTGTCGTAAAAGGTTGTTTATCGGGGCGATAAGCGCTGCGTCGAAATGTCGGATATTCTCTATTTTCATATTGCTCAACATAGGTGTAACAAAAAAGGCTGCAATGGCGAGGAGAGCCGTGCAGCCTTCTTGTCGTTTGCTATTCGTTTGTTACTCGGACAGTGAGTTGCAAACCTCTTGATTTACTTTGCGCACACGCTCCTCATCAACCTTCAAAACCTTACGGTCATAGGTCATAAGGCCATTAACCTCAATCTCTACGTCGGTTGTCTGTGTATAAACCGCACCGGCAAAGGCCGCCTGAATGAGTACTTTCAACTTCTCGGCATACTTGATATATTGGTTGGTAACCTCCTCCGATGAGTTTTGACGAATATAACCCCAGTTGCGGTCGGGCTCCCAGAGGTGTCCCTCAACCACAAAACCGATACCGCCATACTCACCCAAAACGGTAGCACGACGAGAGTCGAGAAGTGTCAGTTTGGGGTAGGGGTAGTGGTGTGTGTCGAGGATATCACCTACGGTGTAGTGATTACCGCCACTTGCAGGATTTACCAGACGCGAGGGGTCGTAGTTCTTGGTCCAGTCGGCAATCTCGCCGGTCTTGAACTGTCCCCACGCCTCATTGAAGGGTACCCATACACCAATCGAGGGGTGAGAGTAGAGGAGATCCATAATCTCCTTCCATTCCTGACGGAAGTTCGCCTCCGACTCGGGCGTACGCACAGCCTCTACGCCGGCGAAGTAGTTGTGCATCTCCCAACGAGGAGAGTTGCCACCGCTGGGCATATCCTGCCATACAATCATACCCACCTTGTCGCAGTGGTAGTACCAACGTGAAGGCTCCACCTTTACGTGCTTGCGAATCATATTGTAACCCAACTCCTTGGTCTTTATAACGTCGAATGCCAACGCTTCGTCGGTCGGTGCGGTATATAAGCCATCGGGCCACCAACCTTGGTCGAGCGGACCAAAGTGGAATACGGGCTTGTTGTTGAGCAACATACGCATAATACCGTCCTTGTCCTTGCCGAGCGAGAACTTGCGCATAGCGGTATAACTATCCACCGTATCGACAACCTTGCCATTGTGTGAAAGGGTAATCTTTACGTCGTAGAGATATGGGCTGTCGGGGCTCCACAACTTGGGCTCGGCCACATATAACTCCATTTTGGCGTTTGCCACACCCTTGGCGCGTGCTACCTCTACGCCTTTATCGAAAATTACGGCCTCGATAACCTCGCCGCCATTACCTCCTGTCACAGTTGTAGCGATGCTGAAAAGGCTGCTGTCGAGGTTGGGGACAATCTTCACACTCTCGATATGACAATCTGCAACCGGCTCCAACCATACGGTCTGCCAGATACCTGTGACGGGTGTGTACCAGATGCCGTGAGGCTCGTCGTTCTGCTTGCCACGAGGCTGATAGCCCTTGTTGGTGGGGTCCCACACCTTCACAACCAAAGTGTTGTCGCCCTTCTTGTTGAGTGCGGCAGTGATGTCGAGGCTGAATGGTGAATAACCGCCCTGATGCGAACCTACGCTGATGCCATTTACCCATACGTCGGCCCTCCAATCTACGGCACCGAAGTTGAGCATAATGCGGCTCTTGCTCCATTTCGCAGGGACTGTAAATGTGCGGTGATACCACAACTCGTTACCCTCGCCTACGCGTTTGCCTACACCAGACAATGCTGACTCAACAGCAAAAGGCACGAGGATATTGCCGTCATAGGTCGAGGGCTTGATGCCTCGCTTGACGATAGCATAATCCCACAAGCCGTTGAGGTTCTGCCACTCGGCACGAACCATTTGTGGGCGTGGATATTCCGGTAATACATTCTCGGGTGTAACCTTATCGGCCCACTCGGTCATAATACGTCCTTCGACTGGTTTCCATTGCGCTGCGGCCATAAATGAAGTGGCCAAGAGTACGCAAATAAAGATAATTTTCTTCATTGTTATTTGGGGTTAGTGATTATACGAATGGATATTTAACCACCTCGGCTTTGAGCAGGCGGTCACGAATAACCACTGCTACGACAGTGCCGACTGCGGCATACTCTGTCTTTACATAACCCAAAGCGATGCCCACTTTGAGCATAGGCGACATTGTGCCCGAGGTGATGTGTCCAATCTCCTCACCCTCCAAGTTTGCAATCTTGTATTCGTGACGAGGTATGCCTCGGTCAATCATTTTCAGACCGACCAATTTGCGCTGTACACCCTCGGCCTTCTGCTTTGCCAAGAAGTCGCGGTCGATGAAATCCTTACCCTCGACAAACTTTGTTACCCAGCCCAAACCTGCCTCCAATGGAGAGGTTGTGTCGTCGATATCGTTGCCGTAGAGAGCAAATCCCTTCTCCAAGCGCAAGGTGTCGCGTGCGCCGAGTCCGATATTCTTCAAACCGAACTCCTCGCCGGCCTTCCACATAGCCTCCCAGATGGTATCGGCATCGGCATTGTACATATAAATCTCGCAGCCGCCCGAGCCGGTATAGCCCGTAGCCGAGAGAATTACATCGCAACCTGCCAATTTGGTCTGCTTGAAGGTGTAATATACCATATCCTCGACAGGCTCGTCGCACATCTTCTGCACGAGTTTCATCGCCAGCGGGCCCTGAATTGCCAACTGCGCAATGTTATCCGACGAGTTCTCCAACTCTACACCCGGCTTCATGCCAAACTTCTCACCCTCGGCGCAGATGTGAGCCCAATCCTTGTCGGTGTTGGCTGCATTGACGCAGAGCATATATTTTGTGTCGCTGAATTTGTAAATCAGGATATCATCGACGATGCCACCCTTGCCGTTAGGCATTGTAGCGTACTGCACCTTGCCGTCGAAGAGTTTTGATACATCGTTCGAGGCGATATGCTGCAACAAATCGAGAGCCTTCTCGCCCTTCACCCAAATCTCGCCCATATGGCTTACGTCGAATACGCCGCACTTCTCTCTTACGGTCATATGCTCGTCGTTGATGCCCGAGAACTCGATGGGCATATTATATCCTGCGAACTCGGCCATCTTGGCACCGGTAGCGATATGATACTTTGTAAATGCTGTGGTTTTCATCTTGTTATGTGGTTTTTAGGTTTGTACTTTTACTTCTCACTCTTCTTGATGCCCAAGCGCGGACAGCGTGTGAAGGGCTTCTCTCTATCGAACAGATAACGATATGTGGTGTGCATCTTATGGCGTGTGGCGCCGACATAGTTCTGAATCATACGGTTCATCACGGGGTTGAAATCACCAATCCACGCAAACTCGACAGTCTTATACTTGACATTGGGAGCGCAGAAATAGGTCTCGTAGATATGTTGAATCATACCAGATTCAACACCCTTGCCCTGAAATTCGGGCGTCACGGCGAAAATCATACCGAAGATACGGTCACACGACTTCTTGACCTTCAAGTCCCACATCAGACGCAACTTGTTCCACAGGTTGAGATTACCGTTGAACTTGCCTATGATGCGGTTGATATCGGGAACCATAATGAAGAATCCGACAGGCTCGTCGTTGAAATAGGTGAAGAAGATGATGTTTTCATCGACAATGGGAGCGAGTTTCTTTACAATCTCCTGTGCCTCCTCTTTGGGCATAGGCTTTACGCCTGTAAAGAGTGACCACGCCTTGTTGTAGATGATGCGGAAATCCTCGGCAACCTCCTCCAAATTACGGCCTTTGATATTTGCAAAACTATATCCGGGGGTATTCATCAGACGCTTCGCGCGCTCGTAAATCGATTGGTTGATATCGTCGTCATATACTCGCCAGAGATAGGTGTTCTGGTTGAAATAGTTCTGGAAACCATAGTTTTCGAACAACTCCTTGTAATATGGCGGATTGTAGGGGTTGGCGTAGAGAGGCTGGAACTCATAACCCTCGACCAAAAGTCCCCACCACGAGTCGCGTGGGCCGAAGTTCACCGGACCGTCCATTGCCTCCATACCACGACTTACCAGCCACAGGCGAGCCGCATCGAAGAGTTGGTTGGCCAACTCCTGGTCGTTGATGGCCTCGAAGAAACCGCAACCACCCGTAGGTTGCTCGTAAGAGTAGGCGTGCTCGTTGTCGTAGAAGGCTGCGATACGGCCTACGCACTCTCCCTCGGTGTTGTATGCTACCCAACGTATAGCCTCGCCATCGGCGAAGAGTTTGTTGTGAGAGGGGTCAAATACCGCCTTAATATCGTTATCCAGAGGACAAACCCAATACTTGTTACCCTCATACAATCGTTTGGGCAACTCTATAAATTCGCGTTCGAGGTCTGCGGTTGTAACCTCTCGCAAAGTGAACTTATTACTCATCTATATATAAAATTTGATATTATGCGCCATAAATCTCCCAAAGATAGGGAAAATATTTCAAAAGATGTAGTTTTTTGCGGTAATTTATCGGCTGTCGGAAAATAAAAATCACACTCCATTTGGTAGAGTGCGATTTTTTATGAGTGCTATTTTTATAACATGTTTTATATCTCGTGCGAGAGTGAGGGCGGTACTGCGCCGCTCATATCGATATCTCCCCATCGCTCGGCAATCATATCGAGGGTGGAGTATAACTCTTCTACATCGTTTGATGTGACGAGAGTCAGGCGTGTGGATTTGAAATCGGGCAATCCCTTGAAGTAGTTTGACAGATGGCGACGCATCTCCAAAATACCTACTCTTTCGCCCTTGATTTCCAGTGACTTGGCCAGATGCTCTTTTGCGATGGCTACACGCTCCACGACCGACGGCTGTGGCATAACCTCGCCTGTTGCCATAAAATATTTTACCTCGCGGAAAATCCACGGACGACCATACGTCGCGCGACCAATCATCACACCATCAACGCCATAGGTGTCGAACATCTGCTTCGCCTTCGGGCCCGAATCCACATCGCCATTGCCGATGATGGGTATCTCGATGTCGGGGTGGTGTTTGACCTCGCCTATCAGAGTCCAATCGGCCTCACCGCGATACATCTGTGAGCGGGTGCGACCGTGAATAGTCAAGGCTTTGATGCCCACATCTTGCAGACGCAGAGCGATTTCCACGATATTTTTATTATCCTCGTCCCAACCCAAACGGGTCTTGACCGTAACAGGCGTTGTGACCGCCTCGACAATTTGGCGTGTCATCTCGACCATCAACGGTACGTCGCGCATCATACCCGAACCGGCACCACGACCTGCAATCTTCTTTACCGGACAACCGAAATTGATATCGATAAAGTCGGGGTGTGCCGTCTCGGCGATGCGTGCCGCTTCGACCATAGGCTCTATGAGATGGCCATAAATCTGAATACCTACGGGGCGTTCTGCTTCGTCGATGTTGAGTTTCGCACGCGACTTCCACGCATCACGTATCAGCCCGTCGGACGATATAAACTCGGTAGTCACGACATCGGCCCCCATACGTTTGCACATATAGCGGAACGAGGGGTCGGTGACATCCTCCATGGGGGCCAAAAACATCGGCTGCGGGCCTAAATCTATATCGCCAATCTTCATATCTACTCACTCTCTCTTGTGGCCAAAACCTTATCAATTCTGGCTCCGTCCATATCAACTATTTCGAACACAAAATTCCCCCACGATAATTTTTCTCCTGTTTCGGGGATATGGCCTAAAACATCGAGCACAAGGCCACTGATTGTATTATATTCCGTATGCGGATAGACATCGTCTATGGCAAAATAGACCAAAAAATCATAAAACGGACATTGCCCATCGATTAGGACACCGCCATCTTCCCTTTCGACAATATTCGGCACCTCTCGTTCTTCCAACATATCGCCCACAAGTGCTTCCAGAATATTCCTCAATGTCACAATACCCTGTGTCACTCCAAACTCGTCACATACGATTCCATAACTCAAATGTTCCTCGCGAAGTTGCTCCAATACATTATACACCTCGGTCTGATTATGGAAATATTTTACCGGTTGAAGGATTTTTTTAATATCGAATTTTGCGCCATCGAGATTGTTAAATATATCTTTGAGGAAGATGACACCCGACAACTTATCAAGATTTCTGTCGGCAACGGGATATACCGAATGGGGGTCATTGCCTATCAAGCGGCGAATATCGTCGGGGGAAGAATTGATATCTATCCATACTATATCGTTTCGATGTGTCATAATGGACTCAACCGTACGGTCGCCAAGTGAAAATACTCGGCCAACGATTCGCTGCTCAACCTCTTGCACCTCGCCATACTCGGCACCCTCCTGAATAATCGACTTGATTTCCGCCTCGGTTACCTTTCTCTCGTCCGAATCAAGGCCAAATATTTTAGTGACAAGCATCATACTCTTTGACAAGAGCCACACAAAGGGCGTCGCCATAACCGATAACCAATACATTGGTCGTGCCATAATACAAGCCACCTTCTCTGCGGCATTCATACCGATACGTTTGGGGACCAACTCGCCAAATACGATTGATATATATGTCACTATAATTACAATGACTGCCTGTGCTACAACCCTTGCGGTAGCGACGGGGATACCCCATTCGGCCATAACACCGGCCAAATCATCTGAAAGAGTTGCTCCCGAATAGATACCTGTCATAATACCTATCAGCGTAATGCCGATTTGTACGGTAGATAAGAATCTGTCGGGGTCTTCGGCCAACCGTAATGCCAATTTTGCGGAATTGCTGCCCTGTGTCGCACGCACTTTCAGGTTTGATTTACGGGCTGAAATTAACGCAACTTCCGACAAGGCAAACAAGCCATTAAGCAATATCAACAGTAAAATTATAGCGATTTCCATATTTACAATAATATATCTCGTCGCAAATATACGAAAATAAAACCAATTAGCATATTTGCCGTCCATACACCCCAAACAAAAAGGCATCGACCCTGATTTAATCGATGCCTTTTTATTATGTATACAAGTGTAAGAATAACTACAACTCGCTCTCCTTCAATCGCTCGGCGTTCTCGGCTACGATAAGGTGGTCGATGCAATCCTGAATATCGCCGTCCATAAAGGCCGAAAGGTTGTAAATCGTATAGTTGATGCGGTGGTCGGTGATACGGCCCTGCGGATAGTTGTAGGTGCGAATCTTTGCCGAACGGTCACCGGTCGATACCATCGTCTTACGCTTCGAGGCAATTTCGTCGAGGTACTTCGAGTATTCGAGGTTGAAGATACGGGTACGCAACTCCTCAAAAGCCTTGTCGAAGTTCTTCAACTGCGACTTCTGGTCCTGACACTGTACGACGATACCCGTAGGAATGTGCGTCAGACGGATAGCCGAATAGGTCGTATTCACAGACTGTCCACCGGGGCCCGATGCACAGAAGATATCCTTGCGGATATCGTTCATCGAAATCTCGACATCGAACTCCTCGGCCTCGGGCAACACAGCCACCGAAGCCGCCGAAGTATGCACACGTCCCTGCGTCTCGGTCTGTGGCACACGCTGCACACGATGCACTCCCGACTCATATTTCAGTGTGCCATATACGCTCTGGCCTGTAACCTTCAATACAACCTCCTTGTAACCACCGGCAGCACCGTCCGAGAACGATGTAATCTCGTAACGCCACCCCTTCGACTCGATGTATTTGGTGTACATACGCAACAAATCGCCGGCAAAAATCGCCGCCTCATCGCCGCCTGTACCACCACGTATTTCAAGAATGGCATTCTTCTCGTCCTGCGGGTCTTTCGGGATAAGCAACAA
>CAZQMC010000076.1:0-8159 GCA_964594305.1 uncultured Alistipes sp. | reverse complement strand
GGCTCAAACAAAAAAAAGACCTGCCTAACATTTTTTTATTGTTAGACAGGCTCTTCTACACAAATTTTCGGGGTGGAAGATGGGGCTCGACCGGCGAAGCCGAAGCGAGGATACCTTTGAAATCGTATATAATTTTATCCTCGCAACCCACTACAAATATCCCACATACACCAGTGTAGAAAACAAGCCGTTCTCGGCGCGTGTTTTTTTGTTGAGATAATATAGTGCTTGCACTTATATTAAGTCAACAAAAAAACGCTTGGGATAACCAAGCGTTTTCTACACAAATTTTCGGGGTGGAAGATGGGGCTCGAACCCACGACCTTAGGAACCACAATCCTCTACTCTAACCAACTGAGCTACATCCACCATATCGACTTGGAATCCCAAATCGGTGTGCAAATATAAGGGCTTTTGGTGGTTTATGCAAATAAAATCGCAAAAATTATCGCAAAATCACTCGTGGGCCCCGCTGTTGCCTACTTTTTCGCCGTAGCATTGCCCGACAATTTTTCGCGCAGGCGGCTCAAAACATTACTTCGTGCCGGCGAGAGCGTCACCTCGATATCGACCGTTTGGTTGGGCTTAACCTCCACAACAAAGCCCACACGACGCACCCCTTCATCTTGAATTTCGCACGACTTATAGTCGTGTGCCGGCCATATCTTGACATCGGAGCGACCTTTGGTGCGCAGTTTCAGGTATATCTCCTCGCCATCTTGACGCAGAACAATCGCCGAAGGCCCTACAATCTCGGCCTCGGCACAGGTTGCCATCTGCCACTCGAAGGTGGCCGCTTTGTCGCCCGTTACGATATGGTCGGTGATGGTCAGAAAATCTTTTTTGTCGAGTTCGGCGGAGCGATGTGCCTTGCGGACATCACCTGCGAACAGCGCAGTCATATCGACAACAGCGCCCTTGCGTGTGGTCGATGTGAAGTGTTCGATAATATCGGCGTGAGCATCTACATCATGACGTTTGCCGTTTATTTTCAGTGTGTTATGTGAGTCGATACCTATGCGGAAGATATCCCAGCGAGAACTGTTTTGTGCCGGATTCCACAGGTCGATGCCTCCATTTTCCAGAGGCTCGTAGGGGTGGTTGCCCAACTCCACTGCCCAGCGTACGCCTCGCCACTCGTAGATAAACGAGCCGGCGTCGATATGGCCGTGTGACGTGGCCGCCTTGCCACCCTTTATGGCGAAGTAGGTATCGGTAGGCTCCGACCAGCCGCTACGATATATATACAGCGGTGTCGAGCCACCTCCGAAGAATGATTTGCTCTTGGGAAGGGAGCCTTTGTCGAGTGGTAGTTTGTGGGCGAAAATCATATACAAAGGCAATAGGCGGTCGGCCGTAACACCTTGTTCTGTAATGAATTGCTCGTCGATATTCGCCACCGAGGCATCTTCAAGCGTGGCGGCAAACCAATACTTCGCCGACAGAGCGTGTGCCACGTCGGGCGAGTCGCCAAAATTATATACCTTGCCCGAGGGTGCGACCATAAAGTTCATAAACTCGGCCGAGCGCATAAAACCCCTGTTTGTGGTGATATCGGCATCGGTATTCAAGGCCGATTGCAGGGCCGCCACAAGCATTGTCTGATATGTTGTGCCATACTCCCAATAGCCGAAGCCTTCGGGGTAGATGCCGTCGGGTGAGTAGGCCGCAAGAGCCTTTTTGTTGGATTCTATACATTTGTCAATCAGAGCCTTGCAATATTCGGGCGAACGTTCCAATGTGGCCAATGCACCGCATAAAATAGCAGCGTTGCACACCTGATTCCAATTGTTCGAGGCGCTGAAAAACCACGCATTGTCGCTGTTCTCGGTCGCACGCAGTCCCTTCTCGTAAATCGCTGTGCCGATGATACTGCGAGAATGTACGGGCAAGACATTGTACAGCCAATCGTAGCCGATGGCCAACGCCAAAGTCATCTCGGCCGTATCGAGAAAATGTGATGGGTTCCAATCCTTAAAACTGCTCACGGCGAGCATCTCTCGCTCGGCACGACGGGCATAATCCATATTCTCGGTGGTGACGAAGGCGTATGACAGGTAGAATATGCGCTTCAACACCTCGCGTGAGGTGTCGAGCAGGCGTGTGCCTTCCAACTCATATTTTACGGGGGTGGTGGCGAGCAGAACATCTGCCGAGGCGATAATCTTTTCGTGGATAAGTCGGGCGTTGCTCGATGTTGCGGCAAAGACTTTCATCTCTGTAATGTCGCCTTTGTGCAGTAAAAGACGAGGGTGCTTGGCTATGTTTTCATAGTCAAAACTCCGGGCCACAGAGGGCGTAATGGCTATCGCCCAAACAAATATTATTGCTAAAAACAGTTTTTTCATAAGAAATTCCGATTGAGAGGTTAAAATTAGAAATAATTTTGCAAACTTCGCACCTGAAATGGCAGATTGTTTCGTCGTCGTCGCTTTTTTATGGGTGATGCTGACAAAATGGCAGACTGCCCACAGTACAAGTGGCAGTTGAGTATGACAAAAACCGTTTGGCACATCTGTTGTTACAAGGATATACGCCAGGAGGCAAACAGGCGAGAAATTTTAACAATAACAAATAAAAACAAAACACTATGGCAATTAAACCACTTTCAGACAGAGTGTTGGTATTACCCAACGCAGCAGAGGAGAAGACCGCAGGAGGTCTGTTTATTCCCGATACAGCAAAGGAGAAGCCATTGATGGGTAAGGTTGTGGCAGTAGGCCCCGGTACAGCCGATGTTAAGATGGAGGTTAAGGAGGGCGACACCGTTCTCTATGGCAAGTATGCCGGCACCGAAATCAATGTCGATGGCACCGACTACCTCATTATGAAGCAGAGCGATATCTTGGCAATCTGCTAATTTCAAGTTTAACGATTAAATCTATTGAGTAAAGATATGTCAAAGGAGATTAAATATAATGTAGAGGCACGCGACCTTTTGAAGGAGGGCGTAGATGCTTTGGCAAATGCTGTGAAGGTTACTTTGGGCCCCAAGGGTCGTAATGTGATTATCGACAAGAAGTTCGGCGCACCACAGGTGACAAAGGACGGTGTGACCGTAGCCAAGGAGATTGAGTTGGAGGACTCGTTCGCCAATATGGGCGCGCAGATGGTTAAGGAGGTTGCCTCAAAGACCAACGACGATGCCGGTGACGGTACAACTACCGCTACCGTTTTGGCACAGGCGCTTATCGGCGTGGGCTTGAAGAATGTTACCGCAGGTGCTAATCCTATGGATTTGAAGCGCGGTATGGATAAGGCTGTGGCTACCGTTGTGGCAGAGTTGCGCAAACTCTCACAGGAGGTGGGTAACGATATCTCGAAGATTGAGCAGGTCGCTACCATTTCAGCCAATAACGATAAGGCTATCGGCGCACTTATCGCCGAGGCTATGGCAAAGGTAAATAACGAGGGCGTTATCACTGTCGAGGAGGCAAAGGGTACCGAGACTCACGTAGATGTAGTCGAGGGTATGCAGTTCGACCGTGGTTACATCTCGGCTTACTTTATGACCGACACCGAGAAGATGGCTGCCGAGTTGGAGAAGCCACTCATTCTTATCACCGACAAGAAAATCTCTACAATGAAGGAGATTATGGGCGTTTTGGAGCCTGTGGCACAGAATGGCCGTTCGCTCTTGATTATCGCCGAGGATGTCGATGGCGAGGCGTTGTCGGCTCTGGTTATGAATAAGTTGCGTGGTGCGTTGAAGGTGGCTGCTTGTAAGGCTCCGGGCTTTGGCGACCGTCGTAAGGATATGTTGGAGGATATCGCAATCCTCACAGGTGGTACAGTCATCTCTACCGACAAGGGTATGAAGATTGAGGATACCACACTCGATATGCTTGGCTCTGCCGAGAAGGTATCGATGAACAAGGAGAACACCACTATCGTCGATGGCACAGGTCAGAAGGAGGCTATTGCAGCCCGTATCGCTATGATTCGTGGCGGTATCGAGGTGGCCAAGTCGGACTACGACCGTGAGAAGTTGCAGGAGCGTTTGGCGAAGTTGTCGGGCGGTGTTGCCGTTCTCTATGTAGGTGCTGCTACCGAGGTCGAGATGAAGGAGAAGAAGGACCGCGTAGATGATGCTTTGGCGGCTACTCGTGCTGCTGTCGAGGAGGGTATCGTGCCGGGTGGTGGCGTAGCCTATATCCGCGCCGTTGCCGCACTCGAAAATATGAAGGGCGAGAACGAGGACCAGACCACAGGTATCCAGATTGTTAAGCGTGCCATCGAGGAGCCTTTGCGCCAGATTGTTGCCAATGCAGGTGGCGAGGGTTCGGTTGTAGTGAATAAGGTGAAGGAGAGCGAGGGCTCGATGGGTTACAACGCTCGTGACGACAAATATGAGGATATGTTGGCTGCGGGTATTATCGACCCCACCAAGGTATCGCGTGTAGCGTTGGAGAATGCTGCCTCTATCGCTTCGATGTTCCTCACCACAGAGTGTGTGCTGGCCGAGAAGAAGGAGCCCGCACCTGCTATGCCTGCTATGCCGCAGGGAGGTATGGGCGGAATGATGTAATAGTTATTCCGATATATAAGAAAATTGCCGGCAGCGATGTCGGCAATTTTTTTTGTAAACTTCTAAAACAATAAATATTTTTCTATCTTTGCAGAAATCAACATATATAACACGAAATAGACATATTGTAAAAGACATATTTAGATTAGTAAAACAGCATCGACGTTAGCCTTGCGCCTTTGAAACCTAGGAAATTTCAAATTAACAGCATAGCATGGATACTGAGAATGCTCACGTCTTGGCGTGAGTTATTTGTATTTCATTATGCGTGGTCGTCCTAGGTACCAAAAGGCGTGGAATATCAAATAATTTCACGCCTTTGTCGTATCTAGAATTTGGTTGGCAAGATGCGAAAAACCAACCATTATGACGCAAAACGCTATCCCCAAACAGATTAGCGACATTTGTCAGTACTTATGCGCTAAGAATTTTTCTTTGTCTAAAATGACTTCGGACGGCAGAGTGAATGCTGCAATAAATGAAGATGAGGTTATATCAATCATTAGAGAGAGGTTTGATATAATTGTGCCGAGAAGTCGGGCTTGGTATGATTTCGCAATTGAAGATGGAACAGATTTTATTCCTGTAAATATCAAAGTTACCGATACAACCCATGCAGATAATTTAAATTGTAAGTTGGGTTTATATTATGCACTTACGGGAAGGAAACCCGCTTTTCAAAATGAAATAGCGTGGTTACCTTATTTTGAGGAGTTGCGTAAAAATTTTGGATATGATAAAACTCACGATTATTATTTCTTAATAGTAAATAAAACGGATAATAAGGATGTTTTTTGTACAACATTGAAAAGTCTTAAAACACTCCAACCCAATGGTAATAATCTCCCATTTCAAAGTCGATGGAAAGATAATCGAGTTCTGCAAAATAGAACCTTTGATGCCGCAGCCGCAATGCTTTTGCAGACGTTAGGACAATCAATAAAGTTGCGAGCAGATATTTATTTTAATTTTAAAAAATACTTCCCAGAATATGTTTAATGTTAAAACCTTGGGGCAAGTATTTACTCCTCAATTTATTGTTGCTGAAATGTTGCAACTGAAACGAAATTTTGGTCGAACGTTAGAACCATCTTGTGGTGATGGCGCATTTTTTAACGAAATCCCGAATTGTGTGGGGATAGAAATAGATTCTACGCATTGCCCAACCAATGCAATGAATATGGATTTTTTTGATTATTCTACGGATAATAAATTTGACACAATAATTGGAAATCCACCATATGTTCGATATCAAGATATTGCAGAAACCACAAAAAGTAAATTGACTTCTAAGATATTTGATAATCGTAGTAATTTGTATTTGTTTTTTATAGAGAAGTGTATTCATCATCTAGAAGAAGGAGGCGAACTTATTTTTATTACGCCCAGAGATTTTTTGAAAGCGACATCAAGTATTATGCTTAACAAATTTATTTATGATAGTGGGACGATTACAGATTTGATAGATTTGGGTGATAAAAGTGTCTTCAAAGGGTTTAGCCCGAATTGCATAATCTTTCGATTTGAAAAAGGGAATTTTTCAAGAAAAACAAATGTTTCGAAAGAGTTCGTGTATTCCAATGGGCAATTACTATTTACGGACAATACATATCCATTGAAATTTTCAGATATATTTTTCGTTAAAGTTGGTGCAGTGAGTGGGTGTGATAAAATATTTACAAATGAGGAGTTGGGTAATGAAGAATTTGTATGTTCTTACACTCACAAAACAGGCAGAACAAAGAGAATGTTTTTTAACATATGTCATCAGGCATTATCGCCATATAAGGAGTTTTTGAAAAAAAGAAAGATTCGTAAATTTGATGAAACAAATTGGTATATGTGGGGTAGAAATCATTATATTTCCGAAGAAAAGAGAATATATGTAAACTCAAAAACGAGAAATAAAAGGCCATTTTTTACACATCCTTGCAAAAATTATGATGGCTCCATATTGGCAATATTTCCACAAAATCAAGGTGTAAATATACAAGAAGTTTGTGAAGAATTAAATAATATAAATTGGTATGAATTGGGCTTTATGTGCGATGGTCGTTTTCTTTTTTCTCAGAAAAGTTTAGAGAATACACCATTGCCTATCAGTTTTAGAAAATTCTTGCCTCTCACGTTATTTGATTAGTATATAGTCATCATTGCCGGCAGTGATGTCGGCAATTTTTTTGTGACTTTCTTGTGCAACTCTCATAGCAGCCTCGGTCGCTCGTCAGTAGCCCGGGTAGTGAAATTACTACCCAAGCGACTGCCGAAGAGCAAAGATAAAAGAGCAAAGATATTTGGCTAACGCCCCAAAATAATTCCTCACACTCCTCGACATTAGTGCGGGTAGTAAAATTACTACCCAAGTTACTGGGGCGCAGTCGTAGGGAAGTTAGTGAGTTTAATGAATTTAATGAGTTTAGTGAAGCGCCTAAAAATTCAAAATTGACCTTCGGGACGGTAATCGTCTCAAAAAAATAATAACACCGTCATTCCACATCACACGCACGATATTAGTTTGCTGGCACAGACGACTCCTTCTGCGTGGAATGGAATCTACCTTTGGAAATAACTACCTCACAGATACTCCACTATTCCCGCTCAGCAAGGTCTGAATCATAAGCGGTAGATACCACTCAATTTGCACAGGTTAAGCAGTCTGCATCATCAAACCCTCGATTGTGCAAATTGCGGTATGACGATTTTATTTTGATTTTTTTTGCGTCTGCACTAAATTCTCTAACTTCTCTAACTTCCCTATTCAAAAAATTTGAGCGACCGACAATGCAAATCGTGCGGCTTTTGTGAATAATTTGTTAAATGATATTTTTTGCAGGCGGTGCGACACGAATAAATATATTCGTATTTTTGTGACGTAAAACCCTGCGAGCCATAGCGTGGAGTGGGGCGATAAGGAGAGTTAAGTTAATGATAAACCCTAATATTATGGAAGCAATTGTAAAGACCTCTTTTAATCTGCCGGGCCAGACTGCTCACTATGTGGGCAAGGTGCGTGATGTTTATAGCATCGAGGGCGATTATCTTGTGATGGTGGTGTCGGACCGTATCTCGGCATTTGATGTGGTGTTGCCCAAGGGTATCCCCTTCAAGGGTCAGGTACTCAATCAGATAGCGGCGAAGTTTTTGGACGCTACGACCGATATCCTCCCCAACTGGAAGATTGCCGTACCCGACCCTATGGTGACCGTAGGTCATAAGTGCGAGCCCTTCAAGGTTGAGATGGTTATTCGTGGTTATCTTTCGGGCCACGCGTGGCGAGAGTACAAGGCCGGCAAGCGTACTATCTGTGGCGTTGAGATGCCCGAGGGTATGGTCGAGAATCAGAAGTTCCCCGAGCCTATCATCACCCCGACAACCAAGGCCGATGAGGGCCACGACGAGGATATCTCGAAGGAGGAGATTATCGCGCAGGGTATCGTGAGCCGCGAGGATTACGAGCAGTTGGAGGCCTATACACGCGCCATCTTCCAGCGAGGAACAGAGATTGCCGCCAAGATGGGCTTGATTTTGGTCGATACGAAGTATGAGTTCGGCAAGAAGGAGGGCAAAATCTATCTTATGGACGAGATTCACACCCCCGACTCGTCGCGCTATTTCTACGCCGAGGGCTACG
>CAZQMC010000075.1:0-8787 GCA_964594305.1 uncultured Alistipes sp. | reverse complement strand
CGTAGTACAAAAATAATAACTTTTTATTATATACAAAAACCTGTCTAACAAAAAAACTTGTTAGACAGGCCCATTTTTTTTGTTGTCTTTTATGTGGTGTGCAGTACTGGAAAGGCGTTAAGCGGAGCAAACTTGTTTGCGCAGTAGCCAATCCGGTCATTCCGACAGACAAGCCTTAATCTCCAATCGAATATCTTTATAACAAAAAAAACGAATGCCCAACCTCGCAAGGTCGGGCACTCGTTGAGTTGTATTTGTCGCAAAGACTATTTCTCGATGATAATCTCTCGATTAGCCTTGCTCTTCCACGCCAACAGCAGAGCGTGCAGGTCGGCATACTCCTCGGCGGTATAGATAGATTTGGGCAACGAAATGGTGCGAGAAATCGTCACCTTGCCATCTTCGTTTGCGATAGAGATATTTACCTTGCCGGCCTTGTTCTCGATGTTCAAGGTCTTATCGGTACTCTTGCACTTTGCACCATCGAGCGAGATTGTAAAAGTAGCGCTCTCCTCGATTGGTGAAGGAATCTCACACATCTCACGACGCTCGGTATTGAGTGCGGGCAAGTGCCAAGCATCAACACCTTCGGTGTCGGCAAGGGTTAGGATAGAGTAGTTGCTACCCTCCACCTCGTTCAGACTCCACTTCTTATCGGTGTCGGCATAACCGCCCTCGAATGAGGCCTCCACAACCTGTGCCTTTGGCTCAATGGCAATCTCCTCGCCGGCCAAATTATAGATAGCGTCACGGTCGGCACGAAGTGCTACATCGACCGTCTCGGCCTTATCGACGCTGTAAAACTCCTCGCCAAAGCGTACCAGATAGTTGGTAATGGTCTTGGCGCTATTTGTAGTATTACGAGGCATAACGACAACCATCTCGGCTTCGAGACCCTCGGCACGCATTAAACGAGCCATAGCACTTGCCTTCTCGGCCTTGGTGCCATAAGCGGTGCGCAATACCTCACGACACTGACGCAAACGATAACCCACAACCTCGGGTTTTACGGCGCTATTGCCCAAGCCCTCGACAACAAACTTCTGTACGGCCTTTGCCTTGCAACCGTCGCACTTGGCATCAGCCACAACATCGGCGGGAACACGAACAAGGTCGCGTGTCTCGATGGTGAAGGGCATAAGAGCCTCACCGAGTGAAGCGGCAGTGGTCGCCGTAAGGCGAGGAAGACCCTCATTGTGCTTTGTGGCAAGTTGCTCACCGGCACCTGCCGGCAAGTTTTTCAATGTCCAACGATAGGTGTTGCCCTTGACAGTGGGCTGTACATTTGAATCGGTGAGTGACCACGCAAGTTCCTTGCCCTCGGGAAGGACGACCTCCAAGGTGTAATCCTCGATGAAAGCACCCTGCTGTGAGAATGTGCGGTCGATATCGAGCGACGAGAACATCTCGGGCTTGGTAGTGATGGTATAGTCGAGATAGACCGTAGCGCCCAACTCCAAACCTGTGTGAGTGATGACCATCTCGGTAAGGTGGTTGTAGGCAGGAGCCGATGCGGCATCACGAGGCAATACCTTGTTGAATGCGTTGGCCGGAGCATCTACTCTTGTACCATCTGCCTGAATGGTGTAGCAGTGGTTGATGGTCAAATCCTGATACTCGGGGTTATATACTACGAATGTCTCGCCAAAAAGTGAGAAGAAAGAGTAGTGGGTGTTGTAACGCATAACCTTTTGGAAGTTATACTCCTGACTACCATCTTCGTTAAGAGTGTAACGCTCATAAACCTTTTCGAGCGTAGCATCGTTTTCGTTATTGGTTGCACAGGCCGCAAACAACAGAGTGGCCGATGCGGCTATTATTGCTAAAAATCTTTTCATAGGGCTTACTTCTTTTCAAATATGTAACTCTTTGCGGCCTGCTCCTTGTATGTATTTACGGCGTTGCGGAACGATGTCCAATCCTCGGCCTCATAAACACGCTTATAGAGTGCGAGCGTATGCTCAACGGTGAGGGTGTTGTTCTGAACCGAGAAGTTGTAGTCAAACTTGGCGATATTGCTACCTCCTGTGCCATTGCTCTGGGTGTTGCCTCCGGCGATATAACCCTCGGGCAGAGTCATCGTCTCCTTCAACTCCACCAGACGCGAGCAAGAGTCCTTGAAGGCATATTTACGCTCCTCGTTGGTGGTATCGACGCGCAAGAATGTGCGTACGCCCTTGTAAAGGTCGCTGTAAACCAAAGGCTTAACGATGATTACACCCTCGCCAACGGTAGCATACGAAGGAATCTCGAACGAGATAGTCATCTCGATAGGAGCCGCCTGATAGTTCTTCGGGTCATTTACCTCGACACCTGTGATGCGGGCCTCGGGTGATACATTCATAAGTTCGCTCTCCAAAGCACGCATTGTGCGCTCGGCATAGCCCTGCAAGAAGGGACGACGTACGGCAGCATCAGATTGCCCCTCGGCCATAACGGTATATGTGCCCGAGAGAGTGCCATTCTCATCAACCTTGGTGTCGGCATAGATACGCAAGTAGTGGTTCTCGGGAGCCGAAACCTCTGAAAGCAGAAGGTCTGAACCTTCGGGAGTACCCGGCAGGTAGTTCTGCTGTTGCTCGGCACTTGACCAAATCTCACGATTGAAAGGTACCCAAGTGGGGTCCAACGGAATATATACGCCACTCTGCAACTTAACAACAGCCACGCAGTGGTTGAAGTGGTCAGCAGCAATAGCCTCGATGCGTGAGCCTGCCATAGTCATTGCAGGGTGCGCCTCGTGGCCGGCCATACGCAACATCGAGATAAGAAGTGCAGCCTTATCCTTACATACGCCGCAACGGTCGGTGAAGTTCATCTCGGTATTGTGCAAGGTGTAGCCCTCGCCCTTACCCATAGAGATACCCGAATAGCGGATATTGTCGGCTACCCAGTGAGTGAGGATAGATATGCGCTCCATCTCGTCGGTGACGCCTTTGAGCAATTCATCAACCTTCTTTTGTGCGGCGGGCAGAGGCTCGAAACTGCCATACTCCTCATTTACGCCGTGGAACCACAACGACTTCTCCTTCCAAGTGGGAGTAGATGACATCATAAGTTTTGGAGCCACGTCGAACAAATCGACCATATTGCTCTCCTTCTTGAATGGCAAAGAGTTCTCTACCACAAAGGTCATAGTCTTACGGCCGTTGGCTGTGAAAGATGATGAACGGCACTCGCCCTGATAGAACTCATACTGCACATCTTTATGTGCGGGGAAACTTACCGTATAACTCTTCTTTACTGTTGGCTGGCTTACCCAGAAAGGTACGATATCGTAGAACTCGCCACGCATAGGGGGTACAAAACGCTCCTCGTCGGTTGAGGCGAGCAGAGCGTAGGTAAAGCCCTTCTTCGAGATGGTGTAGTCGATAACATCGCCCTTCTCCAAACGACCTACCTCAATCATAATCTGGCGTGCGCCCCAATATATGGCACGTGCCGGTGCTGCATAGTCGCAAGCCGACTTCACGTCGAGTTTATCGACCTGACCATTGGTGCGGTAGATTGTAACCTCGGCAAACTCGGCAAAGGCTGTCAATGGGTCGTAGTCGTACTTCAAAACACGATTGGCGAGTGCGCCCTCGGCATTCTGAATAGCCACGATACGATGAATCGTGAAAGAGCCTGAACCGCTCTCCGATACCTCTACCTTGGTGTCGTCAAGCAGGACAGACGTGGGGTAGGTGGCAAATGACTTGTTGCCGTCGGCTCTCTGCTTCAACACTCTCCACTCTTGGGCCGAGGTTGTGGCAGCCATCAAAAGACAGGCAACCAATGTAAATAAGGATTTCATAATTGTTTTTAATTTGGGTTATTATATAAAATTTGTGTAAATTTTCTTATGATTTACAGCGGTTTATCCATCAACTCGTCGGCATCGGTGCCGGGGATAATCAACTCCTCGTCGGTGTAGCCGAATGTGCGGTAATAGTCGTTGAGTTCCCTTACGATGTCGTCACGCTGGGCGTAGGCCGCCAAGTAGTACAACTCCGAAAGGCTATCCATACGCTCGGTAATCTGACGCTCGACAAGTGCTGACTTCACGCCGTCAAACAGCAGATAATACTCGATATATTCGATGAGCGAATCTTTGTAGGCGTTGAGTAGAGCATCTCCCTTCTCCCACTCCTCCAAGGCGTAATAAGCCTCGATGAAGGGGTAGGTGTTGGCATCGCTGAAACGAATCTTCTCGATGGGGAATACCTCCAAGCCCCTATCCAAAGCCTTCAAAGCCTCCTCGTCGCGGCCCTCGCGTGCAAGTTGCATAGCCACGCGGGCAAAGCCCTCACGAGCCTTCGAGGCGCTGATATTGTATTGGGTGAAGTAATCAACCAAGACATCTTCGTCGGAGAGATTACCATAGCGGAAAGTATCCATCAACAACGGGTAGGCCACATCGGCATCTACTCGACCAATATCCCACGACGATTGATAGGGCGTGAGAATTGGCACCAGACGATAGGCATAGCCGTCAAATTGCAGATAGTTGAGCAGACCGAAATCCTGCAACATATAGACCTGCGTGAAACTTATCGGACGATTCCAGTCGAATGTGGCCAGCAAATCCAGCAACATCATCTCGTTCTTCTCGATAGAGGTCTTGCGAGGCGAGATGTTGATATAGACCGTATCGACCATCTTATCTCTGTCCTCCTCCTTTACAATTCCCGAGGCTATGGCGTTATCCTTATTGACGGGCAGAGCGATACTGCGTGCCGGCACATAATCCATATACGAGCCATCGACAAGGCGAATCTTGGTGGCATCGTCCTCACGACGAATGAAATCCATCAACTCGTCAATCGTCACCGTACGATTAGCCCTTTCGCGTATGGGTAAGACATCATTTACAAAAGTATATTTGCTCGGTGGTAGGCTGAAAGGTACAGGAGGGGCATCGTTGGCCGCAGTGCGCATCTCGTCGATATACCAGTCGCCCGAGAGGTAACTCGAATTCATAATCCTCACATCGGTACGCACTCCATCTACCTCCTGATTATACCATAGCGGGAAGGTGTCGTTGTCGCCATAGTTGATGACAATGGCATTTTTGGGTACCGACATCAGGTAGTTGTAGCCCACATCACGCGCGTAGGTACGGCCCGAGCGGTCGTGGTCGTCCCAATTCTCCGTAGCCAATACCGCAGGCACCGACATACACAAAGCCGAGGCGATGAGTGCTGTGGTGCGATTCTCACGGCGTGTGAGCCAAGCCAAAAACTCATATACTGCAACCACGCCCAAACCAATCCATATTGAGAAGGCGTAGAACGAACCTGCATATACATAATCTCGCTCACGAGGCTCCGAGGGCGAGGTGTTGAAATAGACAACCAGAGCGATACCCATCATCAGGAACAACCACATAACGACAATGAAGTTGCGCTGGTCGCGGTTGAGGTGGTAGATGAGTCCTATCAATCCCAAAATGAAGGGAAGGAAGAAATAGGTGTTGCGGGCAGGGTTTTCGGCCATCTCCTTCGGCAGGTTGTCCTGTGGGCCGAGGTATGCCTCGTCGATGGACTTTATGCCCGAGAGCCAATTACCGTGCGTGAGGGTCTCCTCGCCTGCCTGAATATCGTCTTGGCGACCTACGAAATTCCATAGGAAGTAACGCCAATACATATAGTTGAGTTGGTAGGTGAAGAAGTAGTAGAGGTTCTCACCAAATGTAGGCTCAACGATAGTCTCACCCGTAGCGGCATCATATACCTTACGACCATAGTCGATAACCTCGCCACGCAGGGCTTTACCCGTATCGTCACGCAAAATCTCGCCCTTCTCGTCACGCAGGAAGTCCTGCTTGGTGCGATATGCCGCCCATGGCTTATACTCTGCTTCGCCCTTATAACTATTCCATAGGCGGGGGAAGAAGTGCAGGAACTCGGGAGGGTAGGTGTAACCCGTCAGGCGTGAAGCCTGTCGGTAGCGGCCCTCCTCCTTGTCGTAGAAATATGACGTAGTCTCCTCGTAGTCATCTATCGGGGCCGAGTAATAGGGGCCATAGAGCAGAGGTCGTGCGCCATATTGGTCACGGTTGAGTACTGCCAGCAGGGCGTGTGGATTGTTGGGGTTGTTGCTGTTCATAGGCGGGTTGGCCACAGCACGAATCGTAACGGTGGCATACGACGAGAAGCCTATGAGTATCATCAGAAGCGAGAGCAACAACAAGTTCCACATCTTGCGACCGGCCTTGTGAGTGCGCCATACACCATAGAACAGTGCCGCAAAAACCGTCAAGGCAAAGACTACGATACCCAGATTGACGGGCAGACCGAGCGTATTGACGAAGAATACATCGACCATAGCACCTACATAGACCGTATAGGGTATGATGATGCCATTTATCACACCCAAAATGGCCAAAGCGACCAATGTGGCATAGATAACACCCTTGAATGTGATGTGCTTGTAACGGCGGAAGTAGTAGATGAAAACCAATGCCGGTATGGTCAGCAAACCGAGCAGGTGGACACCTATCGAAAGTCCTGTAAGATAGGCTATAAGGATTATCCAACGCGCGGAGTGCGGCTCGTCGGCCTGCTCCTCCCATTTGAGCATAAGCCACACTACAAGGGCCGTAAACATTGACGAAAGGGCATAAACCTCACCCTCGACAGCCGAGAACCAGAAGGTGTCGGTGAAGGTGTAGGCCAAAGCACCTACAACGCCTGCGCCCAACGATGTAATCTGCTCTCGAAGGCCGAATTCGCCACCCTTGGCCGAGAATATGCGGCGTGCGAGGTGTGTGATAGACCAAAAGAGGAACAAGATACAAAAGGCACTGACGATGCAGTTTAGTCCATTGACCATATGAGGCACATAGTAGGTCGAAGGTGCCAGCATAGTGGCCAGACGCGCTATGAGCATATAGAGTGGTGCCCCGGGTGGGTGACCGACCTCCAACTTATACGATGTGGCGATGAACTCGGCGCAGTCCCAAAGTGACGACGACGGCTCCATAGTCAGCAGATATGTTACAGCGGCAATGGCGAAAACCACCCAGCCTGTAATCTTATCCCAGCGATTGAAATTCATACTGTCTTGTTTTATATTTTTTACATTTTTTGCCTCTCCTGTTACCGGTTTTCAACCGGTTTTAGCCGGTTTTGCAGCCGGCTGTATCTATTGTAATAGATACAATCGGACAAATATAGTGAAAAAAGATGAAAGAGCAAAGAGAACTTTTGTCGCACCATCTCGTGCGGCCGTACAAAAAAGGCCTAACCCCGAAATATGAGGTTAGGCCTTCAATTATATGACTATCAAAATTTATGCCTTTGTGGGCGTGGTCTTGTAGCGGAACAGAATCATAAACATCACTGCTACCGTCAAAGCATAGGCAGCAAAGATGCTCCAAACCATAGGCCAGCCGCCGGCGATACCTTCACGAGCAACGAAGAATCCTTCGGCATTCCAAGCGCAGAAGTGATTTACCACCTTACCCGCAGCCCAAGTACCTATCGACGCACCAATACCATTGGTCATCAACATAAACAAACCCTGTGCCGAAGCCTGCATATCGTGACTCGCCTCGCTCTCGACGAACAGCGCACCCGATACATTAAAGAAGTCGAAGGCCACACCATAAACAATCATCGAAGCAAACAACGCTACCAAGCCCATAGTGCTTTCGGTTGTGCCCACAGAGAAGAAACCAAAGCGTAATACCCACGCAAACATAGCGATAAGCATAACATTCTTGATGCCGAAACGCTTCATACAGAACGGAATGAGCAAGATACACAAAGCCTCCGAAGCCTGCGACAACGAGGTCAGCAATGTGGGATTTTGTGCAAACCAACTCTGTGACTCCATAGCAAATGAGTTGATGTAAGGCGTCGCGAAACCGTTGGTAATCTGCAACGATACGCCCAAGAGCATCGAGAAGATGAAGAACAGAGCCATCTTCTTCTGCTTGAACAGTACGAAGGCATCAAATCCCAAACGCTGTGCGAGACTCTTCTTCTCGCCCTGCTTTGCCTTTGCCAATGGGCATTGTGGCAGGGTGAAGGCATAAAGGCTCAATATGAGGCCCAAGATGCCCGATACCAACAACTGCATATAGGTAAATTGGAATGATTCGCTGTGGCCGAACTTGGCGAAATTGACAAACCACATAGCGGCGATGAAACCTACCGTACCAAATACACGAATGGGCGGGAAATCCTTGACGGTATCGAAACCGTTACGAGCCAAGATAGAGAAGGCGACGGTGTTCGATAATGCAAGCGTAGGCATATAGAACGCTACGCTGAGCGTGTAGAGCGTAAATAATGGAGCAAACTCCACGCTCTGACCGTGGCTCTTGGCGTATAATCCTGCGGCCAACATAAATGCGCCGGCCAACAGATGTGATATGCCAAGCATACGCTGTGGCTGAATAAATTTATCGGCAATGGCACCGATGATGGCAGGCATAAAAATCGATACGATGCCCTGTACAACATAGAACCACGATATTTCACCTCCCAGACCTACACGTCCGAGGAAGTTGCCGATACATACCAAATATGAACCCCACACGGCAAATTGCAGGAAGTTCATAATAACTAAACGCAGTTTAAGATTCATAATATTATTACGGTTTTATAGTGTTTCTCTCATTTAGGAGATGTAAAGATACATATTTTTTCCTAATTTCCTAAAAAATGGGGCGATTGTATGGTTGGCTCGATGTTGTATAACAGTCGTATAGTACGAGTTTTCGCATCGTTTGGAACAACAAAGAGCCTGTCTAACAATTAAAAATGTTAGGCAGGTATTTTTTTTGTTTGAGCCTAA
>CAZQMC010000074.1:0-8898 GCA_964594305.1 uncultured Alistipes sp. | reverse complement strand
GGACACAAGGATTTTCAGTCCTTTGCTCTACCAACTGAGCTATGGCACCATCGTCGTATGTTCAAGCGGTGTCGCTTGGCGGTGCGTAGGGGACTCGAACCCCTGACCCCGTGCGTGACAGGCACGTATTCTAACCAGCTGAACTAACGCACCAATTGCTGATTGCGAGTGCAAAGGTAGTATAAAAAAACTAATCTGCAAATTTTTTTTAATTTTTTGAAAGAAAAAATGTTCTCGGAGTTTATGATTATTTCGAAGAGAGCCTGTGCTAAATGAACTAATTGTTTGAAAATTAGGGAAATGGTATTTTAAGTATGAGCGATTGATGACGAGTGGGGAGTGTTTGTCGCACGGGAACTTTTTGTGGTGGTGTGGGATTGACTTTGCTATGCTCTGCCTTGCATTGCACCGCAAACTCTTTCCCCTGCGCTCGCCGCGAGGCCCTTGCAAAATAAAATATTTTTTGCCCCGCAACCCCTGTATTAAGTGAGCAATGGCTCTTCCTTTCAAAGATGCAGAGCATAGCCGCAGGCTGCTTTGTTGTGGGGCTGTGGCGTGGGCTTGCACACAGCCATAGACACAAAACAAAACAGACGACTGAAAAGTCGTCTGCTCTGCATCGTTTCATTGGCGGAAGGAGGGGGATTCGAACCCCCGGTACCCTAACGAGTACGTCAGTTTAGCAAACTGGTGGTTTCAGCCACTCACCCATCCTTCCAAACCTGACCTCCGTCAAAGAGTGGTGCAAATGTAGGCAAAAAAATCAATAGTGCAAAATTCCGACAATAAAAAATCGCATTTTTTTCTTCATTGCCCCGAGCGCACCGATGGCGAGGCCTCGATAAATTGGTCGGCCGTAAGCCTCGAAGGAGGTAATACCAATACAAAGTATTGGAGGATTTGCATTTTTTTTGTAATTTTGTCGCCTATATTGATTATTATGGCCGAAAAAGATAAAGAGATATTAGATAATTTCGAGCAGGGCGAATATAAGTATGGCTTCACGACCGATATCGAGACCGATACCATTGCGCGAGGTCTTACGGAGGATACGATTCGCCTTATCTCACAAAAAAAGCAGGAGCCGGAGTGGATGTTGGAGCATCGCTTGAAGGCTTTTTGCCATTGGCAGACGATGAAACTGCCTACGTGGGCGCACCTCGATATCCCCGAGATAGATTTTCAGGATATCATATATTACGCCGCACCGAAGTCCAAGAAGAAGTTAGGCTCGATGGACGAGGTGGACCCCGAGTTGAAGCGTACGTTCGATAAGTTGGGCATACCTTTGGAGGAGCAGATGGCTCTGGCGGGTGTGGCTGTCGATGCTGTAATGGACTCGGTGTCGGTAAAGACAACTTTTCGTGAGACCTTGGCCGAGAAGGGTATCATCTTCTGCTCGATTTCGGAGGCCATCAAGGAGTATCCCGAGTTGGTGAAGAAGTATCTAGGCTCGGTGGTGCCTTATACCGATAATTTCTATGCTGCGCTTAATGCTGCGGTCTTTTCCGACGGCTCGTTCTGCTACATTCCGAAGGGAGTGCGTTGCCCGATGGAACTCTCGACCTATTTCCGCATAAATGCCGAGGGTACGGGACAGTTTGAGCGTACATTGCTTGTGGCCGACGAGGGTGCTTATGTGAGTTATTTGGAGGGCTGTACCGCTCCGCGTCGCGATGAGAATCAGTTGCACGCCGCCGTTGTCGAGATTGTTGTCGAGAAGGACGCCGAGGTGAAGTACTCGACGGTGCAGAATTGGTATCCGGGCGATAAAGAGGGTAAGGGCGGAATATATAATTTCGTGACAAAGCGTGGTATGTGCCGCGAGAATGGTCGTCTGTCGTGGACACAGGTCGAGACCGGCTCGGCCATAACGTGGAAGTATCCGAGTTGTGTGTTGCTGGGTGATAACTCGGTGGGTGAGTTCTACTCGGTGGCGATGACCAACAACTACCAGCAGGCCGACACTGGTACGAAGATGATTCACATAGGTCGCAACACTCGCAGCCGCATAGTGTCGAAGGGTATCTCGGCAGGGCGGAGCCAGAACGCCTATCGAGGCTTGGTTAAGGTGGCAAAGGGAGCCGAGAATGCCCGCAACTACTCGCAGTGTGACTCGCTGTTGATTGGCGACAGGTGCGGTGCGCATACATTCCCCGTTGTGGAGTCGTATAATCCTACGGCGGTATTGGAGCACGAGGCCACGACATCGAAGATTTCCGAGGAGCAACTCTTCTATTGCAATCAGCGAGGCCTCTCGACCGAAGATGCTGTGGGGTTGATTGTCAATGGCTATGCCCGCGAAGTATTGGCGAAGTTGCCTATGGAGTTTGCCGTCGAGGCGCAGAAACTTTTGGCACTCAGTCTGGAAGGCTCGGTAGGATAGGAGCGAGAGCAAAGATGAAAGAGCAAAGATAAAAGAGATTAAGAAAAATACGATATATGCTTACAGTTAAGAATTTACACGCTACGGTTGGCGATAAGGAGATATTGAAGGGTATCAACTTGGAGGTTAAGGCTGGCGAAGTTCACGCCATTATGGGCCCTAACGGCTCGGGTAAGAGTACCTTTGCATCGGTGCTGGCCGGAAACGAGAAGTTTACCGTCACCGAGGGCTCGGTGGAGTTTATGGGTAAGAACCTGTTGGATATGACCATCGAGGATAGAGCCCGTATGGGTTTGTTCCTCGGCTTTCAGTATCCTGTCGAGATACCCGGTGTGACGATGGCCAACTTTATGAAGATGGCCGTAAATGAGCAGCGCAAATTCCGTGGCGAGGAGCCTTTGTCGGCGGGAGAGTTCTTGCGCTTGATGCGCGAGAAGAGTAAGATTGTGGAGTTGGACTCCAAACTTACCTCGCGTGCCGTAAATGAGGGTTTTTCGGGTGGCGAGAAGAAGAAAAACGAGATTTTCCAGATGGCGATGCTCGAACCCAAGTTGGCGGTGTTGGACGAGACCGACTCGGGCCTCGATATCGACGCTCTGCGTATCGTGGCGACGGGTGTGACCAAGTTGCACACCGAGGATAATGCCACAATCGTCATCACGCACTATCAGCGTCTGTTGGATTACATCGTACCCGACTATGTTCACGTCTTGTATAAGGGCCGTATAATCTATTCGGGCGACAAGACATTGGCGTTGAAGTTGGAGAAGGAGGGTTACGACTGGCTTATTAACGAGCATAAAGAGTAGGCGATGGCATTTTTGGATTATATTCATCAGCGAGGCTTGGAGAAAGGGGCTGCTTCGGGTGTTGTCACTCTGACGGAGGGCGATAAGGCTTTGGTGTGCCTTAATCCGAAGGATATGACCGAGACTGTCGCCGAGCAGGACTCTCGTTCGCTTATATTGGTTCACGATGCCGACGATGCGGTGCAACTCTCTTTCGATTTGCTGCCCAATGCCCGCCTGCGTGTTGTCGAGGTGCTGCTGGGTGGCGGTGCTGTCGATATGACCATAAATCAACAGACCGGAAGCCGTTGCGATATTACGACACTTGTCGTTGGCGATGCTACGGCCAATTATACCATCGACCTGAATGGTCGTGAGGCATCGAATGTTTTGCGAGGTGCTTTTGTGGCAGGTGGCGAGGAGCGTCAGCGTATGGGCGTGAGGGTTAATCACCTCTCGTCGGATTGCCAGAGCGACTCTTTGGTCAAGGGCGTTGCCGGAGGTAAGGCTTTGGGCGAGTTTCACGGTATGGTCTATGTGGCACAAGATGCACAGCGTACCGATGCCCGTCAGACAAGCCGCAACATAGAGATTGGTCGTGAGGCTCATATTGTGACCAAACCGCAGTTGGAGATTTATGCCGACGATGTGAAGTGTTCGCACGGTGCTACGGTGGGACAGTTGGACGGCGAGGCAGTGCTATATATGCGCCAGCGAGGATTGTCAGAGGCGCAGGCCAAGCGTTTGCAGATTGAGGGTTTCCTGCGTGATGTGGTGTTGCCGCTCGGCGAGTTGGGCGAGGCTTTGGCCGATGAATTGACTTCAAAACTTGAAACTTTGTAATGATGTTTGACGCATACCGGATACGAAACGATTTCCCGCTCTTGCAGCGCGAGGTGAATGGCCGACGGCTCGTTTATCTCGATAGCGGTGCTACGGCCCAGAAGCCGCAGTGCGTCATTGAGTGCATCGAGCAGATGTATCGTGAGTATAATGCCAATATTCATCGTGGAGTGCATCATCTTTCGGAGGTCGCGACCGAAAAGTATGAGGCGGCACGTGAGCAGGTGAGAGCCTTTGTCGGTGCCGAGCATCGTGAGGAGATAATCTTTACGGCAGGTGCCACGGCATCGCTCAATCTGGTGGCCTATGCGTGGGGCGAGCGGTTTTTGCACGAGGGCGATAATATCATCATCAGCGAGATGGAGCACCACTCGAATATCGTGCCGTGGCAGTTGGTGGCCGAGCGTAAGGGTGTGGAGATTCGTGTTCTGCCGTTCGATGATGAGGGGCGTTTGGAGGTGGAGAAGTTGGACTCTCTGCTCGACGAGCGAAGCCGTTTGGTGGCTGTTACGCAGGCCTCGAATACGCTGGGCACGCGCCCCGATTTGAAGACTATTATCGCAAAGGCGCACTCGGCGGGTGCTGTGGTTGTGGTAGATGGCTGTCAGGGTGTGGTACACGGGGGCGTTGATGTTAAGTCGCTTGATTGCGATTTCTATGCCTTCTCGGCTCATAAACTCTATGGCCCTACGGGTGTGGGCGTGCTGTATGGTAAGCGCGAATGGTTGGAGCAGATGCCTCCGTTTATGGGTGGTGGCGATATGGTCGATAGGGTATCATTCGCCAAGACGACCTACGCTCCTCTGCCTTTTAAGTTTGAGGCAGGTACGGCCAACTTCGTCGATGTTGTGGCGTTGGGTGAGGCCATAAGATATGTCGAGGCTCTGGATTTGGCCTCTGTCGAGAAGCACGAGGCCGATTTGACGCGCTATGCCGAGCAGTTGTTGAGCGAGGTTGAGGGGTTGAGCATATATGGCACAACGCCCGATAAGTGTTCAATCGTGTCGTTTAATGTGGAGGGTGCGCACCATTACGATATAGGTATGATACTCGATAAGTTGGGTGTGGCGGTGCGTACAGGCCAACATTGCGCCGAGCCTGTGATGACACACTTCGGCATAACGGGTATGTGCCGTGCCTCGATAGCGATGTATAATACACGGGAGGATATCGATGCTCTGGTGGCAGGCGTAAGGCGTGCCGCAAAGATGTTAAGATAAAAAAGAATTCAAAATTCAAAATTGAGTTTTGAATTCCACAAAGTGTCACTCTGAGGGAGCCTAGCGACCGTGAGAGTCTAATGAAGAAAAAGATAAAAGAGCAAAAATATGTTTATAGTCCTTGAAGGTGTAGATGGTTGTGGAAAATCCACCCAGATAGCCAATCTGCAAAAGATGTTTGCCCAGAGGGGTGTTGCGTGCGAGTATATCCATTTCCCACGCTTCGATGCCCCATATTTTGGTGATTTGATAGCCCGCTTTTTGCGAGGTGAGTTGGGTAGTGTCGAGCAGGTGGACCCATATATTGTGGCTATGCTGTATGCCGGCGACAGGCGTGATGCCGCCGCACTCATCAATGGCTGGCTGGCAGAGGATAAGGTGGTCATCTGCGACCGCTATGTATATTCCAATATCGGTTATCAGTGCGCCAAACTCTCTTCGGCCGACGAGCGTGAGAAGTTACGCAAGTGGATTTTGTTGTTGGAGTTCGACTATTTCGCCATACCTCGCCCCGATGTATCGCTGTTTTTAGATGTGCCGTTTGCCTTTACCGAGCGCAAACTCTCGGAGGTGCGTACGGGTAACGACCGTGATTACCTGAATGGCGCAAAAGATATCCACGAGCAGTCGCTCGACTTGCAGCAGGCGGTACGCCGAGTATATATCGACGCTGCCGAGTATGATGCCGATATGCACGTTGTGGATTGTAGCGAGCAGGGTGCTATGGCGTCGCCCGATGTGATTTTTGAGCGTATAAAGAGGGTTGTCGATACCTATATCAAGTAAATATGGTTGCGCGAGTGCTAAATATCAATATTCTTTCGCACATCTGTCGTATTGTCGTGGGTGTTTTCTTTGCCTTTTCGGGATTCGTCAAGGCTGTGGACCCGTGGGGTACGGCGTTGAAGGTCAATGAATACCTCTCGATTTATGGCTTGGAGTTCTTCGAGCCTGTGAGTATGGAGTTTTCGATTTGGCTGTGCGGAGCCGAACTTATGATTGGTTTAATGCTCCTGTTTAAGGTACGCACACGCCTCGTGTCGATATTTGCACTCCTGTCGATGATATTCTTTACGGTGCTCACTTTCCTCAGTGCTACGTGGATTCCGGTCGAGGACTGCGGTTGCTTTGGTGATGCGTTGAGGCTCTCGCCGTTGGCTACATTCCTTAAAAATCTCATACTGCTACCTATGGTTGTCGTGGTGTGGTATCGCTATCGCAACTATCAGGCGTGGGCGTTCAGCCGTCGAGAGATGGCCCTCACGGCGCTCTTCTGTACGGTGGCTATGGGTGTCGGCATATATTGCTATTTCACCCTTCCGCTCATAGATTTCCTCCCTTATAAAAAGGGTGTGAATATCTACGAGATGATTACGGCTCAACACTACGACGGTGAGGAGGCTATGGCCGAGGAGGAGTATGTATTGGTCTATCGCAACCTTCGTACGGGTAAGTTACGCGAGTTCTCAATCGATGACAAGGAGTGGCAGAATGAAGATAAGTGGGAGTGGGTTGAGACCCGCGTCGAGAATGAAATACCCAATATTCAGGCCTTGATGAGCGAGTTCCGCATTGTCGATTCCGAAGGCGATGCCACCGAAGAGATTTTGACACAAAAGGGTAGGGTTTATCTCTTGTGCGTGACTCATCTGGATATGGGTGAGCGACACCTCCGCCGTATGACCCGATTTGTCGAGCAGGTTCGACAAGAGGACGGTATGGTCGTGTGTCTTACGCCCGAGCCGCTGGGTGAAGGGCCCTGGGAGTATCAGTTTGGTGCGGAGTCGGTGCGGATTTATAATATCGACGCTACGGTTATGAAGACGATGCTACGTGCGGAGAATGGCGTGGTGGTGCTGAATGACGGCGTGATAGAGAATAAGTATAATTGCAACAGTCTGTAACAGTCTGCGACATAAGTCCCGAAGTGTAGCCGGAAGCCTTGCCGGAGCCTTCTCCATCTTATTAAAACGAAAAAGAGCCTGTCTAACAAGTCTGATTTTTACGATTTCACCCCCGCCAGAAGTGTGTCTGACGGGGGCGATTTTTATTTTTTAGGACTTGTTAGACAGGCCCTTTATCGTTTATGTGTAATGTCGGATTATTTATAGAACAACGAACTAATCTCCTTGTAGTTATGTACGTGCTCGATAACCTCGGCAAAGATATCTGCAACCGACAAAACGGTAAACTTGCTCAAATCCTTCTCGGGATTCAAAGGAATGGTGTCAGTCACGATGACCTCCTGCAACTTACTCTCGTTGATACGCTCATAAGCCGCACCCGACAAGATGGGGTGGGTGATGACGGCACGAACACTCTTTGCGCCCTTGTCCATAAGCATATTGGCAGCCATACAGATTGTACCGGCCGTATCAATCATATCATCGACGATAAGCACATTGCGGCCCTCGACATCGCCAATGGCGGTCATACTGCCCACGACATTTGCCTTTGCACGCTCCTTATGTGAGATGATAATCGGTGCGTGAAGGTGCTTTGCATAACTGTTGGCACGCTTTGCACCACCCATATCGGGTGAGGCAATCGACAAATCCTCGATGTTGAGGCTCTTGATGTACGGTACAAAGATACCGCTTGCATAGAGTGCATCAACGGGGACATCAAAGAAACCCTGAATCTGGTCGGCGTGCAAATCCATAGTCATAATACGGTCCACACCTGCGGCAACCAACAGATTGGCAACCAACTTTGCACCGATGGGTACGCGAGGACGGTCTTTGCGGTCCTGACGCGCCCAACCGAAGTAGGGCATAACGGCAATAACCTTGTAAGCCGAAGCACGACGTGCCGCATCAATCATCATCAAAAGTTCCATCAGGTTGTCTGACGAAGGGAATGTTGATTGGATAATGAATACTGTACAACCACGAATAGACTCGTTGTAGAAGGGTTGAAACTCGCCGTCGCTGAACTGCAACACCTCGGCATCACCCAATTTGGTGCCGTAACTTGCCACAATCTTCTCGGCCAAGTAACGCGAAGCGCGTCCTGTGAAAAATTTAATCTTATGAACAGCCATTGTAGTTTGGTTTTTATAGTACAAAAATATATATTCTTTCAATAAAAAATCTCACAGCAGGGCGACAACTTTTCAAATACTTATAAACAATTCTCTATGTAATCAAGTATCTCGTCACGTCCTGTGCCGCGCTCACTCGACGAACAAAACATCGGAGGCAACTCCTCCCACTGCTCGGCAAGGGTGGCGGAGTATCGCTCCACACTCTTACGACGTTGCGTGGCCGATAGTTTGTCGGTCTTGGTAAATATGATGCCAAAAGGAATACCATTCTCGCCCAGCATCTCGATAAATCGCAGGTCGATGGCTTGTGGCTCCAAGCGTGAATCAACCAAGACAAACAGGAAGTGCATCTTCTCACACTTCAACACATAGTCCAGAATGATTTTCGAGAACTCACCACGCTTCGATTTCGACACTCGGGCATAGCCATAACCCGGTAAATCGACCAGATACCACGCATCATTTATGCGGAAATGGTTTATAAGACGAGTCTTGCCGGGGGTGGAAGAGACCTTTGCCAAGCCCTTGTGTGAGGTGAGCATATTGATAAGCGACGATTTACCCACATTACTACGGCCGATGAAGGCTATATCGCGCAGGTCATCTTTCGGAACC
>CAZQMC010000073.1:0-9097 GCA_964594305.1 uncultured Alistipes sp. | reverse complement strand
AGTACCGCAAGAGCGGCGACGAGGAGTGGATTGACGTAAGTGGCGACAGACTCACCATCGACGGTGGCGATTTCTCGGTCGGTATCGACGGTTTGGAGCCGTTGACCGACTATGAGTGTTATGCTTATTGCGGCGAGGATAAGACCGATACCTACAACTTCACTACCGAGGAGGCCCGACAGATGCCGAATTCAAGTTTCGAGATATTCAGCAATGCCGAGAGCAAGACCTACAACTCATTCTATAACCCCGCCTCGGCGATTTTGGAGAACCAAACGAAGTGGTGGTGCTCGGGAAATGAGGGCTCGACAATCGGTGGCCAGAAATACACCATTACTATCCCCGACTCGGAGGATAAGGTCGATGGCCGTTACTCTGTTCGTCTGCAATCTATGGACGTGGTGGGCATTAAGTTTGCCGCAGGTAACATCTTTGTAGGCGAGTTCGGTGGCGTTATAGGCACGAGTGGCGGTAAGGTTAATTTCGGCCGTCCTTTCACCCTGCGTCCTCGCAAGTTGTCGGTATGGCTCAAATATAACAGCGGAAAGATTGACTGTCTGGGCGAAGTACCCGACAACGACCCTGTGAAGGTGGGAGATAACGACCGCGGACAGGTATTTATAGCCTTGGGTGACTGGGATTACCGCGTATATGGAGGTAAGCCCGATAGCCCCGTATGCGTCAATACCACCGACAAGGATACCTTCTTCAACCCCAAGGGAGAGAATGTCATCGGCTACGGTTGCATCACTTTGGATAAATCTACCGACGGCTGGATTCACGCCGAAATACCCATCGAATATGTCTCGACCTCGCGCAAGCCTACGCATATCATCGTGTCGTGTGCGTCGAGTATGCTGGGTGACTACTTTACGGGTAGTTCCGATAGTAAGTTATGGCTCGATAAGATGGAGTTGATTTACTAATCCGGCATAGCGTCATACAATGTTTAGAGGCTCACACCTGATGGTTGAGCCTCTTTTATTTTTATAATTCGGCATATTTTTCCTATTTTTGTAAGTCAATTTTCATTTTCGAGAAAAATTCAATTGCTATGAAGATAAAAATCCTTTTACTTGCCGCCCTGATATGCGGTTGTGTGATGCCCGCAGAGGCAAAACAGAAAAAGACACCGGCCGACTATGTCGATATGTTTATCGGCACATCTAATTCGCGTTGGATGCTGGGCCCCTATGCGCAGGAGCCTTTCGGTATGATACAACTCGGCCCCGACAATCAGGGTAATGTATGGATGGGTGGTTATGAGTATGCCATCGGTAGTGTATCGGGATTTAGTCATCTGCACGCCTGGACTATGGGCGGACTTATGCTGATGCCCACAACGGCCGACCTTGCGCTTACCAACAACTCGGTCGATTCGCCCTATAAGGGAGCCAATTCGGGCTATCATTCACGAATATTGAAGGAGAGCGAGGTGGCCTCACCGGGTTACTATTCGGTATATCTCTACGACCACGAGGTGAAAGCCGAGTTGTCAGCCACAACACGTTGCGGTATTCATCGCTACACCTTCCCGGAGCGTAAGGAGTCGCGCGTACTTATCGACCTGCTATTCCCCACCGAGTGGGACTACGGTTTTCATATCAAAGATGCCCGCATAACCAAGGTCAGCGACACCGAGTTGGAGGGTTATGCCGACTGCAATTCGGGTAATTGGAGTAGTTGGAACGACTATAAACTCCATTTCATTATACGTTTCAGCAAGCCTTTCCGCCAACTTAACGGCTGGAACAACGGTCGTGAGCAAAACAATATAGAGCAGATTGCCGGCAATGGCGATTTGGGAGTCTATGCACTATACACCACCACCGAGGGCGAGGAGATTACCGTCTGCACTGCCCTATCGCTCGTGAGCATCGAGCAGGCTCGTCTGAATATGGAGACCGAGTTGGCTCCACTTGGATATGATTTCGACAGCGTAGCCGCAGCGACACGCTCGAAGTGGAATGACCTCTTGGGCCGCATCGAGATTAAGGGCGGCAGCGAGGAGGACAAAGTGAAGTTCTATACAAACCTCTACCGCTCGTATGCCGGCAAGCAGACGTGGAGCGACGTGAATGGTAAATATGTCGATGCGTGCGAGGAGGTGCAGCAAGTGAGCAAGGGCGAGATGTATGGCGGTGATGCTTTCTGGAACAGTTTCTGGAATTTGAACGGCCTGTGGTCGATTATTTCGCCACGCTATATGGATAATTGGGTTACCACCCAACTCGAACTCTTCCGCCACAACGGCTGGACAGGCAAAGGCCCTGCGGGATTGGAGTATTCGGGCATTATGGAGGGCTCTCATGAAACGGCCTTGATGGTTGCCGCCTATCAGAAGGGCATACGCCACGATGGCGAGGCGATTTATGAGGCTGTAAAGAAGAATGTCACACAGTCGGGAGGCTGGCACCCCTGCCGCGGTTGGATGGGCAACCCGCAACTCGACAGTTATATCCGCCACGGATATATGCCTCGTGAAGATGGCGTGGTGTCAAAGACTTTGGACTACGCCTACGACGATTGGTGCGTGGCGCAGTTGGCTTTGGCATTGGGCAAAACCGCCGAGGGTGAGGCTTTGGAGAAGCGCTCGATGAACTATAAAAATGTCTTCCACCCCGAGCGAAAATATGTTATGCAACGCAACCGACAGGGCGAGTGGGACCCCAACTTCGATGTATTCTCGAATCAGGGATTTATTGAGGGTAACAGTTGGCAATATTCGTGGTATGTACCACACGATATCGATGGTTTGATTGACCTCATCGGAAAGGAGAAGTTCAATGCGCGCTTGGAGGAGGGTTTTGCCAAGTCGGAGAAGCACCGTTTCGCAGCGCACGTATTTGACCGCACGATGGGACAGTCGGCCGAGTTCTATATCAATCACGGCAACGAGGTGAATATGTGTACGCCGTTCTTATTTAATTACTCGGGTAAGCCGTGGCTTGCGCAGAAGTGGTCGCGTGCAATTCTGAACTCTTATTATGGCTCTACGCCCTATCACGGTTGGGAGGGCGACGAGGACGAAGGTCAGATGTCGGCGTGGTATGTTATGAGTGCTATGGGCCTCTTCGAAATGGACGGAGGTGTGGCGGCAACGCCGGAGTTGGATATCACCTCGCCGCTGTTCCGCGAGATTACCATACATCTCGACGGCAATTATTACAAGGGCAAGACCTTTACCATCAAAGCCAAAGGCAACTCCGACAAAAACACCTACATTCAAAAGATGTGGCTCAATGGCCGCGAGTGGCACTCCACACGCATACCCTTCTCGGCAATTGTCGATGGTGGCACGCTCGTATATCAGATGGGCGACAAGCCCAATTATGAGTGGTTTGAGGAGTAGTCCTCACTCCCGAAAACAGCAAACAAAAGAGTTGTCGTAACACAAAAAACGGCAACTCTTCTCTTTTTCTTCGCCCATCGCATATTTTTTTTGAAAAATTTTCTCTATTAAAAATAGAGAACTGCAAAAAATTTGCACTATTTTGAAAAAAATTACTACTTTGCGATACAAAGTATAAAAACTTTTCATATATTTGTAGTGTGAAAATATTCAGAAAAGTAATTTAACCATACTAAAACACACATATTATGAAAGAGACTATCAATGTTAATATCGGAGGACAGGCCTTTACGATGGATTTGAACGCCTACCAAAAACTGACGGCCTATCTCGACGATGTTTCGCAACGTATGCCCGAGGAGGACAACGAAACCCTTGCCGACATTGAGACTCGCGTAGCCGAGATTTTCCGCGAGAAGGTCCCATCATCTATGATGGTCATTACTATCTCTACCGTCGAGAGTACCATTCAGCAGATTGGCTCACCCGAGACCTTCGGCAAGACATCTCGCAAAGCCGACGACTCAACGGAAAACGACGAGGCAGAACAGGCAGAGACCTCGACAAGCAAAAAACTTTATCGCTCGCGAAATTGCCGTATCCTAGCCGGTGTATGCGGCGGTATTGCCGACCATATGGGTTGGGACGTGTCGATGGTGCGTATTGTACTTATCCTGTTGGGATTCTTTGCCGGAAGTTCACTGTTATTATACATTATCTTGTGGATAATTATCCCCGAAGAGCCCGTTCACAAAATTGACATAACATATAACAAAAAATAATAGATTGCCTTATGATATTCACAATATTCGTAGTCACAATTATCTCGATGACTCAATACGTTTTGACAAAATTCAAAAAATAGGAGGAAAGATATGAACGAAGAAAATGTAAAAGTCCAAATGCGCAAAGGTATCCTCGAATATTGCATCTTGGCAATACTCTCTCGCGAGGACTCGTACGCGCCGAAAATCATCGCCGAACTGAAAGCCGCGCAGATGATTGTTGTGGAAGGAACGCTCTACCCAATCCTCACACGACAGAAGAATGCAGGTCTTTTGACCTATCGCTGGGAGGAGTCGCCACAAGGCCCTCCACGCAAATATTATATGCTCACCGAGGCAGGTCGCCAGCAACTCGCAATGCTCGACGAGGCGTGGGACGAGTTGGTCGAGCAGATTAAGGTAATTCGTGGAAAATAGATTTTTAACCGACTAAATCAGAGAAATATTATGAAAAAGATTATAGCAATTTGTGTGGCTCTTTTACTTACGACACCTATGTCGCTTTGGGCCACCGAGAGCGGCGATGGCAAGAAGGTTTATCGTCTGAAAGGCAGTGACAACATCATCTCGAAGACAATAACCCTTACGAAAGATTATACCAAGATAGAGGCCTCGCGCGGCGTAAAGGTTGTGGTAGAGGAGCGTACGGGTAACGATATTGTAATCTATGCCAACGACAACATAATGCCTTATGTCGAGGTGGAGATTGAAGATGGCGAGTTGGAGGTATCAATCGACGACGATGTAAATTCGATAAGCAATGTGCAGGTTATTGTCAATATGCCGGCCAACACCAACATCACCAAGATTGAAGCCTCGTCGGCTGCCAAAGTTGAGGTAATCCCCACTATTTCGGTTGAGGCGTTTGTTATCAATGCTTCATCGGCGGCCGAGGTGAATTTCGCACGCGCCAACATCACCACATTCTCTATCGACGCATCATCGTCGGCCGATATCAAGGGTATCATCAAGGCCGACAACGGCTACATTGAGGCCTCATCGGCTTCGGACGTCGAGGTAAATATCCTTGCCTTGCGTTGCTCGGCAAAGGCATCTTCGTCGGCCGACATCAACATTGAAGGCGAGGTGGGCACACTCTATGCCGAAGCCTCTTCGGCTGCCAAGATTTGCGCCGAGAAATGCCCCGCATTGGAGATGGCAAACGCCAAGGCTTCGTCGGCAGGTAAGGTTTTGGTAAATGCCGCAAAGCAACTCACAGCGAAGGCCTCGTCTGGCGGTTCGGTACGTTATACGGGCGAAGGTCGCATTATCCCCGAGACATCATCGGGCGGCAGTATCAAGCCTTTGTAAGAGAGGTGTGGAAAGGAGTTTCAAATCAAAAAACTAATACACTATGAATGAGATTAAAAAGTGCAGTATTGGCGGCATATCATTCACCTTGGAGAAGAATGCCTACGATGCACTCAACACATATATCGACACACTGCGCGAGGCCTACGAGGAGGACCCCGACGGCGAGGAGATTCTGGCCGACATCGAAGCGCGTATTGCCGAACTGATACTCTCGACACAGTCGGCCGAGGGCGTAGTAGCCAAACCGCTTATCGACAACATAATCAAGCAGTTGGGCACACCTCACGAGATTGATGACGAGAAAGCCGAGAGCTATACCCGCAATGCCGAGCATACCGACATACATGGAAATCCTCGCATCCCGCGTCGTTTGTACCGCGATTTGGCTAATAGCAAATTGGGCGGCGTGTGTGCCGGAATGGCGAAATATTTCGATATTGACCCCACTTGGGTGCGTCTGGCGATGTTTGCACCGCTGCTATTATCGGTTATCGGGCAGTTGAATATTTTTGACTGGTTCTTTATGTATAAGATATCGTCGTTGATGGGTAACATGTTTGGACTGATGATAATTGCATATATTGTCATGTGGTTCTCGGTGCCTGCGGCATCATCTGCGCGCCAGAAACTCGAACAGCAGGGTGAGCGCATCACGGCACAGGGCATTAAAGCAAATACCCAAAGTGCGCCCGATGAGCGTGAGCGTACGCTAATTGCAAAAATCGTGATGACATTGGGTAGCATAATGCTCATTCTACTGAAAATCATCGTCGCGTTGATATTGATAGGTCTTGTCGTTGGTGGCAGCGTACTTGGAATTGTTGCATTGAGTTCAATACCTATGATAGCCTTCGACTTTGCTACAGGATTGGCCCTATTGTCGTTCTTCCTTGTGGTATTGATTCCGGTATTCACGCTTATATACCTTTCGATAGCGTTTATCGGTTCGCACAGACCTCACAACAAAACCCTGATGGCTATACTCATCATCTGGATTATATCGCTAGCGATAATGACCGTATCGGCCATAAAATCGAAGGCCGATTTCGGTAACCAGATAGAGAACACCTTTGACTCTGTGTTCGAGAACGATACCAATATCCTCTATGACGAGTTCAGCGAGGAGGAGGTCGATGAGTTCCGCAAAAAGGTTGAGGGCAAGAAGAACGACAACGGCACCGGCACCGTAGCCCGCACACACGTTCTTGGGCAGACGACAATGACCTTGGAGGGCGAGAGCGAGAAGGTGGAGGCCTTGGAGGCCAACATAAAGTTTGGTGGCGACGGCATACAGATAAGCGAAAATGGCAAGTCGGTGCTAAAAATCTCTACCGACGGCATTATGGTCGATGACGAGCAGATTGCCACATTCAAAGAGGAGAAGAATGGCTTTACGATGAACATCGGCGGAGTAAAAATCTCGGTCAGCGATGAAGATGGCAGCATAAGAGCCTCGATAAAAGAGCAATAGCACACACCATAAGCAATCAAAAAACCACCCGCGAGGGTATTGGCGAGGACATCTTTGTAGGGTGTTCTCGCTCTTTTGTATGTTTATATGAGTAAAAATGGGACTGCGTATCGAAAAAAATGCTATTTTTGCAATGGTATATAAACAAAAACAGATAAGGCTATGGCTATTAAATGTATCGGCATACTCACATCGGGCGGCGATGCTCCGGGTATGAACGCCGCAATCCGCGCCGTCACTCGTACGGCCATATACAACGGCTACAAGGTCAAAGGCATTATGCGAGGCTATCACGGCTTGGTGACAGGCGAGATAGTCGATTTCGTATCGCAGAGTGTAAGTAACATCATACAAAAGGGTGGCACAATCCTCAAAACGGCACGCAGCAAAGAGTTCCGCACCGAGGAGGGACGACGTCAGGCCTACGAAAATATGAAGGCCGCAGGTATCGACGCATTGGTTGTCATCGGTGGTGACGGCTCTCTGTCGGGCGCACAACTCTTCGCCGAGGAGTATGATGTACCTATCGTGGGACTTCCGGGAACAATCGACAACGATGTCGATGGCACCGACGAGACCATAGGTTACGATACGGCCCTTAACACCATCATCGAGGCAGTTGATAAATTGCGCGATACGGCCAGCAGTCACGAGCGACTATTTTTTGTCGAGGTTATGGGTAATACGGCAGGTTATCTTGCACTTAATGGTGCCATCGCTTCGGGTGCCGAGGCGGCCATTATCCCCGAGCGAGAGACCGAGGTGGACCAATTGGCCGACCTTATTCACAACGGTTTCCGCAAGAGCAAGAACTCGGCTATTGTCCTTGTCGCCGAGAACAAAGCAACAGGCGGAGCATTGGGTTTGGCCGAGCGCATCAAGAAGGAGTTCCCCGAGTTTGATGCTCGTGTGACGATTCTCGGTCACCTGCAACGAGGAGGCTCACCTACCGCCAAAGACCGCATATTGGCCTCAAAGATGGGTGCTACGGCCATTGAGGCACTATCGGAGGGCCAGCGCAATGTGATGATTGGAATAAAGAATGGAGAGTTGGTATATGTGCCGTTCAAGAAGGCCGTCGCCCACTCACAAAAGATGGACCTCAAAGGTCTCGACATAGTAAAGATTTTGTCGATGTAACGGTAAAAAAAATAGTGGTTTGCAAACCACTATTTTTTTTACTTTTTACCGTATATTCCACACGAAATATGATATCGCATCTTGACGATATATTTCGCCTTGCCCCACTGCAACGTCACGAAATACCATAACGCCAGAACAAGCGTAGCCACCCACTTGAAAATCTCGGCCCTGCGCAGGTATCCCTCACGATGATAATAGCGGGCACGACACATCTGGCTCTTACCCACATTATGGCATAGACGTTCGAAATATTCGTCGGTCAATTTACGCTCGGGGATAATATGATACATCACCGCCTTCGGCACATAGTAATACTTCGCCTCGGCAATCTGCAATCGTTCAAACAAATCGCACTCCTCGCCACCGAACAACGACTCCCCGACATAACCCAGCGAGGTATCAAATACTCCATATCGTTTGACAGCCGAGCGGCGCAACGCCATATTTCCACCTCCTGGAACACGTCCCTTGGGGAACTCACGCACCTTATCGCCCCAATACATAGTATTTGCAATCGGGCGCTCGGTAAAACGCGACATCCAGCGAGGTCGCTTTGTCTGATACTCCGCCACAATAGGGCCACCTGCCGCCATAGCGTCGGGTGTAGTGTCGAACAACTCTATATAGGCCTCGACGAATTCGGGTGCTATGCGTTCATCGTCATCTATGATGGCTATATATTCGCCTTCACTCTCTCGTATGCCTCGATTGCGAGCATACGACAACCCCTGATTTGTCTCGGTGACCATACGCAGATTAAATTCAGGGTGAGAAGCAGCAAACTCCTCGAAACGCTCGACGGTAGAGTCGGTAGAGTTATTGTTAACTACCACGCACTCCCACTTCTCTCGCTCGGCCGATTGGGCCACGACAGATTGCAACGCACCTATGAGCAAATCGGCACGATTGTAGGTAGCAATGATAAGCGATAGTCTCAACATAAAAAAAATGCGTATTTGTTATACGCAAATATAGGGAGAACTCGCGAGAAAATGGCAGGAAATTGGGAAATAATGCAATTCGTTGGTAGAT
>CAZQMC010000072.1:0-9754 GCA_964594305.1 uncultured Alistipes sp. | reverse complement strand
ATCGTCACAAATATAAAAAAAGCCCATCTAACAAAACTTGTTAGACAGGCTCATTTCAAAATATAGGTTAAAGAACTTTTGGATTAGTTCTCGCCACCTGTTGTGTCATCACCACCCTCGGTTGCATCGGGAGTAAATGTGTCGTAGTTGTTATAACCGAAACTTGCACCAGATGCGACATAATATTGAAGCATCAAGAATACAAAGTTTGTATCGCCGCTTGTATAGATACCACCCTCATATCCATATTCTGTAACATAGGCGGCATCACCCTGCCAATAGCCGATATCACGAGTGAAAACAGCACCATAATTGCCATAAGTGTACGCAGTTGTTTGAGGCTCTACACGGATATAAGTGTATGTACCATAATCGTCCTCTGCGGTGTAATCGGGAAGTGTGGTAAATTTCAAGTGATAACCTTCACCACCCAAATCCTTGAAACGGTATAGATTCTCGTCCATATCACACTTCTGGAGTGTAGTAGGAGCTGATGTGATACCGAAGCCTGCAAGAATACCATACTTGTAAGTACCGGTAGCAAGAGTAGTCCAAGCAAGACCCAAGAACTCCGATGTGTACTGATACTTTTTTGAGCCGGCTACACATACAGCAGTGATGGTGTATGGGCCCTCCATACCTGTCTCAATAACATCGTTAGACACGCTTGCATCCTCGAACTTGGTACCGTTCTCGATTACATAGTCAGCATAAGCATCTGCGCCATTAGACTGAATATAAGCCTCCTTATCCTCGGTCTTCTCAACCAAGTAGTAGAGTTCCTTTGTAGCACTGTTTGCCACAAAACGCAATGCAACGTCATTATCCGGATTATATCCATCTCCCGGGGTGTATTGGTAGATGGTAACAACGGGAGTGCCGTCGTGGCCGGGGTTGGTACCCTCACTATCCGAGCAGGCAACCAACGCGATTGCTCCGAAAGCAATCAAAAGTGAATATAATAACTTTTTCATAATTCTCTTTTCTCGTTTTAGATTTACCATACGTGTTCAGGTGAGTCCTCGGTGGGAGCAATAGGCGTAGGATTGTTTACACAAGCCAAGTTGTAGTTGGTCTCGGTCTGAACGATGCAGAGATTAAACCACTGTGGTACGCCTGTGGTGTTCCAACGGTAACTCTCGGGGTGGTTAGTACCTGCATAACTACGAACAATACCCTTGTTCAAACGCTTGATGTCGAATGTTGCCAAAGCAGACTCGCCCCAGAACTCAACACGACGCTGCCACCAGATATTGTCACGCAAAGATGCTACATCATCGTAAGCGTACTTGGGGTCACGCTGCTGGGCAAATGCCAACAACAGGTTCTTACCCTCGGCCTCGCGGCCCTCCTGCATACCAACAGCCTCGGCCTCAATAAGCAACATCTCCTCGACACGCATCAAAGGTACAGATACTACGGTAGCCTTGTAAGAATCTGCACGACCGGCAGCACCACCACCAGCACGGAATTTAAGTTGCATATGACCAACTGTACCGGCAGTTGAAGCGGCAGCCGAGCCAATCAAAGAGTGACCGTAATCGGTGTAAGGAGCAAGGAATTCGAGCATCGCTGCCTCGCTCTCCAACTCATCGACAGCGGGGTCAACCCAGCACATCTTACGGAAGTCAGATGCGGGAATAGTCTCAAAGAGGTGTGCGTCGATATACTTGGGGTCACCATAGTTACTTGCATACAAGCAACCAGAATCACCACACTCGGTAAACCACTGTGAGCCCCAGTTACTATCAGAGTCGTTCTCCAAGATAGCAGGGTCGTCAGCCTTATAAGTTACACAGAACATCCAAGCATCGTTAGGAGTGTTGAACGCTGTGAAGTGGTCGAGATACTGAGCCTCGGTGAGCATAGTATAACCATCCTGTGCCTTCTTGGCATAGGTCTCGGCCTCGGCGAACTTCTCCATAGTAAGGTAAGCACGAGCCTTTAAACCATAAACAACGCTTACATCGGGCTTTGTCTTATCACCGGCGCGGTCGTAGTCAGCCAAATACTCCTCGGCCTTGTTCAAATCGTCGATGATGAACTGCCACATAACCTCGTTTGTAGCGCGAGGATTGTTTGTAAGGTCCAAAGTATTCTCTGTTACGATGGGAACAGTGATGGCTTCGGGATTCAAAGCGTAAGTCTCCTGTGCAAACATACGAGCCAAATCCATATAGCAGAATGCGCGAACAGCGTGTGCAAAACCTGCACCAACCTTCTGTGAATCCGCAGGATTATCGCCTGTCAATGAAAGAACGCGGTTACAGTTGCTAATCCAACCATAATAGTAGGTCCAAGGCAACTGACAAACCAAATATCTGGGACCAAGGCCGGTACCAGATGTGTACCAGGCACTCATCCATGAACCATCGTGATTGCCGGGGATAACATCCTGTCCGATGCAAGCCCAATGAGTCATAAATGATGGGTAACCACCAAGGTCATAAGCATAACTTGAACCGAACTCATACTGGCCGCACAAGGTGGCTGTGATGGCATTTACATAGTTGTCGAATGCTCCGGGAGCATTGGCAACCTGATCCTGGGTTGCAATGTTGGTCTGCGGGTTAATCTCCTTGATACAACCCGTAGCAAGAACGGCAGCACCCAGCAATACCGTAGTTATTTTCAATATATTTTTCATACTTTTTTGCATATTTAACATTTTCACATCAAAACTATCTTAGAATGTCAATTGCAGACCACCAGAGATTGTACGAGCAGGTGAATAACCCGTAATAGATGTATTACCCTCGAATGCGTAACGTGGGTCAAGACCCTGACGTGCAGACCAGAAGCAGAGGTTCTCACCGGCAACGTAGATACGCATTTTAAGGTGGTTCTTAAAGAGTTTCTCGGGGATAGTATAACCCACGGTGAACGACTGGAAGTTAAGATAACTTGCGTCGGTCAAGAAACGGTCTGATGATGCAGCCGAATAGTCATCACCATACTGCCAACGAGGCATATTACTCTTGGTGTTGTCGGGTGACCAAGCCTTCTTGTAATCCTTGTGGAAGGTAGTACCGGCACCAGAAGCAGTATCAACCGGAGCAATCAAAGACTGGTAGTGCATATCATATACCTTACCGCCAATCTGATAGTCGAATGTAGCGGCGATATCGAAGTTACCTACACGCAGGCTGGTAGAGAAACCACCAAATACATCGGGCATCAAGCTGCCGTGCTCATACTGGGTAGCGTCGTTGAAATCGTAAGTAGTGGTGTAGTGGTCAACCTGACGGTGCCCCTTTGAGTCGAGGATATAATTGCCATTGGCATCGGTGAGCCATACGGTCTTACGGAACATAGCCTGACCATGCTCATCAACACCCTCGTAGTGTGCCAAATATACGTTGTTCATCTCGCCACCTACCTTATACCAGTAAGCGTTGTATCCGTTAGGTGTAGCCTCTGACCAACCACCCAAGTCGTTAGAAATCTTGGCTGCGGGCAAAGAGAGAATCTTTGTCTTGTTGTGAGAGAGGTTGGCTGCTACGTTCCAAGTAACCATCTTGGTACGGATAAGGTCGGCAGAAAGGCTAACCTCGATACCAGAGTTGCGGATATCACCAACGTTCTGATACATACCACGAGTACCAGATGACTCGGGGATAGATACCCAGAAGAGCAAGTCAGAAGTCTTCTTACGATACCAGTCAACAGTACCGCTCAAACGGCCATTCCAAAAACTGAACTCAACACCCACGTTGAGGTTGGTAGTAGTCTCCCAAGTAATCTCGGGGTTACCCTTACGATAGAATGAAGATGACATAGAGGTATCATCGTTCTTGATAAGTTGGAACAAATCAACATAAGCCCACTGGCCGATGCTGTCGTTACCCTGCTGACCAATAGAAGCCTTCAACTTCAAGATATCAATCCAAGAGGCATTCGACATAAAGTTTTCCTTCTGGATAAGCCATGCACCACCTACTGACCAGAAGTCACCCCAACGGTGGTCCTTTGCAAAGTAAGATGAAGCATCACGACGATAAGATGCCGACAAATAGTACTTGGTGTCGTAGTTGTACTGTGCGCTCAACATCCAACCCTCAACATTGTAGCCAGAGGTGTAAGAAGATGAATCCACCTTCTTTGCAGTAGCGTCAATCTCGGGGATTTCAGGCGAGAACAAGCCCTGGCCCTTTGCTGAAAGGTAAGTAACGCGAGTGCGATAGTACTCATGACCGGCCATAACATTGATATCGTGCTTGCCATAGGTCTTGGCGAAGGTCAATGTCTGAATGTTGTTGGTGCGGAATGAGTGAGTATTAGACTTTGTGACAGCACCACCCGTAGCAACAGAGTTGCCATAGAACATGTTGGCCATATAAGAAGCCTCTGAGAAGCCCCAGTTAATCATAGATGTAGCGTTGAACTTCAACCAAGAGGTGATATCAACATCAACAGTGAATGTACCGTTCAACTGGTTGCCACCGCTCACAGTCTTATCATACTCGTTCAAACCCAAGGGGTTACCTGTTGAGAGGTAAGGACGAACCAAACCGGGGTAACTTGAAGCACCGGCACTGTAATCGTACATCTTCTTACCCTGCGCATCGCGAACGATGTAAGGATTGCCATTCTCGTCAATCTGACGGATATATACAGGATAGATAGGCGCAATCATCGAGGTAAATGCGAAAGTAGAGGTAGAACTACCCGAAGAACCCTGCGAAGTCTGCTGGTGTGACTTTGAACTAACAAAACCAATGTTTGCACCCAACTTCAACCACTTATTGGCAGCATAATCAGCCTTCAAGCGAGCAGTAACACGCTCGTAGTCAGAGTGGTGGATAATACCCTCGTCACGCAAGTAACCGGCACTCATATAGTAGTTTGTGCGGTTGGTAGTACCATTTACGCTCACGTTATACTCCTGACGGAGGCTGCTACGATATGTCTCGTCAATCCAGTCGTCGGGAGTCAACCAGTAGTTACCATTGGTGCCTTCGAGAGCACGACCGAGTGTAGCGTTGGGGTTCAAGCGACCATCTGTACCGATAAGTTGCTCGTTCTCGCCATAACTATAAACGTTGTACTTCAAATCAGACAACATCTGCTGGTTGGCTTTGAGGTTAGCCGCATCAGCGTCCATACCCTGACCATAGAAGTACTGGTTGTAGAGTTGTGAGTAGTAAGCCTCGTAATACTCACCCGGGTCGGTGATAACGTCATACTCCTGAATAGCGCGGGAGTTCACACCCCACTTCATATCCACGTTGATAACGGCCTTCTTTGAAGAAGCACGCTTGGTAGTAACGATGATAACACCGGCAGCACCACGCGCACCATACAAGGCAGCCGAAGCAGCGTCCTTCAACACTGTAACAGACTCGATATCAGACTGTGCAATGTTTGAAAGGCTTGCCGAATAGGGCGAACCATCGACGATAACCAAAGGATCGATGGTGGCGTACATAGAACTCAAACCACGCACGTTGATAGAACCTGTTGAGCCGGGCTGACCAGAACTACCACGCATTTGAAGACCGGCAACAGAACCAACCAAAGCGTTCATTACGTTGGTAGTCTGACGGTTCTCCAAATCCTCCGAGCGCAATACAGATACAGAACCCGTAAATGCCTCCTTCTTGGTAGTACCGAACGCTACGACAATCACGTCGTCGATTTTCTGTGAAGACTCCTCCAAGACGATTTGAAGCGAAGTCTTACCCGCCAATTCGATTCTCTGGGGATTGTAACCGATGAACGAAACGCTCAATACGGCATTCGCCGGAGCCGAAATAGCAAAACGACCATCAAGGCCGGTGGTAGTACCTATGCTGGTGCCATCAATAAGCACTGTTGCTCCGATGACGGGGTCACCTGCGGCATCTTTCACCGTACCTGTCACTTGCTGATTCTGTGCCAGAGCGACGCTCAATGACAGAATCGCCACGATAGAAAGTACAATTTTTCTTACCATAAGCATTAAATTTTTTTGTACGTTTGTAATACTGTGTATTTGCCTTTTTTAAATAAAAACACATTTGCAAAGTTAATTCATAATTCGCAAATAACAAAAAATTTAATAAATAATTTTAGGAAAATAATACGTTGTAGGCATTTCTCGCACAAATACTTACAAGTAGTAAGCAAATATTGTATATAATATTTCGCATTGAAAGCGGGTGCATATAAATGTGAAAATTTTGCATTATTTTGCAAACTTAACTTGAAATATATAACACAAATTGTTCAAAATGTTTTAAATCGTTATTTTTCGTATCAAAAACCATATAATTTATATCAAAAACCACATCAATATTTACGGACGTAAACTGCATAAAGAGTGGTTTGTCGTTGAAAAATAATAAGAATTTATCTCTTTTGACAGGTGTTTTACGGCCGATTGTACCGATGATTGCAGCACTTGGGCGTAGATTTGGGTGGTCTTTATATCGGAATGGCCCAGCATCGCACTCACAACTTCCAGCGGCACACCATTAGCCAGAGTAACGGTCGTTGCAAAGGTGTGGCGCGCCGAGTGAAAGGTGACGGGCCGCGTAATGCCAGCCTCGCACATAATGGCACGCAGTAAATTGTTGCTATGGTAGTTTGAGGGTAGCGCAAACAGGGGCATCGCCCCTCTCTCGGCGGTTCTATGGTCGAGGTAACGCAACAAGAGCGTTTTGGGTAGATGCAGCAAAGGAACCTCAACGGCGTGATGTGTCTTTTTGCGACACATATATATATAGGTATAACCACCTTTTGTCACGATATGTTGTAGCGTAAGGCGTTTTACATCGGCAAAAGACAACCCCGTAAAGCAACTAAACAAAAACGCATCGAGCACCAACTGCTGGGTTGCGGTCTTTGCCGTATAGTTTATCAGCCGCCGCAACTCCTCTTTCATCAAGAAATTTTTGCGCCGATATTCACTGTGCAGGCGATATCCCACAAATGGGTTTGCCGGCATAACACCTTGACCTATGGCACGTTGCACTATCCGCTTGAACGCACCCAGATATACTCTCACCGTATTTATCCCACAGCCTCGCAACACCAGCCACCGATGAAATTCGCGGATAAAATCCTGATTAACCTTCGCTATGGCCACATCGTCGGCTTTTAGGCGTTGATGGATAAAGGCCTCCAAGTGCTGACACACATATTTGTACTTGTTGAGCGAACTCTCGCTGCGGGTAAGCCCCACCATTTTGGCAAACTCTTGGTTGTGCTGACGGAAAAACTCCACCACACCAACACCATCGGAGTTCAATCCCAGATATTTGTCACGTATGGTTTGCGGCGAACACCCCTCACCACCACTCAAAACCTTGATGTATGCCTCGTGGAGCGCGTAACGTATATCATCTAACAACCCGTTTGTTCGTTTTGCCTCCTCGCTCCGCCCTAACACTCTCTGTGCCACCACATTCCATTTTTGAGGTTTCACCGATAGGTGTGTCGAAAATGCACACCGCTCTCCTTCGGTCGATATGCGACACATTATCGACAACTCTCCTTTGCGTAAAGGCTCGGTCTTTTTGACATAAAAGTTTATTCTGAAATGATGTTTTGTTTTCATAAGCGTGGAATTTAGTGATAAAGTAACCATTGTATGCAAAAAATATCTGACAAAAGATGTTAATGCGGTGATATACAAGCATATACGCCACGAGATTCCGAGGCGATATAGTAACCGGACATCGATATTCGGATATAAAAATCCGCCTCGACAACGCTTTGAGCGGGGTTGTGCCATAGCGGCCTTTTTATTTAAAAAAGGCAAATACACAGTATTACAAACGTACAAAAAAATTTAATGCTTATGGTAAGAAAAATTGTACTATCGTTGATTTGCTGTTTGAGTGTGGCTGCTATGGCAGTGGCTCAAAATAAGCAGGTGTCAGGTACAGTTACCGATGCTAACGGTGCGCCCATCGTAGGTGCAACGGTTATCGTTGACGGTACCAATACGGGTACTACTACAGGCCCCGATGGTAAGTTTACCCTCTATGCTCCACAGAATGGTTCGTTGCAGATTTCATTCATCGGCTACGAAGACGAATTGGTGGCTATTGCGGGTAAAACTAATCTTCTTGTTCAGTTGAAAGAGGATACTACCGCCATTGAGGACGTAATCGTCGTGGCTTTCGGTACTTCGAAGAAGGAGGCTTTTACCGGTTCGGCTTCTGTTGTCAAGAGTGACGACATCGCCAAGTCACAGGTGAGCAACGTCGCTCAGTCTTTGGCCGGTAAGGTTGCCGGTGTTCAGTTGGTGAATACTTCGGGTCAGCCCGGTTCTCGTCCCGTTATCCACATTCGTGGTATTAGTTCAATCTCGGCAGGCACAGAGCCTCTGTATGTTGTCGATGGTATGCCTTATGAGGGCGACTTGGCCAACATCAACCCCGCCGATATCGAGTCTATGACCGTGTTGAAGGATGCTACATCTAACGCCTTGTATGGTGCGCGTGGTGCCAATGGTGTTGTGATGATTACTACAAAGCGTGGTAAGGTTGGGGAGGCTGTTGTAAACGTAGATGCAAAGTGGGGTGTGAACTCTCGTGCCATTCAGGAGTATGACTTGATTAAGGATCCTGCACAGTACTACGAGAATCACTACAATGCTCTTTACAACTATGCTTACTTGGACCAGCACAAGTCAAAGGGTGATGCTCATCTTTGGGCTAACGAGAACTTGATTGATGGCTCTTATGGTTTGGGTTATCAGGTTTATGACGTTCCTCAGGGCCAGTACTTCATCGGTACTAACGGTAAGGTAAATCCTTCTGCTACTTTGGGCCGCAAGGTTTCTCACAAGGGTCAGGATTACTACCTCACTCCCGACGATTGGATTGATGAGGCATTCCGTAGCAGTTTCCGTCAGGAGTATAACGTATCGGCTTCTGGTTCGACAGACCGTGCAAACTTCTACGCTTCTGTTGGTTATTTGAACGATGAGGGTATCGCTCACTACTCTGATTATGAGCGTATCACAGCACGTCTTCGTGCCGACTATCAGGCCAAGAAGTGGTTGAAGGTTGGTGGTAATATGGCCTTCTCTCACTACGACTCTAACGCCTTGGGCGAGGAGGGTAACGCCGGTTCATCAGGTAACGTATTTACCTATACCAGCCGCGTGGCTCCTATCTATCCGGTTTATATCCGCGATGGCGAGGGTAACATTATGATTGACAAGAACGGCTACAAGCGTTATGACTACGGTGCCGGCGACAACGCAGGTTTGGCACGTCCCGTAATGGCTAACGGTAACCCCTTGTCGGCATCTATGCTCGATACAGAGAATACCGAGGGTAATGCCTTCAACGGTAACGCTTTTGCAGAGTTCAAGTTGTATGATGGCTTGAAGGTTACTGTCAATGGTTCAGTAGGTCTTGACGAGTATCGTTACACAGGTGTTACTAACCCCTACTACGGTCAGTATGCATCTTCTAACGGTATCGTAAGTATCCAGCACAGCCGCGTACTCTCTGTAAACTTCCAGCAGTTGATTAACTATACCAAGACTTTTGGTAAGCATTCTGTTGAGGCTTTGCTCGGTCACGAGTACTACAACCTCAAAACCAACTATGTATATGGTTCAAAGTCTAATATGTTCTCACAGGAGAATACCGAGTTGGGTGGTGCTGTAACCGACGGTTCTGCCGGTTCTGCTCGTACAGAGTACAACACCGAGGGTTTCTTCTTCCGTGGTTCATATAACTACGACGAGCGTTACTACATCAGCGGTTCTTACCGTCGTGACGCATCAAGCCGTTTCCACCCCGATAACCGC
>CAZQMC010000071.1:0-9878 GCA_964594305.1 uncultured Alistipes sp. | reverse complement strand
TCAAACAAAAAAAGACCTGCCTAACATTTTTTTATTGTTAGACAGGCTCTTTGTTTTGCTTGTGTGAGTTGCTCGGAACGCCCTTATCGCTGTTCTCGCAAAATCTGTTGCAATAATACCGGCTCGTCGGTTGTGATGAAGTTTATCTTCTGCTCGATGGCCTTACGCATTGACTCCTCGTCATTTACGGTCCAAATATTCACCGTCAGGCCCCAATAATGCGCCTGTTTTACCCACTCGGGATTATCGAGAATGGTGGTGTAGTAGTAATCCAATCCCGACATATTCAACTCCTGCAACTCCTCGGGCGTGAGGTCACCATTCAGGTAGGCCACATCGGCTCTGGGCGATAGACGAACTATCTCCTCGCAGATATGACGGCTGAACGAAATATATTCGGTCTGACGCTCCACGCCTGCTCTCTTTACAGCCTCTAATATGCGCTCCACAACAAATGTCTCACGCTCGGGTGTGGCGTGCGTCTTTATTTCGAGAATGAGCCGCACCTCCTTGTTCTCCTTGCCTGCGGTCAGATAATCGGCCAGCGTGGGCACCTGCTCACCATTCGGCAGAGGAAACATACGCACCGAATCAAAGGTCGAGGCCTGCACATCGCTAATCTCGCCGTGGCGTGGGCCGTGAACGACTATGAGCGAGTCGTTGGCAGTCATATTCACATCGAACTCCGAGCCATAAACACCTATGGCCTGTGCTGCGCGCAGTGCCGCTATGGAGTTTTGTGCCGCACCTTCGGCCTTCCAATAGCCTCGGTGTGCGATGACGTAAGTCTGCTCGGGAGGCGTGATGGTCGAGAAGAAGTAGTAGATTGAGCCTGCAAGTAGCAGAGCGAGTGCTATGTATGCACTGATTTTTCCTATTGACATAATTTTATTGGTTAATCGTTGTTGTTAATCGCTTCGCCCACGATGCGTGCCGCCGTGGCGACATACTCCACGCAGGGACGTTTGCTGTAATACTCTGCCGTACGCTCCGACGGGGTGGGGTTGTCCTTCTGTTGTGAGAGCCCCAGCAGTTCGCGGCATACAATAGAGCCATTCTCTCGGCGGAACTCTTCGGCCAAGGCTTGTACCATAGCGTAGCACTTGCGTTTGTTGGCGTTGTCGTTGGGTAGGGCATTGGGGGCGATGTAGCCGGCACACATTGTCATTCCGCTCACAGCACCGCACACCTCTCTCAATCGTCCCATACCTCCACCAAATGGGGCGGCTATTGTGGCGGCTGACTCTACGTCGAGTTGCGCAAGGTCACGATAGGCGATAAATACCGCTTGGGCACAGTTGTATCCGCTTGTGAATAGTTCTCGGGCGAGGGCTACGCGCTCCTCTACATCTACTCTCATAAGTAAAAATATTAAAAGCCTATGCAAATTTAATCATTTGCGCCGATTTTCTTATAATAATTTGTATCTTTGTTTTGCGAAAGTGTTTTTCGAGAGTTTGAAATATTGAAACCAAACAGAATTAAACATATAACTAATTATGAAAAAGTTACTTAAAATTATTGCTGTCGTCATCGCCGTTGTCTTTGTGGCGTTGATAGTTCTGCCCATCGCTTTTAAGGGCAAGATTGAGACGATAGTAAAGCAGGAAGGCAATAAAATGCTCAATGCACAGTTCGATTTCCGCTCATTGGATATCAGCCTTATACGCCAATTCCCGCAGGCTTCGGTGTCGTTAAAGGATTTCTGGTTGAAGGGTGTCGATGAGTTCGAGAACGATACTTTGGTATATGCCGGCGAACTTACTGCGGCTGTAAATGTGATGTCTATCTTTGGCGACGAGGGCTTCGAGGTGTCGAAGATTTTGGTTGATGATACACGCCTGCACGCCATTGTTCTGGAAAATGGTAAGCCTAATTGGGATATTATGAAGGCTACGGAGCTGACCGAGGAGGCTATCGCCGAGGAACAAGTAGAGCAGGCTGCCGGTGAGGCCGAGAGTGCGCCTTCGACATTCAAGATTCAGTTGAAGAAGTTGTCTGTCAGCGACCTCGATGTTATCTACGACGACCGCCAGGGTGGTATGTATGCCGAGATTTTGTCATTTGACGCCTCTTGCTCGGGTGACTTCGCCGCCGACCAGACTACATTGCGTTTGGCTGCCGAGACACCGTCGCTCACATTCCGTATGGGTGGCGTGCCATTCCTTAACAAGGCCGAGATTGAGGCCGATATGGACGTGGCGGCCGATTTTGCAAACAGCAAATTCACTCTCAGCGAGAATAAGTTGCGTCTTAATGCCATTGAGGCCTCTATCGACGGTTGGGTGGCTATGCTCGACGAGGGTATGGATATGGATTTGAAACTCAATTCAAACGATATCGGCTTCAAGGAGATTTTGTCGCTCGTGCCGGCGATTTATGCCAAGGATTTTGCCGGATTGCGTACCGATGGCGTGGCAACTTTGGCCGCAAGTGCCAAGGGTAAGATGGTGGGCGAGAGCCTTCCCGCATTTGACGTCGCTCTGAATGTGAAGAACGCTATGTTCCGTTATCCGTCGTTGCCGGCAGGTGTCGATGCTATCAATATCGCCGCTACGGTCAAGAACCCCGGTGGCGCATTAGATGCTACGGTGGTAAATGTTGCACCGTTGAGTTTCGTGCTGGCGGGAAATCCGTTCAGCCTTACAGCCAATGTGACTACACCTATAAGCGATTTGGCCTTCGATGTAACAGCCAAGGGTAAGTTGGATTTGGGTAAGATTAAAGATGTGTATCCTATCGAAGATATGAACCTCAATGGTCTGCTCACCGCCGATATGGGCGTTAAGGGCCGTATGTCGTATATCGAGAAGTCGCTGTACGACAAGGTGCAGGCATCGGGTAGTGTGCTTCTCAACGATATGGATTTGCAGATGAAGGATATCCCCGATGTGAAGATTAAGCAGTCGAAGTTTGCTTTCTCGCCACGCTTTGTGGAGTTGAGCCAGACGACTATCAATGTGGGCGACAACGATATCACACTCGATAGCCGCTTCGAGAACTACTTGGGCTTTGTCTTCAAGGGTACGACTTTGAAAGGTACGCTTAATGTGAATAGTAACCACATCAATCTCAACGACTTTATGAGTGGCGAGGCCGCTACCGAGCAGGTCGAGGAGGATACTCCGACCGAGGGCGTTGCTCTGCGTGTGCCTGACAATATCGATTTCCGTATGCAGACGCTATTCAAGGAGGTGAAGATGAACAAGATGACCTTCAACGATATAAAAGGTCTGCTCATTGTCAAGAATAGCAAGGTCGATATGCAGAACCTCTCGCTCAATACTATGGGCGGTAGTGTTGTTGTCAATGGTGCTTATGCCACTCCCAAAGATGCCAATGCAGCGTTTGATGCCGCTTTACGCCTCAATAAGATTGGCTTCAAACAGGCATACGAGGATTTGGATATCATTCGCAAGATGGCACCTATCTTCTCGGGCCTTACGGGCCACTTCTCGGGTACGATGCAGATTGATACCGAACTCGACGGCGAGATGAGTCCCATTGTCAATACGCTCAATGCCTATGGCTCACTCTCGACCAAGGATTTGAGCCTGCAAAATATGCCGTTCCTTGACCAGATTGCCGACATCGTAAAGAAACCGTCGCTCAAAACATCGAAGGTCAAAGACCTCAATATCGACTTTACGGTTGATAAGGGCCGCCTGCATACCAAGCCCTTTACGTTGAAGATTGAGGATTATACGATGCTTTTGTCAGGCTCGACAGGCCTCGACCAGACTATCGATTATAAGGGTACTATTACCATTCCGGCATCGGCAGGTCAGGTTGCGAAGTTGGGCACTGTGGATATGACTATCGGTGGTACATTCTCAAAGCCGAAGGTGGGTATCGATATGGAGTCTTTGGCAAAGAACGCCGCCAAGAGTGCTTTGCAGGATTTGGGTAGTAAACTTTTGGGTGGCAAGCAGGAGAGTGCAACGACGACCGATGCTGCGGCAGAGGGTGACGCTGCTGCAACCGCTACCGAGGAGACTCCTCAAACCGAGCAGGAGAAGAAGGTGGAGGACACCAAGAAGTTGGTAAATGCCGCTCTCAACCTCTTCAAGAAGAAGCAATAGAAATAGATATCGCTTATTGTAAAATGGTGGGTGCTCCCTTCCCAGGAACACCCACTTTTTATTACTCTGCGCCGTAATTATGACACAAAGAAAAACGCCTGCCGACAGGATTGCGACAGGCGTTTTGCGAAACTTTATCGTAGGATTATACAATCTCTACCAATGGAGCGTTAGCCGCTACGGTATCACCCTCATTTACAAGTACCTGCTTAACGGTACCTGCATAATCGGTTGAGATGTTGTTCTCCATCTTCATAGCCTCCAAAATCACCACATCTTGACCTGCGGCAACCTTGTCACCGGCCTTAACCAAGATAGAGATTACACGGCCCGGCAGAGGAGCATCAACAGTATTGCCGGCAACAGTCGTTGTGGCAGCCTTCTCAACTACAACCTCCGACTCCTTGACAATCTCAATCAAGACAGCATTTGCCGCTACGGTGTCGCCCTCCTTAACAAGAATCTGCTTAACAACACCAGAGTAGTCGGTCGAAATGTTATTCTCCATCTTCATTGCCTCCAAGATTGCAACGTCCTGACCAGCCGATACCTTATCGCCAACCTTTACCAACAAAGAAATAACGCGGCCCGGAAGTGGGGCATTGACAGTGTCGCCTGTGATAGGTGTCGCCTTAGCTTCGGTCTTAACCTCCTCGGTCTTTGGAGCCTTGGCTGCCTCTGATGCCTCGTAAGCCTTCTTCTTCTCATTTGTAAGGAAGGTCTTGGCTACCAATGGGAATAATTCAAGAAGAAGAACCTCCTTCTCGTTCTCGGCCAACTTCACGCCACCAGCCTCGGGTAACTCGGGGTTGGGTTGCATCTTATATTTAGATGTGTCGTAAGGAGTCTCCTCTCTCACGCCACAAATCTTGAAGCGGAACTCGGGGTCCACAGCCTTGGGAGTGTGGCCATACTCACCCTTCACGAGGCTCACGAACTGCGAACTCTTGTTGGTGTACATAGCGCGCCCCGCCTTCTCGTCCATAGCGCAGTTTACAGCCTGTGCGCCTACAATCTGTGATGTGGGAGTTACGAGGGGTGGCAAACCTGCATCCATACGAACCGAAGGAATCAACTCCATGGCGCGAGGCAAAATATCCTCGGCGTTGAGCTGCTTGAGCTGTGCAACCATGTTAGAGTACATACCTCCGGGAATCTCGGCCTTCTGTACCAGCTCGTTGGGAGCGGGGAAACCGAAGTGTGCCTCAATCTTCTGGCTTGCGTCGAGCAATGCGGCAAAATTCTCTGACTTGGCAGCCTCTACGGCCTTATCGAAGAGAGCCTCCACCTCGGCAGGAAGAGTATCGGTCAAAGGATTGAATGCCTTGGGAGCGGGCTTCTCGGCACCAAATACCGAAACCTCCAACTCCTTACGGATAGATTTCAATTGCTCGTTAATCTTGGCCACAGCCTCCATATTAGCCTGCAACTCTACGCCCATCTTCTTGCAGAACACATATACCAACTCGATAGCGGGAGCACCTGTGCCTCCACCAAACCACCAGCAGTTGGTATCAACTACATCTACACCTGCGGCAATAGCGGCAAATACCGATGCCAAACCATAACCCGGTGTACAGTGTGTGTGGAAGTCGATAGGTACATTCACATTCTTCTTCAAGAGTTTGATAAGCGTGCTGACGCGCTGCGGTGGAATCAGTCCCGACATATCCTTAATGGTAATCATATCGGCACCCAATGCGGCCATCTGCTTTGCCTTGTCGATGAAGTAGGCATCGGTAAAGATAGGCTGCTGCGCCTTCTTACCCATCAACTTCTGGAAGAATGAGGGCTGCGGATACTTCGGGTCCACGGTGTAGCAAATGGCGCAGTCGGCAATACCGCCATACTGCTTAACATATTTGATAGTAGATTTTACGTTATCCACGTCGTTCAACGCATCGAAGATACGCATAATGCCCAAACCACTCTCGATAGAGTTACGGCAGAAACCGTCGATAATCTCGTCGGTGTAGGGGGCATAACCAAAGAGGTTACGACCACGTGAAAGGGCAGTAAGTTTCGACACATCACCCACAGCCTTGTGGATTGTCTCCAAACGTGTCCAAGGGTTCTCACCTAGATAACGCATTACAGAGTCGGGCACAGCACCGCCCCAAACCTCCATAGCGAAGAAACCGGCGTCCTTATAGAAAGGAAGGCATCGGTCAATCTGCTCCTGCGTCATACGCGTAGCAAAAGATGATTGCTGGCCGTCACGCAGGGTCAAATCTCTAATTTTGAGTACTTTTCCCATAGTGTATTAAGTTGTTAAGTTTGTAAAAAATCGTCCAATTTATGGGAGCGATATTCCAAACCGCTCCACATCTTGCAAAGATATAAAATATATTCTGCTTTGCAACTTTTTTGTATCGAATTGTTATCTTTGCGGTGAAATAATTTTTAGTTGTAAGGTAAATGTCGTCGATTGCCATCATATTGACCATTGTCGTTTATGTGGTATTGCTCTTGGGCGTGTCGCATTGGTCGGGTAGAGAGGCCGATAATGCAGGCTTCTTCATTGGCAATAGGGCGACGTCGTGGTGGGTGGCTACGCTTGCGATGATAGGTGCGGCGATGTCGGGCGTTACCTTTATCTCTGTCCCCGGCTCTGTCGCTACCGATTCGATGACCTATATGCAGATGGTCGTCGGCTTTACCATAGGGCAAGTAGTGGTCGCCTTTCTGCTTGTGCCGCTTTTCTATCGTTTGCGTGTGGTTTCGCTCTACGAATATCTCGACCAACGCTTTGGCGTTATGGCCCACAAAACGGGTGCGTGGTGTTTTCTGGTGGCAAAGTTGATAGGTGCATCGTTGAAAATTTTCGTCGTGTGCGCCGTTTTGCAACTGCTTCTTTTCGATGAATTATCCATTCCTTTTTGGCTTACGGCCTCGCTTATAATGCTATGCGTGTGGTTATACACCCGCAAGGGTGGTGTGCGGGCACTCATTCCCACCGACATCATACAATCACTGTGCCTTGTGGGTAGTGTTGTGGTCTGCGTGGTGGCACTTGCCAAGAGTATGGCTCTGGGCTCGGTTGCCGAGTTGTGCAGTGCTGTCGCCGATTCTCCCTATTCGCAAATATGGCAAACCGATGATGCTGCCTCGCCCCGCCATCTCTGGAAGATGGTGGCCGGAGGTGTGTTGTGCCTCGTGGCGATGACAGGGTTGGACCAAGATATGATGCAACGCAATATGAGTTGTCGTACGGTGCGTGATGCGCAGATAAATATCGTTTTGACGGCCCTGTGTCAAATCGGCGTTATATTGCTGTTGCTCGTTTTGGGCGTGTTGCTCTATCGCTATATCGATTTTGCGGGGTTATCGGCACCGATGCGTGGTGATGATGTATTCCCATTTGTCGCAGTTCGTGGCGGATTGCCGCAAGTTGTTGGTGTGGCGTTTGTTCTGGGACTTATATCAAGTACTTATTCAGCCGCCGGCTCGGCTCTTACCTCTCTTACCACCTCCTTCACGCTCGATATTGCAAAGGAGTCGCAAAGCCTCGACGAGCAGGCTCTTGCCACGCGTCGCAAACGCACCCACGCCGTAATGGCTCTGTTGATGACGATTATTGTCGTGGTGCTGAACTATATCTCTTCCGAGAGCGTCATCAATCTGGTTTTTAAGATTGCCGGCTACACTTATGGCCCTATTTTGGGAATGTTCATCTTCGGTATGGCTACTCGTCGTGTTTTACGCAATCGATTTATTCCCGTCGTGGCTCTGCTGTCGCCATTGTTGAGTGGTGTGTTGCAGTGGTTTTTGGCTACACATTACCACTATTATATAGGCTTCGAATTGCTGGGGTATAACGCATTATTTACCATCGTCGGGCTGATGCTTATCTCTCGCAAAGGGGCTACGACTCAAATTGCAAAATAAGTAATATGAAGATTTCAAACCATACATTCCGTACCGCGTCGATGCCTTTGGGTATGCTCGTCGGAGCGTTGCTGTGCCGCGAGATGGCGTGGGCCGAGGAGGCTACCGATGGCTGGCTGACGCCTATGTTCATCGCCTCGATGCTGTTCGTTACATTCTGCCGTGTCGATGCGCGTAAGATTCGTTTTTCGTGGCTGCATCTGTGGCTGCTGGCATTTCAGGTTGTGGGTAGTTTTGCCGCCTACTATGCTCTGTCGTGGACCGATGTAGTGGTGGCACAGGGCGGAATGATTTGTGTGCTCGCTCCCGTCGCTATGGGTGCGGTGGTTATTGGCGGTATGCTGGGCGCAAACCTCGAAACAATGGCGGCTTATAGCCTGCTGTGTAATATCTTTATCGCTTTTTTTGCGCCGTTTATGCTCTCCACCTACGGCAATGGCGAGTGTACTATGTTGCAGATTTTGCAACGCGTGGCACCTATGCTTATCCTGCCATTTGTGGCGGGGCAGATGTGTCGTTGGCTCACGCCCAAGTTCAGCGGTTGGGTGGCCGGCCATAGCCAGATTTCGTTCTATATCTGGTTGATGTCGCTTATCGTGATTATCGGTCGCACGACCTGCTTCTTGATTGACAATGGCGAGAATAGGGTGGTGCAAATTGTCTTGGCTGTTGTGGCTCTGGTGATATGCTTGGCGCAATTTACGCTGGGACGCTATCTCGGTCGTCGTTATGGTGACGAGGTGGCAGGAGGACAGTCGCTCGGACAGAAGAATACGGTGCTGGCGGTCTGGCTCTCGCAGTCGTTCCTCGACCCTATATCGTGCGTTGCACCTACGGCATACATCGTGTGGCAGAATATCGTCAATTCGTGCCAACTTTACCTGAAAGGCAAAGCAGAAAAAGAAATTCAAAATTCAAAATTCAAAATTCAAAATTGATTTTGTCATATTGTTACTTATAAGAACAAATTATGGCAAGATGATATTTGTGAATTAAATTGGTTTATGGCAAAGAAGATAGAAAAGACCAATGCGGCACGACTGCTCGACAGAGCAAAATAGCCTATGAACTTATCCCCTATACGGTCGATGAGGATAATCTCGCGGCTACACACGTTGCCGAAGAGTTGGGCGAGGATATCGCTACGGTCTTTAAGACGCTTATCCTCTGTGGAGACCGCAACGGCCATCTGGTGTGCGTTGTGCCGGGTGATTATGAAGTCGATTTGAAACTCGCCGCAAAGGTGTCGGGCAATAAGAAGGTCGAGATGCTCGCAATGAAGGAGTTGCTGCCCACTACGGGGTATATTCGCGGTGGCTGCTCGCCTATCGGAATGAAGAAACGCTTTCCTACCTATATCCACGAGAGTTGCCTCGACCACGACTATATCTATATAAGTGCCGGAGTGCGTGGCTTGCAGATACGAATCGCCCCTGCCGATTTGATTGCGTTTGTCGGTGCCGAGGTTGCAGATATCAGCCGACCAATGGAAGAGTAAAGATGAAAGAACAAAGAGCAAAGAGATTTTAGAAGTGGTATTTGGTGCGGCAACGATATGAAACACTCGTCATACCACAATTGGGTAAAGTATTGATTCACAAGTACACATTGGTTGCTATTACCCAATTGATTGGTATCTACCTTTGGAAAATACGACCTTGCAAGTACGGATTTGGCAGCGAGGGCAAAAAACGGTAGATGCCAGCCATTAGCACAATATACCCATATCTGTATCTACAAGCCAATCCGTTGTGCTAATGTGGCATGACATTAAATTCAATTTTGAATTCCGTTCAGTTGCGCTCATTTACTTCTGTTAAATTAACCTAAGATTTATCAAATTTATATATCTGCTTAATTCTCAAATTATTACTCACGCATCTTACAGTTGCCATATGATTTTACAAC
>CAZQMC010000070.1:0-9995 GCA_964594305.1 uncultured Alistipes sp. | reverse complement strand
AAACAAAAAAAAAGACCTGCCTAACATTTTTTTATTGTTAGACAGGCTCATTTTTTTGTAACTTTGTCCCCGTTATGAACGCGCAATATTCGCCATTATCATTAGGTACCGACTCACTATCCTCGTTGCTCCGACGGTATGCCCTGCCATCTATCATCGCGCAGGTATCCACATCGCTATACAACATCGTGGATAGCATCTTCATCGGGCAGGGTGTCGGCCCTCTGGCTATTGCGGGTCTGGCGCTGACGATGCCTATGATGAACCTCACGGCAGCCTTCGGTGCTATGGTGGGTGCCGGCTCGGCAGCCCTCACATCTATTCGTTTGGGGCAAGGCAACAAAGCCGAGGCGGAGCATATATTGGGTAATGTAGTGGTACTCAATATCATTATGGGTGTCGCCCTCTCGGCACTTGGACTATACTATCTCGACGAGTTACTATATTTCTTTGGTGCCAGCGAAAATACCATAGGTTATGCCCGCGAGTTTATGCGTGTGATACTCTACGGTAATGTAATTACCCATATGTATCTGGGTTTGAACAATATGCTGCGCGTGTCGGGCTATCCGCAAAAGGCTATGGCTCTGATGATTGTCTCGGTGGTGGTCAATCTCGCCCTCTGTCCGCTATTTATCTTTGTATTCGATTGGGGCATCGCCGGCTCGGCCTGGGCAACAGTGATAGGTCAGAGCATACCCTTACTGCTTCAAATCATACACTTCTACGGCAAAAATGCCTTCCTACGCCTACGCAAAACAGCCTTCCGCATCAAGAGTGAAATCGTGCGGGGCATATTGAGTATAGGTATGGCACCCTTTATGATTCAGTCGTGCGCCTGCATCGTGACAATCATCGTCAATAACTCGTTGGTGCATTATGGCGGCGACCTCGAAATAGGTGCTTATGGCATCGCCAACCGTGTGGCATTCCTCTTTACGATGATTGTGCTGGGCCTGAGTCAGGGTATGCAACCCATTGTGGGCTATAACTACGGAGCCAAGAAGTTCGACCGCGTGAAGAAAATACTCTTTATGACCATAGCGTGGGGTACGGCCACCACGACACTCGGCTTTGTCGTGTGCGAGTTCTTCCCCGAGTATGTCGTGCGTCTGTTCGTCAGCGAGGACGGTACGGGCAACGCCACACAACTCATCGAGGCGACAATACACGGAATGAGAATTCTGCTGTTGCTATTCCCCGTCGTAGGTTTCGCTATATTGGCCGGCAACTTCTTCCAATTCATAGGCAAGGCCAAGCGAGCAATCATTCTCTCGATGTCGCGACAGTTGCTATTTATCGTGCCTCTGATACTTATCTTGCCACGCTTTTGGGGTGTCGAAGGTGTATGGTACGCCATACCCATAGCCGATGCTGCGGCTGTCATACTCGCCGCCATACTCCTCACGCATCAACTGCGCCGACTCGGCAAAGAGAAGCAGATATAAAAAGGTCGCCAATCCCGAGAGAAAGGCGACCATATTTTTTGCCGACATTTGCCGTCGGACTACTTCTTGTTAAAGGTATTCATCGTAAGGTCTGCTCCGGCTGTTGCAAACGAGAGAATGGCATTGCCAAAGACCTTCAAACGCTCGGGCAGGGCCTTCTCCTCCTCCTGAGAAAACTCACCCAACACATAATCGACCTGATGGCCGCGGGCGAAGTCACCTCCCACACCGAAACGTATGCGGGCATAATCCTCACGCCCCAGCAACTCCGAGATGTTACGCAAGCCATTGTGGCCGCCGTGGCTACCCTTCTTACGCATACGCAACTCACCAAACGGCAAGGCGATGTCGTCCGACACAATCAACAGGTTCTCGATAGGTATCTTCTCCTGCTCCAACCAATAGCGCACAGCCTTACCCGAGAGATTCATATAGGTCGAAGGCTTCAACAGCACTATCTGGCGGCCCTTATGGCGGAGCGTCGTGGTAGAGCCATAACGTCCTGCCATAAAAGAGGAGTTGGACGCCTCTGCCAAGGCGTCCAACACTCTGAACCCTATGTTGTGACGGGTAGAGGCGTACTCCGAGCCTATGTTACCCAATCCTACAACAAGGTATTTCATCTGCTATAAATCTGATTAGTTAGCAGCGGCACGTGATGCACGTGTTACACGAACAGCACATACTGCGGTAGTTGCGGGAGTGACGAAAGTCAAATCCTCGAACTGCAAATCGCCTACGAAGATAGTCTGACCAACCTTCAAAGGAGTTACGTCAACAACAATCTCATCGGGCAACTTATCAACCATAGCCTTAACTGTAAGTTTACGAGCCGACAAAGCCAACTTACCACCGACCTTAACACCCTCGGCATTACCTGTAAGGCGTACGGGAATAGCGATAGCAACGGGCTTACCATCCTGAACACGGTAGAAGTCGATGTGGAGAATCTGCTCACGAACAGGGTGGAACTGAACCTCACGCATAACGGCCTTCTCTACCTTGCCGTCAATCTCAATCTCAACGATGTATGAGTTGGGAGAGTAAATCAAAGGCTTAACAGCCTTGGTGTCAACGGTGAAAGCAACCTCCTCACCACCACCATAAAGAATACAGGGAACAAGACCCTCACGACGATAAGCCTTGGCAGCCTTCTTACCGAAGCCGTCACGCTTAACTGCCTTAATTTCAAGTGTTTTCATAATTTTATAAAGTTTAATGTATAACCTACGGCATTACTCAACCCGTCGCAGAACACTAAAAGACGAGCCCCATTATGCCTGAACCGGTGGCAAAGATATGATTTTTAATTCAAAATGCAAAATTTTCGTCATATCTCCTCGATTTTCAACATTATAAATTCTGCGGCATCAACCAATTTTACTCAAAAACTCCCCTCAAAAAAGGTCTCCACCCCTCAAAAAAAATAGTCGCTTCCACGCTAGAAGCCGCTCGTCAACAAACAAGCCGCCTCAAAAAATTGAAGCGGCTCGGTATCATACTTCTCGCGGGTTAAACGATGTTACACCCTTGACATCAGCAGATTTAGAACATATAGATATTGATGCCGAACTGCACCAGATGAGCATACTGTTTGTAACTTATCTTACCCGGGTAGTCATACGACCCCGACAAATCGGGATAGGGACGACGCATATTCATCTGGTAGCCAACCTGCATCTCCATACGCATCGTACGTGCCACCAACAGTCGCAAACCGACACCTGCACCGGCCAACATACCCGTCGTACGGCTATCCTCGTCCATATAGAACTGAGGGCCTACCTGCGCATAGTTGTAAAGGCGGCAGGGACTCTTGGGCGTAGGTGTACCATAATAGCACTTGAAGACACCCGACAGAGGTATGGCATTACCATTGCCCTGAAAGAGATAACCTGCTTGAAGGCCTGTGGTAAAGTGCTTGCCAATCTTATAATCGGCACCCAGATAGACACTACCTCCCATAAGGTCAATATCGTCATTATAACCTACACTCTGGCCACCATACTTGATGCTCTGCTGCATACCCAGCGCAAAATTTACCGTACCTCCCAGATATACCTCTACGGGGCGGTCATCTTTCTGCATAGGGTACTCGCGCACCTCCTTCTTCTTTTTGAACTTGGGAACAAAGTAACGCTGGGCCTCCGCCGTAGAACCACAGAAGGCAACCAACATCAACAATATGATAAATCTTCTCATCTAATATCGTTTTAGCGAAATACGCTATATTGAAATTCTATACCTTAAACGGGCAACCGTCGGGGTTTATTTTATGCCACGCACATTTTTCTCCCACGCCCACGCAGAACGCAGTGTGTCGTCCAACGAACGCTCGGCCTTCCAACCCAACTCCTCGTTAGCCAAAGAGGTATCGGCCCAGATAGCCACAACATCTCCCGGACGACGCGGAGCAATCTTATAGTTGAGTTTGAGTTCATTCACACGCTCAAAACTATTCACCAACTCCAACACCGACACGCCATTACCTGTGCCGACATTGAAAATCTCATACTTCGCCTTATTCTTATCCTCAACCATACGGGTAATAGCCACAACGTGAGCCTTGGCCAAATCCACTACGTCGATATAGTCGCGCAAGCAAGAGCCATCGGGAGTATCGTAGTCGTCACCAAAGACGCTCAAACACTCACGAATACCGGCAGCCGTCTGTGTGATGAAGGGAACAAGGTTCTGCGGAACGCCACGAGGCAACTCGCCGATAAGAGCCGAGGGGTGTGCGCCAATAGGGTTGAAATAACGCAACGAGATACCCTTCAAGCCGTCGTAAGCCGTCACCGTATCACGCAAGATATCCTCGCACATCTGCTTCGTATTACCATAAGCCGAGGTAGCGGGCTTACGAGGTGTCTGCTCCGTAACGGGCAATTGGTCGGCCTCGCCATAAACGGTAGCCGATGATGAGAACACGATATTGGGGCGGTCAAACTCACGCATCAAATCCAATACGTTCATAAACGATACCAGATTGTTGCGGTAGTATTTCATAGGGTCGGCAACAGACTCACCCACAGCCTTGAATGCTGCGAAGTGAATAACAGAGTTGAAGTTGTACTGCTCGAAGACCTTGCGGAAAGCCTCCTTATCGCAACAATCGACATTCACGAAGGGTACATCTACGCCTGTGATTTTGCGGACACCCTCCACACCACTCATATCAGAGTTTGACAAATTGTCGGCCACAACAACATCGTAACCGGCATTGATAAGTTCCACTGCGGTATGCGAACCGATATAACCGGCACCACCCGACACCAATACCATCTCTTTCATTTGTATAGTAGTTTTAATATTACTTTCTTTCGGCAAAGATAATACAACGACAGCCGAGAACAAAATTTATTTTCGCAAATAATTCACTCTTACCCCATTTGCTTCGCATATAGGTATTTATACGCATTGCCGTTTGAGGATATTTTCTTTCCTTTGCGTATTATTGCAAACCAATAAACTACACGTTATGAAGAAATTTTTACTTATTGCACTGTTGTTTGGTGCGCTCGGTGCCAAGGCTCAAACCACTACCGAGCAAGAGCAGGCAGCACAGATTGCGCAACTGCAACAGGAGGTTACAACTCTTAACGAGCAGGTTGCCACACTCCAAAAGAAGAGTACTACGTGGGATAAAATCACAAAGGCCTTGCCCAAGATTTCGGGTTACGCCCAGATTCGCTACGACTATAACGACGGCAACGGCTCATCTACATTCCAATTACGCCGCGTACGTATGAGTTTCGAGGGCAACATCTCGCCTAAATTAGACTATAAATTGCAACTCGAACTCACTTCACCCAAGATTGTCGATGCTTACTTCTCATATAAGCCTTTGAATGGTTTGAAGATGCGTGTCGGTCAATATAAGGTGCCCTTCTCTATCGAGAACACCGATTACGGCCCTACAAAACTCGAACTTATCGACTACCCGATGGCTATATCTTACCTCGTGGGTAATAGCGACACTGCCGGCAAGAAGGACGGTGCAAATGGTCGTGATATAGGTATCAAACTCTATGGCGACTTCTTCGACAAGGTGTTGAGTTATGATTTGGGAGTATTCAATGGTGCCGGCATCAACTGCAAGGACAACAACAAATCGAAAGATGTTGTCGCACGCCTTATGGTACGCCCCGTAGATGGTCTGCTTATCTCGGGCTCGTTCCTGTGGAGCGAGGGTGGTGTCAATTACACTACTCGTAACCGTTGGGCCGCAGGTGTATGCTACGACAAGGGTGCTGTGATGGCTCGCTCGGAGTGGATTGGCGGCAAGACAGGCAATATCAACTCTGACGGTATGTATGTCACTGCCGGCTATCGCTTCTGCAAGGATTTTATGGTCGTTGCCCGCTACGAGCAGTTCTGCTTCGACGATACCGACCGCAGTACCAACACCCAAGAGAACTACACCGCCGGTGTTGCTTGGCAGCCTATCAAGCACTTCAAGTTGCAGTTGAACTATGTCTATGAGGACTATATCTCGGGCAAGGGCCACAACAATGTCGTTCAGGTTCAAGCCGCCGCGATGTTCTAACGGATTGTAAGCAACAGGCCTTATTTTAAGAAAAACAGCAGTCGTTTGACAATAAAACGACTGCTGTTTTTGCGTTATCTATCCGAATAGAAAGGGTATCTTACAAACATAGGCTCTTTGGCGCTGCGACTGCTGTGCCAATATATATATAAATTATGACAAAATATATATGTAAATGTGGCATTTACCTTAATTTATAACAGACATTTTGCTTATCTTTGCTACGGTTGTAATTGCAATCTCTCCCGCCGCAAGTAGGGAGTTTTTAATAAAATACATGAAACGATACCTGTCTGTAATACTTTCCCTTGCTTGTGTATTATGTGCGTGCGACAAGGTGCATTTGGAGAGTGAAAACCCATTCCCCGAAGAGAGCATCTCGCCTGATGGACGCAAACCTTTGGCATTTGCAAGTGATGAATATGTAGCGGAAGATGGATTTACAGCAGTACGAGCCACAGACAATATGGGAGCCATTATACCCGAAGGGGAATTGGAGCCTCTGTGTGTCGTTTATGAAGATGATTACGAGACTTCCGAGACGCCTATGCGCTTGGAGATGACCTCCGTAGAGCGAAGGGGTTTAACCGCCGAGGAGGTCGCCGAGAAATATGGCACGCGCGCCGCACCGGTTACTAATTTCGTTTCATCGTATGGTTCTCGCGGATTTGGGCTATTTACCTACGTATTCCCCGCCACAGAGTCGTGGAATCCAAAGAAACACACATCGGAATATATGCACAACATCGCCGCAAGATACAATTCAGCCACCGGCGTATGGAGTGCAAATAACATAACCGAAACAGGGCCATATAATTGGTATTTTTGGCCGGGACACCAATACAAGATTCGTTTCTATGCCTATGCCCCTTATCGTGGCGACGACAGACTCAACGGCATCAGCCCCTATACTAATATGCAGATATCGGACACACCTTTTACCAGTGCCCCGACAATCACGTATGGAATCCCTGCAGCCATTAGAAACCACTTCGATTTCTGTATTGCCAAAACCGAAGATATCGCCGGCGACAACGATAAGACGCAACCACTAATCTTCAAACATGCAATGACGGCTGTACAGATTACGATTGGTAACAATATTGCCGCCGATGTCATCACAAAAATAGAATTTGTGGCTATGTGGAGAACAGGTACAATAAATCTCGAAACACAAGAATGGACCATAGCAAGAAATTACAGCGACAATGCAACGAATTTCGAATTGATAAAAAATATAACCGTCACTGGTACGGCAGGACAAATTGTCAATCCGGGAACTGATACTTTTATAATGATGCCTACTAAAACATACGAAGCCGCACGAATGGAGATAACATTCCAAAATTTGGGGACGAAATCGTTCGACATAGGAAATCATGTATGGCAACCGGGTCATTTGGTTACTTATACCTTAAAGAACTAAAAGACAAATCAATGTCGGAATATACTGATAAGAGCCTGTCTAACAAGTCTGATTTTTACGATTTCACCCCCGCCAGAAGTGTGTCTGACGGGGGCGATTTTTATTTTTTAGGACTTGTTAGACAGGCCCTTCGTTTTTAACACTGATTTTAAGGAAGTATTACCCAAGATGGGCGCAAAGGGAAAAGGGATTGGCCGTGCTATACTCGCTGACCGCTCCGTACCGCACGCCCTTTCCCTTCCGCTCGCCGCGGGGCCCCTGCAAAAATTATAATACGGATTAGAAAACGACTCCTTGCGTAGTTATTTTGCACATAATAGCCATCAATCGAATAAATTCGTTGGTGGCTATTATATACAAAAACATCTGCCTAATCAGCAGATGTCGTTTTCTAATTCGCATTCTCATTTTGCGGAAAGAGAGGGATTCGAACCCCCGGAACAGTTACCCGTTCACCGCATTTCGAGTGCGGCCCGTTCGACCACTCCGGCATCTTTCCTTTCTTTGGTCGGGGCAAAGATACAAATTTTTGGCTCTCGTTGTACCCCCAAACGCTATTTTTATAGCACGACCAATAAAATCATTGCAAAAAACTGGGCCTGTCTAACAAGTCCTAAAAAATAAAAATCGCCCCCGTCAGACACACTTCTGGCGGGGGTGAAATCGTAAAAATCAGACTTGTTAGACAGTCCCATAGTTACTCCATAGTCTATGACTATTACTCCTCGGTTGACTCTTCGGGAAGGACGAACTCGGTGAAGCCGGCGCCGACCAAGATATTAAACCACGAGAGGGCCTTCTTGATGTCTGACACATGGACTCTCTCACGGTCGTACTCGGGCAACACCTCGGCGAAATAAGCCTTCATCTGCTCGGGTGACGACTTGGACGAAAGGGCCTCCTTGCCGCCTGTATGGGCGTACATACGGGTAAAGACCTCGGCCAAAGCGATATCCTCACCTTCGGTGAACATAGAAATCTCGGCCAAAGCACTTACTCTGGCTGTTGCCGATGCGCTCATACGCTTACCGTCGCCAAGTGACTCCACGATGATACCTCGTGCCGACTGTGCAACATATTTATAAAGTCCGGGCTGTCCTGAAATAGCCAAAATATCCTTAAATTCCATAGTTATAAAATTTGTTTCAATGGTTTTATCGATGCAAATATAGCGATTTTTTTCAAGTTATAGCAATTACTCCTCACCACGAGAGAGATGCACGCCAAGTTGCTGCTGTGGGCGGTGTGCTCCACAAGCAGGCAACTCCTTGTAAAGTGCCTCGTTGATGGCATCATAGACGTCCCAATAGTCGGTATTGCGAACCCACACACGAGCCTCGATGACAACAGAGTGTTCGGTCATAGCATCGATACGCACAACGGGAGCCGGCTCGGCCAAGATACGCTCATCACGACCGATAATCTCCAAGATAGCCTCACGCATACGGTCGTAGTCGTCGCCATAGGCTACCGACACTCGCCAACTGCAACGGCGGGTAACCGAGGTTGAATAGTTATTGATTATCGAGGTAGAGATGACATTATTGGGGATATAAATCGTCTTTTTATCGGTCGTATGGATAATGGTCGTAAACAGTCGAATGGCGGCGACCGTACCACTTACACCCTGCGCCTCGATGTAATCGCCCACGCGGTAGGGGCGCAACACCAAGAGCATAATACCTCCGGCGAAGTTTTGCAGCGTACCACTCAATGCCATACCGATAGCCAAGCCCATAGAGGCCAGAATGGCGATGAACGCCGACGAGTCGAAGCCCAAAATCGACACCAGAATAACAAATATCAAGACATAACCGATAGTCTTGATGGCCGTAAGCAGGAACGAATGTAACGACACCTCAACCCTGCGGCGTGTCATCACAGCATCGAGAATCTTCACTATACGCCCCAAAATCCAGCGAGTGACATAGAAGATAAGCAACGCAAGGACAATCTTGATGCCTGTCCAAATGCACCACTCCACCATCTGTGACCATATCTCGTTCATATCCATTCGAGCAATCTGCTCAACAGCCTCGGCAAAGCGAGCCTTCTGAATACTGTCGGGAACAATGAGATTTTCAACCGTCTCGGCCTGCAAAAATTTCAACATCTTCTAATATATTTCTTTCAAAAAAAACATTACTCGCTTTCAAAAAAAACATTACTCACCCTGCTCGGCCTTGCGTGCGGCATTGAAGCAGTGACGACACAAAGGCTCGTAGGTATCCTTCTCGCCCAACATAACGAGTTGTCCATCAGCCGTCAAGCGGTGCGAATGGTGAGCAGGGTCGCCACAACGCACACAGATAGCGTGTACCTTCGACACATGCTCGGCCGTAGCCATAAGAGCCGGCATAGGACCAAACGGCTTGCCCATATAATCCATATCGAGGCCGGCGACAATTACTCGCACACCCCTATCGGCCAACTGACGACACACATCGACAAGGCTCTCGTCGAAGAACTGCGCCTCGTCGATACCCACAACATCAACCTCGCTGGTCATAAGCAGGATATTCTGTGGCGACTCGACAGGTGTGGAGCGTATGGCGTGACCTTCGTGCGACAC
>CAZQMC010000069.1:0-10296 GCA_964594305.1 uncultured Alistipes sp. | reverse complement strand
TTTGCTTCGGCGAGGCTTTCATCAAAAGTCCTCATAAGTCATTGAACACCAGTGCTGCCATCATTATTTCCCCTCATTCGTTAGATTTTTCCAGAGATAATTATTAACTTTGTGAAAAACTACAAGCCTATGTCTCGAATAATAATTGAAGCGACCTATATTGAACCTAATGTATGTTTTGAGTGTGGTGCCCCTGCGACAGAAAGGCATCATATTGTGCCTGCTTCATTGGGAGGAACGAAGACAATACCCTTGTGTGGGGATTGTCATGCAAAGGTCCATAGCATAAGAGGGAATAGGAGAAATCAATTAGGAGAACTAACAAAGAAAAGTCTAGACAAGCGCAAAGAACTGATTGAAACACAAGGTGGATTTTATAGCAGGTCTGGCAGATGGGTTACTAATTTGGGCTCGGTGAAGGGTGCAGATATGACACAAGCAATAAGGGTATCCGCAATTAAGAGGCAAAAAGCTAGGCTACAGTGGTTACAAAACAGTCCAGCGTTTAACTATGCCAAACAAAGGCAAAGCAATGGCGTAGCTTTTACGCAAATACTGAAAGAACTATGGAACTTATGGGAACAAGCCCCCGAGAAATATTGTACCCGAAATGGGCTAAAAGTCAGCAAAGGAAGATTATCAGTGTGGTTGAATGATTTGCAGCCAATAGAAGAGCAATTAGCTAACATAGAAAATGTAGAAAATTTATTGTGCAAACAGCAAGAGAACGAACGAGATATATTGCAAAATATTGAGGTTTGCTCATGTGTAAAACAACTATTTAGTTCATACAAAACACGATATCTAATTCCTATCGAGAAAATAGAGTTATTAAATATTGCTCTCAAGCAGACAATGGGGATTCAAATATCTGAAGTAAAGGAGTGGAATAAGTTACAAAATGGGCTAAAATTTGGGGATGTCATAACAGCAACAGCAGAGAAGATACAACTTTTGTATAAGTTGGCACAAATGCATTTAAGAACACCTATCGAGTGTAAAATTATTAAGAGAGGTGCCGATAATCGAATTATTCCAACAAATACAAATGTAAGTAATGCGGAACTTCATTCTTGGATTACATTCTTTAACGGTCTGCAAAAAGATGGAGTTTTTGATATTGCATTCGATAAGTACAATCAACAAATATATACTTTTACTTCCAATGAAATTGCTGAAAAGATAATTAGGGATATGGAGGTGTAGTAGACAAAACGAGGATTTTTATAGCGCAAACATTTATTAATGCATCAAAGAATGACTATCAACCCAATAAAAGTTATAAAGCAAATCATTGATGATATTCGCTACGCATTTAACGATCCAGATAGTAAATTAAATAATTGTAGCGAACTTGAGCAGCAATTGCGTGATTTAGAGAAGCAATTGCAAGATAACGCTGATGTATCCGAGACAAATAGTGAATGTGAGCAATAACGATATCTCATCAAAACGGCAAACTATATATATGCTTTTATGTAGTCAGCAATCAAATAACTGGCAAACGCGTAGTATTATAACTATGAATATATGAAACTATACCACTACACAACATTTAATACATTTATAAAAATTTGGCATACTAAAACATTGCTCTTTCAGCCTTTTTATAATGTAAATGACCATTTAGAAAGATCTAAATTTATCAAAATTCCAGATTTTTCTAGACAATCTTCTGATAAATTGCAAGAGTTATATGATCAACTAACCAAATATAGACAGATTAGTTTGGTTCTAGATTATTCAATAAGAATGAAAGGGTTTATGTCAAGTATGATGTGGGGGCATTATGGTGACAAAGGTTATGGCGTCTGCATAGAACTTGATAGCGATAAATTAGATTTATCAAATAAAACCATAAAAAAAGATGCTATTAGTTATCGCGATGACATCAAAGCTCCTATGCTTCAGAAAGAAGACGATATTGCCAATTTTATTGATACACATACGGACTATTTATTCTTTCAAAAAACCAAAGAGTGGAGCGGCGAAAATGAATATCGGTTAATTAGTAACATCCAACAAAAGCTTGACATAAGTAGTGCTATTTCTGCTGTATATATGTTTGAATATAGTAGACCCGAAACCCAAACAGTTCTCAAATTGGTAGGAGAGGATATATTGCATATTGTAGTTGCAAATAGAATGACCGATGGAATTTCATATCCTATAGAAGCTTTCAAATGGAAACATATAGGTAAATAAAAACCGTTAGGATTTACATAAATCATCTTAAACATATGCTCGCCTACACCTACATATCCCCCGGCAAGTTCGAATGTAATCGCAAATCTCATAATGTATGATTGACCACCTGCTACTAGTTTGTGAGCGGAAAATTCCTTGCGCTGAAATTGCACATAGGGCAGTGGAAAGAGGATTATTTTAGTTCGCGTGGTGTTTTGCCGGTATGGGCCTTGATAAATTGAACAAAGGCCGAAGGACTCGAAAAGTGGAGTTGTTCGGCAATCTCCTGCACTGTGAGGTCTGTGGTGCGCAAGAGCATTTTTGCATCAATCAGTATTGCCTCGTGTATCCAATCAAGAATGGAGCGACCTGTGGCTCGCTTGATGGCCGTCGAGAGATATTTTGGGGTCAAGTGCATACGCTCGGCATAATACTTTACCGAGTGGTGCTCCTTATAGTGCTGTGCCAGAAGCCTGAAAAAACTATCCGACAGATTGTCAGACTTAATATGTTGCTGTTCTTGGTTCTCGAATATGCGTTCATACTCTCCGACAATCTCCAAGATTAGCGCATAGAAGATGGATTGTATAATCTCGGATTGATATCTGCTCTGTTCGTTCGACTCCTTATAAATAAAGCGGTAGTATCCCATCAGGTCATCAAATTTGGTATCCGAGACGCTAATCACAGAGATATATCGCGAATAACTAAATATGTTGGTATCGATGGGAGAGGGCATATTTAGGATATAATCTATCGACACGGCGACCATACACTGCTGCTGCATCAACCCTTGTCCGAGATTATTGATAATATGGTTCTCGGGCAACAAAACAACATTGTTGCGGTCTAACTTATACCTCTTGCCATCGACCGTAATCGTTCCGCCCTCTGCCTTGCAGAGGATTATCACAACACCATTGCGGATAATTAGTCCATCAGCGTTGTCATACTCGCGTGAAGCAACATCCATATCGATAAAAAAGTTGTCGTTGCCACGCTCTCGTGTCATTTTGGCGATGTCTATTTCGAGGATTTTTGCCCTGTCGTCGGTCATAATGCGAAGTTTTATAAACAAATTGGCAGACAAATGTAATAAATTTCCTCCAATAAGGCTCTACCTTTGCATTGAAGATAAAAAATAACACACAGATGAATTATTACCAACAATCGGTCGAGCAGATTGTTCGACGATTAAAAACAAACATCGAGAAGGGTTTGACCCAAGAAGAAGTAACCGAGCGCCAAGTCCGTGATGGCTACAACGAATTTGCAAAGAAAAAGCACTCCTCGCTGTGGCAAAAGTTTATTGCGCAGTTCAAGAGTTTTATGATTATTGTCTTGCTTGTTGCGGCGGTTATTTCGGGTGTTACGGGTTATATGAATGGCGAGGGCATTACCGACGCCATAATTATATTGTCGATACTTATCGTAAATGCAATTATCGGCGTATTCCAGGAGGCGAAGGCCGAGAATGCGCTCGATGCCCTTGAAAAGTTGTCTGCCCCGCACTGTAAGGTTGTCCGCAATGGCGAACATCAGGTTATCGAGTCGCGCGAGCTTGTGGTTGGCGATATTGTTGAGATTGAGACAGGCGACAGCGTGCCCGCAGACTTGCGACTTATTGAAAGCGTAAATCTCAAAATTCAGGAGGCTGCACTTACAGGCGAGTCGTTGCCCGTAGAGAAGAATACCGATACCATATCGGGCACCGTCGGTATTGGCGACCGTGTAAATATGGCTTTCAGTTCTTGTAGCGTTACCTACGGACGAGGTTTGGGAGTTGTCGTTGCAACGGGAGAGCAGACCGAGGTTGGTAAGATTGCAGCTATGATTAAGTCGGTGCCGGATATGCGTACTCCGATGCAGGTGCGTCTCGATAAGTTGGGCAAAGTCTTGGCCGTTATCAGCCTGATTGTTTGCGCTGTAATCTTTGTCATCGGTTTGTGTTATGGTCGTGGGCTTTTAGAGATGTTTATGACCGCCGTCAGTCTTGCTGTGGCCGCTATCCCCGAGGGCCTGCCTGCGGTATCGACAGTGGTGCTGGCATTGGGCGTACAACGACTCGCGAAGCAAAATGCCATCGTGCGCAACCTGCCGTCGGTTGAGACTCTTGGCAGTACGACCGTAATCTGCTCGGATAAAACGGGTACCCTCACACAGAACAAGATGACGGTAGTGGAGGCATATCCTGCCCCCTCTGAAATGTTGCTTGCTATCGGTACGCTCTGTAACGATACAACACAGAGTGGCAATGGCGAACTGATTGGCGACCCGACAGAAACAGCGTTGGTTGCTTATGCCGAGGGTAGCGATGTGTCGCAAAATGAGCTTAATGATACTTATCCCCGTATCTCGGAGATTCCATTCGACTCCGAGCGCAAGCTGATGACGACGCTCCACCGCAAGGATGCGCAAACTATTCTTGTTGCTACCAAAGGAGGTTTTGATGAGTTGCTTGCGCGATGCGACCGCATTGTAGGCGAGGATGGCAATGTGCGTTCAATAGAGAAACCCGACATAGAGCGACTCTCCGTCGAGAATAATGTAATGGCACAGAAGGCCTTGCGCGTGCTCTGTATGGCATATTCGGAGATTGCTATTGACAAAGAGCCGAGCGAGGAACAGTTGTCGGAAATTACTGCGGGTGCCGAGCAAAACCTTATATTCGTCGGTATGGTCGGAATGATTGATCCGCCGCGCGAGGAGGCAAAGGTTGCGGTCGAGCAGTGTAAAAAGGCGGGCATCAAGCCCGTAATGATTACGGGCGACCACAAGATTACGGCATCGGCTATTGCGATGAGTCTTGGAATAATGACCTCGTCGGATAAAGTACTTACGGGTAGCGAGGTTGAGCAGATGAGCGATGATGATTTACGCAGTGTGGCGGGCAGTGTTTCGGTCTTTGCTCGTGTAGCACCCGAGCATAAGGTGCGCATCGTTAAGGCATACCAAAGTCTTGGCAATGTTGTGGCGATGACGGGCGATGGAGTGAATGATGCTCCGGCGTTGAAGCTTGCCAATATCGGCGTGGCGATGGGCATTACGGGTACAGATGTGTCGAAAGAGGCTGCTGATGTGGTGCTTGCGGATGATAACTTTGCAACCATTGTGCAGTCGGTGCGCGAGGGTCGTCGTATCTACAACAACCTTGTTAAGTCGATTCAGTTTATGATATCGACCAACCTCGGAGAGATTGTGCTGTTGCTTGTTGCGGTACTATGCAACCTCGATATGCCGTTGTTGCCTATTCAGTTGCTCTTTATCAACCTTGTGGGAGATAGTCTGCCGTCATTGGCATTGAGCGTTGATCACGCAGCCAAAGATATAATGTCGCGTAAGCCGATAGACCCGAATCAGGGTATATTTACTCGCCCATTTACGACGCGAGTAGTTATTCAGGCACTTATCCTTGGCGCAGCAACCATTGTGGCCTATATTATTGGTCATAACACCTCGGTTGATACGGCTCGTACGATGACATTTGCGGTGATGACGCTCTCGCAGTTTGTGATGATTTTCTCTGTCCGTTCAGGAAATAAGTTCTTTACCAACCGCTTTTTTAGTAATCGTTGGTTGTGGCTTACGATATTTGTAGTTGTCGGATTGACGCTTGTGGTAATGCTTGTGCCGAGTATGCAGACGTTGTTCCACTTGTCTGTTCTCTCTGCCGAGCAGTGGTGGATGACAATCGGTCTGACATTAGGAGTTTTGTTGTTCAGCGAACTATCAAAACTCGTTTGTCGCAGAGGTTAAAGATGTTGTGACAGGTGCTGTCATAGTGCTACGATGGCACCTGTCACAGCTGGCAGGTTGTGTGATGGAACTTTTGCTGCTCTATGTGAGCAAATCGGGCGAGATTCGACCATCATCGATGCTGAAAAGCCCCCTCGCTCGATTTTAAGTTTGTCTGCACAAAACTATCTCTCATTTTTCGGTTTGGACCATTGTGCGCGGATGCGCTTGGGCAGTTCGCTGTACTTCATCCCGACCATCCATACAAGGGTGCGTTGCATAGCCACAAAGCAAGCAAACATAATCACAACGCCCAAAACATAGTCGGTCGCCGTAGCCAGATTATTTTGCTCCAACCACACAATCAGAGCTACACTTACCAACAACTCCAACTCTGCCGTAACCATTCCCGGCGAGTAGAACTTTGGCAGGCGAAAGACTCTGATAGCCATCAAGTGAACAAAACCTTCGAAGAGTCCCAAAGTTGCGGTTACCAAGATGGGAATCACGCAGTTGTCCCAAAAGAACGGGACAAAAGTAAAGGCAATGAGCAGGATGCCCGTGGGGATACGGCTTGCACGTTTGGTCTCTGCCGGCACATCTTTTCCGATCATACCCGATATCAGGTTGATAAAGCCACCCGGATAGTGCCCCTCCTCCCACTCGTGGAGGATAAAGAGCAGATTGAACACCATCACAAACTTCTGGATTACCGAAAGGTTATCCATCAATGCTCCTGCGAGTAGGAGTCCGAGCGAAATCACGGTGTAGATTTCGAGCGCGTAGTTTTTGATAAATTTCTTCATATCTTCTATCTTTTTAGAGTTGTTTATCGGCGAAGTTTGGCGATACCGTTCTTTATCGAAAATGCCGAGGCTTCATACTCGGCAAAGCCGTAGCGAGTATCTCGATTTTTGCATATAAGTACCGGCGAGAGAATCATCAGCACGGCAACAAACGGAAATGCCACCAACGGAGCCCACCAATAGTATGTCGGGAAGTCGAAATGCTCGGCGATATAGCAGAGGTAATAGATGCCGAATGGCACCATTGCAAAGAGTGCCGAAGCGCAACCCGGGCTATACCAAGTATGTAGTTTGCGGTTGATTACAATGCAGTGAATAAAGACTTGTGCCATAGTAAAGTAGGCGATAAAGATGCCGAGCCAAAGTCCTTTGTGAAAGATAAAACCGCAGATGTAGAGTGGGTATGCCAATACCACATTTACAATAAAAGCACTCAACTCATTTAGCGGATACTTTCCATAATCTTTTTTCTCGCCCATCAGTCCGATGTTCATTGCCGCAGGGAAGCCTCCCGGCAATACATACTCCTCGAACTCGTGAAGCAGGAGCAACATAAAAAATACCGCCATAAATCGTTGTGTCGGAACAAGGAGGTCTGCAAAAACTCCGACAAGGATTGCCACAACAGCAAAAACAACACCTCCGACCGCCGGCCAATGACGCATATAACTTCGTAACATAATCATTAGGTTTTGAGTTTATGCAAAGTTCGTTATTTTGACAAATGTTTGCCTTATCCTATGCAGATCACTTTTTATCTTTTCGATACCATTTTTAGGGTTAAATAGACGTTTTAAGATATTTGTATTATCTTTGTTGAAAATTCAGTGCTATGGCTCAACTCAACAAAATGTCGATTGCGCAACTTTCCGAGGTTGAGGATTCGCACCTTGTAACCTATCCGGGATTTGCCATAAATCGAGGTGCAAAAGTTGCCTCGGCGGTGGGCTACATTATGAAGCAAGGCGAGCCATATCGCCTTATGGAGAATCGTGTGCTTCGGGTTACAAAAGGTTTATTCAGGGTCTATGTCGATTTAATTGAGTACGTCTTATGCGACAACGAGTCGCTATATGTCGGTCAGAACTCCATAGTGGAGATTATCGACTACACTCCCGATACTGTGGTCGATATTCTGGGATTCACGCTTGCCACAGACGATGACAATATCAAGCGTGTCTATAAGTTGGGAACGGAGTGCGCGGAGTGGGTGGAGGATTACTTTCGCTTGATATATGCCACCTCACAAGCGCAACCATTTGAGAATAGGAGTGTTCGCCATCTGTTGATGTCGTTGCACGCACGCATTGTCGATAATCCCTATTCGAGCAGCAACGGGCAACAGCTCCCCAAGGGTCGCAAAGAGATGTTGTTTCACTCTTTTATCGAATTGCTGAATGCCACTTCGGGCAAGCACGAACTCTCTTTTTATGCCGAGCGTTTGAATATCTCGCCACAATATTTGAGCCGCCTGACAGCAGAGGTTAGCGGTATTGTTGTGAGCGATTGGATAAATCGTGCCGTTGTCTTGCAGGCAAAGCTGCTTCTGCGTAATCGACAACCAACCATTGAGCAGATTGCCGAGGAGTTAAACTTCTCGACATTGCCCTATTTCTGTCGTTTTTTCAAGCGCGAAACGGGCATAACCCCTACGGAGTATCGAAAAAATATGTAACTTTGAGGTAATGTATGGGAACACCGAGGATAGAAGTGCGTCAGGCGAGGCGTGAGGATGCGGCGATGATTGCCAAGGCGGTTGCGATGGCGATTGGCGACGAGGCGGCATTGCGCAACTATTGCGGCGATGATTACCTCGCCGTGCTGACCGAAATTGCCCGTCGTGAGGGTACGCAATACAGCTTTGTGTGCGGTCTTGTTGCGGAGGTTGAGGGCGTTGAGGCGGGCGCAATAGTCGGCTATGACGGTGCGCTATTGGGCGCGTTGCGCGAGGGTACTTATGCTGTGATTCGGGAGCGAATTGGGCGTACTCCGACCATTCCCGACGAGACCGAGGCGGGCGAGGTCTATCTCGATTCGGTGGGTGTCTTGCCCGAGTTTAGAGGGCTTGGTGTGGGGCGAGTGTTGGTTGCAGCGTTCTGCGAAAAGGCCTTCGCCGAGGGTCACGAGCGCGTTGGTTTGATTGTTGATTTTGACAACCCGCAGGCCGAGAAATTGTATGCTTCACTCGGCTTTGAGCGAGTCGGCACAAAGCAATTTTTCGGGCATAAAATGTGGCATTTGCAGAGAAGAGGGAGATAGAAATTGAGACTATCTGATCGGAATAGCGTAGTTATTCTTTACTTCGCCCATCACAAACGACGATTGCAACGACCCGATACATTCCAATTCACCCAATATACGCAGCACAAAACGCTGATACTCCTTCATGCTTGCTGCGTATATTTTTAGCTGAAAATCGGCCTCTCCCGAGATGTTATAGCACTCGACAATCTCGTCCATCTCCTGTACGGCATTCATAAAGCGGTTGGCATTCTCAAATGTCAGTTGTCGCAATTTGATATAGCAGAATGCCATAAAGCCGCAATCGAGTTTCTCGGCATCGAGAACAGCAACATAGCGACGTATATAACCTTGTGATTCGAGCCGTCGCACGCGCTCGAACACGGGGGTTGGGGAGAGGTGAACACGAGCTGCCAGTTCCTTGTTAGTGAGAGATGCGTCCTGCTGTAAGGTACGCAAAATTTCGATATCAATCGAGTCGAGTTGTTCGGTCATAATATGCAGAATTTTTTTCTATGAGCGGAGTTCTTATGGGGGTGTTTGTAAAATTATATCCTGTTTCGGGTGGCTAAAATAGCTTATATTTCTGTGTTTCCCAAATTTATTGGATTATTTTGCTATGTGCGCTACCTTTGCAGAGTCAGATATACAAACTATTATCATTGCATATGAAACGGGAAAAACTCCATTTTGAAACACTTCAACTCCATATAGGACAAGAGTGTGCCGACCCCACGACCGATGCTCGTGCCGTGCCTATTTATCAAACTACCTCCTATGTATTTCACAATTCGCAACATGCAGCAGATCGTTTTGGGTTACGCGATGCTGGTAACATCTACGGCCGCCTGACCAATCCGACACAAAGCGTTTTTGAAGAGCGAATCGCTGCTTTGGAAGGTGGCGTGGCAGCATTGGCCGTAGCGTCGGGTGCGGCGGCAGTGACCTATGCCTTGCAGAATATTGCGCAGGCAGGGGACCACATCGTGGCAGCAGATAATCTCTATGGCGGTTCATACAATCTCATCACACATACGCTGGCAACGCAGGGTGTCGCCAGTTCGATCGTCCATGTAAATGATGAGGCTGCGTTGCGGTCGGCATTTCGCCCCAACACCAAGGCGGTTTATGTCGAGACTTTTGGTAATCCCAATTCAGATATCACCGACATCGAGACAGTGGCAGCGATAGCCCATGAGCAGAATGTACCGCTGATTGTCGATAATACATTTGCTACGCCATATCTGTTGCGTCCGATTGAACATGGTGCCGATATCGTGGTACACTCGGCAACAAAGTTTATTGGCGGACACGGCTCCTCACTGGG
>CAZQMC010000068.1:0-10420 GCA_964594305.1 uncultured Alistipes sp. | reverse complement strand
AACCCCACAAATTGGTGTAAATATCAGAACGACCAAACGACTGAACTACTTTTTCGCTCTCGGCGCGCAGTTACTTCCTATGCAATCTGATTATAGCCCATTATTTAAGGCCGGTATATCATTCTAAACTTTCACAACTCCCACATAATAAAGGGCCTGTCTAACAAGTCCTAAAAAATAAAAATCGCCCCCGTCAGACACACTTCTGGCGGGGGTGAAATCGTAAAAATCAGACTTGTTAGACAGGCCCTTTATTGTAGGATTTTTACATTCCACTTATTGGCGATTACCACCGCCAAATCTCCCATACATTACCATCGCGATCGGTCGCTTCGCCCCACTTTATCATAATGCAATATCGCGCAGACGAAACCTTACTCCCGCCTCTAAAATCAGTTCCAAAGATTCTTGAAAGATACGTTCTGCCTCCGATGCGGTGCTATCATAAGCAAGGCCACATCGCTCGTCAAACAAGGCAGGCAAATCCTCTACCTCAACACGAAAGTGGGCTGCCATAGAGCGGGTATCCTCGTCATCGACAATCGCTTTTTTCAAAAAACTGTGCTTGGGCGCCTTATCATGCTCGAAACGATACTCTACAACAAATTCGTCCGTTTCGTTGATAAGCACAAAAACCGATGCCACCACTGGCAAATCAGCATCCGTATGTATTAAGCATGCTTCACTTTTGCTCATCGTTATTCCTTACTATATAGTTTTGCGAAGAAGGAAAAACCGCAGCATACTAATCGTATGTGAGGATTTTTCCGCCGAGCAGAACGCCAAAATCACCCGTCAGACGGATTATTTTACAATGCCGGTATAGTTATGTGGCGTAATAACTCGCAACTCGGCCTTCACACTCTCGGAAACATCAAGTCCCTCAACAAACTCCTTGATGGTCTGCTCGGTGATATGGCCACCGGTACGGGTCAGGGCCTTCAAAGCCTCATAAGGATTAGGGTATGACTCACGGCGCAAAATGGTCTGCATAGCCTCGGCGACAACGGCCCAATTATCCTCCAAGTCGGCTGCAAGTGCCGCCTCATTCAGGATAACCTTACCCAAGCCCTTCTGCAACGACGCAAAAGCGATAAGCGAGTGAGCAACAGGAACACCTATATTTCGCAAAACAGTCGAATCGGTCAAATCACGCTGCATACGCGAGATAGGCAACTTGGCCGCCAAGTGTTCGAAGGTGGCATTTGCCACACCGAAGTTACCCTCGGCATTCTCGAAGTCGATAGGATTGACCTTGTGAGGCATAGCCGACGAGCCGACCTCTCCCTTCTTGACCTGCTGGCGGAAGTACTCCATAGAGATATAGGTCCACATATCGCGCGCAAGGTCGGTCAAGATATTATTGATACGCTTCAAGGCATCGAAGGTAGCCGCGAGGTTGTCGTAATGCTCAATCTGGGTGGTGTATTGTGCTCGCACCAAGCCGAGCGACTCGACAAACTTATTACCGAACTCAACCCAATCAACATTGGGATATGCCACATTGTGGGCATTGAAGCCGCCCGTAGCACCACCAAACTTGGCCATAGGTTCAATGTCGTTCAGAAGGTCAATCTGACGCTCCAAGCGCTCTACAAAGACCTTAAACTCCTTACCCAAACGAGTGGGCGACGCAGGCTGACCGTGAGTATGGGCCAACATAGGCACATCTTCCCACTGCTGGGCCAGCGAATAAATCTTATCGACGAGTTCCTGCAATGCGGGCAAATAGACCTCGGTCAAAGCCTCCTCCAACAGCAGCGGAGTAGCCGTATTGTTGATATCCTGCGAGGTGAGACCAAAATGCACAAACTCACGATAGTCGTTCAAGCCCAACGCCTCCAACTTCTCTTTGATGAGGTACTCCACAGCCTTCACATCGTGATTAGTCACGCTCTCAATCTCCTTGACGTGCTGGGCATCTTCTATCGAAAATTCGGTGTATAGTTTGCGGAGTTCGTCGTAAGCCGACTCGGGAACACCTGCCAACTGCGGCAGAGGCAGACGACACAAGGCGATGAAATACTCGACCTCAACACGCACACGATAGCGAATAAGGGCATACTCCGAAAAATAATCCGACAAAGATTTCGTTACTCTGTTATAACGACCATCTACGGGAGAAATGGCTAAAAGTTGATGTGACATAGTGTAAATTATAAATTGGGTTATTTGGCATCAAAAATAATACTTTTTATCCATACCCGAAAGAGATATTTCGCAGAATGACGATTTTTTTGTAATTTTGCAAAGGTTTTGCACTCCCAGCGAGTAGCAGCCACACACAGCAAGGTGTAATAAACAGTTAGAAAATGATAGATTTCATTATACGTTTTATAAAGGAAAATCCGCTGACCATAGTTCTTTTGGTTATGCTCATAGCATTTGCCCCCTCACTCGTGGGAGGTATGCTTATCGGAGTATTGATATTGATGGGCATACTTTTACTCTTGCCCGTCATTATGTTCTTCCGCCTGCGTCGCATTTCGCGTCGTATGGAGCAGGAGGCTCGTCAGAGTTACGACCAGGCACATCGTCAGGCCCACAAGCAGAAAGAGGGTGAGGTCAAGGTATATACCACCACCGACCGACCACAAAAAAGAGTGAATGACGATGTGGGCGATTATGTTGAATTTGAAGAGGTGAAGAACCCCGAAGAGAAGTAGAAGAATGTTCCGACTATTTGAACATATAGGGCGTTATACCCTACTGATGCAAAAGGTCTTTTCACGTCCCGAAAAGATGCGTATCTATCGTGAGCGCATAATGTACGAGATGGAGGCTTTGGGACTCAACTCCATAGGTCTTACGGCCATCATTTCAATCTTTATCGGCTGTGCCGTAACCTTACAGATGGCCATCACATTGGAGTCGCCGTTCATTCCGCAATTTATGATTGGCTATGCTACGCGTGAGGTGATGATTTTGGAGTTTTCATCTACGGTGGTGGCTCTGATTTTGGCCGGAAAGGTAGGCTCTAACATCGCCTCCGAGATAGGTACTATGCGCATCACCGAACAGATTGATGCCTTGGAGATTATGGGTGTCAATTCCGCTTCGTATCTCATTCTGCCAAAAATAGTGGCAACCGTTTTCTTCTTCCCTTTCTTGGCTATTTTCAGTATGCTGGTCGGCATAGCGGGCGGATACGGCATAGCAGCGATGACGGGTATAATGAATCCGGCGGAGTATATCGACGGATTGATGTACTGTTTCTATATTGACGAGATTTGGTACGCATTGACCAAAATGGCATTCTTCGCATTTTTCATCACAAGCATATCGGCATACTTTGGATACTACACCAAAGGCAACTCCCTGGAAGTGGGTAAGGCCTCTACACAGGCTGTGGTGGTTAGTTCTATCGTAATTATGATTTGCAACCTTGTATTAACTCAACTTTTACGCACGTGATTAAGGCTCAAAATATCATCAAATCATTTGACGGTCGCACCGTCCTGAAAGATATCTCGGCAGAGTTCAAATCCGGGCAGACCAACCTGATAATAGGTCGCAGTGGCTCGGGTAAGACCGTATTGTTAAAGAGCCTGGTAGGCTTGCACGACGTGGACGAGGGTGCCATATATTACGACGATGTATGCTTCTCGACGCTCGACTTTGCGGCACGCAAGGCCATACGTAGAGATGTAGGTATGATTTTTCAGGGTGGCGCACTACTCGACGCCTCGACTGTCGAGCAGAATGTAAAGTTGCCTCTCGACCTCTTTACCGACCAATCAGAGGAGGAGAAGATGGAACGTGTCAATTATTGCCTGAGGCGTGTTAATTTGGACAATGCCCATAAACTCTATCCTTCGGAGTTGAGTGGAGGTATGATTAAGCGTGCCGCCATAGCGCGCGCTATCGTGATGAATCCTCGTTATCTCTTCTGTGATGAGCCGAACTCGGGCTTGGACCCCCAGACATCGATTATCATCGACAATCTGATTAGCGACATCACCAAGGAGTACAACATCACCACGATAATAAACACCCACGATATGAACTCGGTAATGGAGATTGGCGAGAAGATTATCTTCATCTATGAAGGCGAGAAGTGGTGGGAAGGCTCGAAAGATGATATTTTGCACGCCGAGAACAAGGAACTCAACGACTTTGTCTTCGCCTCGGCGATGGCCAAGCGAGCAAAATCCGCCATACGGTAGGCTTTTTGCAGTATAACACACACTATCGACTATCAAACGAAAACAGACTCGACCAAGATGTATTATATCACATTTTTTGGTCACCGATTTATAAAAAAACTTATTATTTTATTTGCTTAATATACATAAAGTATATAATTTTGCAGCGGTAAAAAAGGAAACATCGATTTCGACAGAAAATTTTAAGACGTTTTAACTAAATAATAACACAAAATTATGGCACAGATTAAGATTGGTATCAACGGTTTCGGACGTATCGGCCGTATGGTATTCCGTGCAGCTTGCACTCAGACAGAGAAGTACGATGTAGTAGGTATTAACGACCTTTGCCCCGTAGATTATTTGGCTTATATGCTCAAATATGATACTATGCACGGTCAGTTCGACGGCACTATCGACTACGATGCCGAGAAGAACTTGCTTATCGTAAACGGTAAGGCTATCCGCGTAACTGCTGAGCGCAATCCCGAGGATTTGAAGTGGAACGAGGTAGGTGCAGAGTATGTTGTTGAGTCAACAGGTTTGTTCCTCACAGCAGAGAAGGCTGAGGCTCACATCAAGGCTGGTGCGAAGTATGTAGTTATGTCGGCTCCTGCAAAGGATAAGACTCCTATGTTCGTATGCGGTGTAAACACCAACACTTACGCAGGTCAGACTATCGTTTCTAACGCTTCTTGTACTACAAACTGCTTGGCTCCTATCGCCAAGGTTTTGAACGACAACTGGGGCATTGCTGACGGTTTGATGACAACCGTTCACGCTACTACTGCTACCCAGAAGACTGTTGACGGTCCCTCTTTGAAGGACTGGCGTGGTGGTCGTGCTGCTGCCGGCAACATCATTCCTTCTTCAACAGGTGCTGCCAAGGCCGTAGGCGTAGTTCTTCCCGAGTTGAACGGTAAGTTGACAGGTATGGCATTCCGCGTTCCTACTTTGGACGTATCTGTTGTTGACCTTACTGTAAACTTGGCAAAGCCCGCTACTTATGCAGAGATTTGCGACGCTATGAAGGCTGCTTCTGAGGGTGAGTTGAAGGGTGTTCTCGGTTACACTAACGAGGACGTTGTTTCATCTGACTTCTTGGGTGACGCTCGTACTTCAATCTTCGACGCAAAGGCAGGTATCGCCTTGACTGACACCTTCGTTAAGGTTGTTTCTTGGTACGATAACGAGTGGGGTTACTCTAACAAGGTTCTCGATCTCATCTCTGTTATGAAGGCTTACAACAAGTAATCTATTTCGAAATAGATACTACTCCGGCCACCTGAAAAGGTGGTCGGATTTTTTTTGCCATACCCGCTCTGACAAAACATTGACAAAAACCGCCAATACCTATATACATAACTTGCCGTAAAAAATATGATATTCCCGAAAAAAATAGTAATTTTGACACCAAGCCTGTTTGCGCTATTCGCCTAATTCGTGAATGGGACTAACGGGCATAAGGCCTAAACAGAAAACCTTGAAACATTTAACCGATATGAGATTTAGTAAAATCTTTTCCCTGCTGCTTTGTTGCACCATATTGTGTGCAGCCAAACCGAAGAAGGATATTCCGACCTATTTGGACACCTCTCGACCTCTCGACGAGAGAGTTGAAGATGCCCTGCAACGTATGACTCTGCGTGAGAAGATTCGTATTTTGCACGCACAGTCGAAATTCTCGTCGGCAGGCGTTCCCCGATTGGGTATCCCCGAGTTACAATGCACCGACGGCCCTCACGGCGTGCGTGCCGAGTTTTTGTGGGACGAGTGGGAGCAGGCAGGTTGGACAAGCGACTCCTGCACTGCTTTTCCTGCGCTGACATGCTTGGCAGCGACATGGAATCCCGAGATGTCGGCCATCTATGGCAAGGCTCTGGGTGAGGAGGCTCGTTACCGCGAGAAAGATGTATTGCTGGGCCCCGGCGTGAATATATATCGCACTCCGCTCAATGGACGCAATATAGAGTATATGGGCGAAGACCCCTATCTCGCGGCCAAATTGGTTGTACCCTATATCAAGGGAGTACAGGAAAATGGCGTGGCTGCCTGCATCAAGCACTTTGCACTGAATAATCAGGAGCACGGTCGTCATCACATAAACGCCATTGTCGATGACCGCGCGTTATATGAGATTTACCTGCCGGCGTTTAAGGCTGCGGTCGAGGAGGCCGGTACGTGGGCAATTATGCCGGCATACAACCGCTACAACGGGCAATTCTGTTGCCATAATGAGCGTCTGCTCAACACCATTCTCAAAGGCGAATGGGGCTTCGATGGTGCTGTAATCTCGGATTGGGGAGGTGTTCACTCTACACGCGAGGCGGCTCTCAATGGTTTGGATATGGAGTTCGGAACGGGTACCGACGGACTCAGCCAAGGTATTAAAAATGCCTTCGACGCCTATTATCTGGCTATCCCCTATCAGCGACTCATCGAGAGCGGCGAACTCACCACCAAAGAGTTGGACGACAAGGTGCGTCGTGTATTGAAACTCATCTTCCGAACAGCGATGAATCCCGACAAACCTTTCGGCTCACTCAACAGCGACGAGCATAAGGCCGTAGCAAGAGAGATTGCCGGAGAGGGTGTCGTGCTGTTGAAAAACGACAACGAGGTCCTTCCGCTCCGTAAGAACGAGATAAAGCGATTGCTTGTGGTGGGAGAAAATGCTATAAAGATGATGACCGTAGGCGGCGGCTCGGCATCACTCAAAGTACAACGCGAGTACTCGCCATTGGAGGGCATAAAGGCCTATGTGGGTGACGATGTAGAGGTAATCTATGAGCGTGGCTATGTAGGTGATATTTCGGGCAGTTACAATGGTGTCGAGACCGGTCAGGATTTGCGCGACAACCGCTCACAGGAGCAACTCATAGCCGATGCTGTCAGCCAGGCCGAGAAGGCTGATGCCGTCATATATTTTGGTGGTCTGAACCGCAAAGAGGGACAAGATTGCGAAGGCGTTGACAGAGCCCACTATCACCTGCCCTACGACCAAAACAAGGTTATCGAGGCACTCGCCAAAGCAAACAAACGCCTCGTTGTTGTAAATATTTCGGGTAATGCCGTAGAGATGCCGTGGGTGGATAGAGTACCGGCCATTATGCAGGCGTGGTTCCTCGGCTCGGAGGCGGGTCGCGCTATTGCTCCCCTGCTCTTTGGCGAGGTTAATCCTTCGGGACACCTACCATTTACATTCCACACCCGTCTGCAAGATTATGCGGCTCACTCGGTGGGAGAGTACCCCGGAAATGGTACAGATGTGCGCTACAACGAGAGCATTTTCATAGGCTATCGCTGGGCCGACAAGGAGGGTATCAAGACATTGTTCCCCTTCGGTCACGGATTGAGTTACACGACATTCCGCTTTGGCGAGCCTAAAATATCTCGTACGACGATGAAGGAGAGCGGCAAGATTACCATTAAGTTGGAGGTTACCAATACGGGCCATCGTGCCGGAGCCGAGGTTGTACAACTTTATATCGGCGACAAGCACTCTTCACTACCCCGCCCCGTTAAGGAGTTGAAGGGTTTCAAGAAGGTATTCCTGCAAGCCGGCGAGAGTCGTGAGGTGACATTTACCATCACAGCCGACGAACTCCGTTTCTTCGACGACAAAGCCCACAGATGGGTAGCCGAGAAGGGTGAATTTACGGCGTACATCGCAGCCTCGGCCGAGGATATTCGCTCGACATTAAATTTCTCGCTAAAATAATTCCGACAATTTTTATCAGTAACAAAAAGATGGCTGGTTCGCAGTGAATCAGCCATCTTTGTTATAGTTTTACGGTAATCGAAGCCCCCGACCACTGATTAACCTTATGCGTGGTGTCGTAGAGCATCTTCCCCGCCCGTTCAATCTTTATTCGCAAGTCAAACGGCGCACTCTCATCTATGATTCTATTGACGGGCAATGTATGCGGAATGAGGTAACATATAGCCTCGATATTCTCGCACGACGGCGTGGTCAGCACTACCCCGCGTCGAGATGCACTCCCCTCGGGTGGCTCTGCAAGATTTTCTCCGACATCGGCCACATAACTACTTTCGGCACAGACCTCTATCTGCTCGCCCTGCGTATCAAGACACTGACACACCAAGGCGATGTTATAACGCCATAACTCCTTAAAATCGCTGCTGACCGATATCAAAAAACCACTACTCATACACCCTTTTTCAAGTTTTCTATCCATTAACCATCACAAAAGTACAAATTATTTGCTTTTTCTGCGAAATATTTGTAAATTTGCCTGCTTTTTATCGCGATATGGGACTTGGTAACAGATACAGCATCGCCTATAAAGGCCTGAAAAACAGCACTCACGACTTCCATTTCGAGGTCGATGATGAGTTGTTTGCGGCCTACGAGAGCCGCGAGATTAAGGGCGGAACGCTCGATGTTGATGTGACTATGCTGAAAGCCGACAATCTGTTGGAGATGGATTTCGTAATCGAGGGTGATGTCACCTGCGAATGCGACCGTTGCTTGGAGGATTGCCTTATTCCTATCGACTATGAGGGGCATCTGGTTGTCAGGATTTCTGACGAGCAGGGTGAATATGACGGTGATGTGATGTGGATTTCTCCCGCCGACGATACCGTCGATTTGACACAGTATATTTATGAAAGCATAGTTCTTTCGTTGCCTTACCAGAGAGTTCACACCGAAGGTGAATGCAACCCCGAGATGATGGCACGTTTCGCTATCGTAAGCAGTGAGGAGATTGATGCCTTGGAGGCAGAGGTTGCCGAGCAGCACGAAAAGCGTGGCATCGGAGAGGGTGACTTCAATAAGTTGGCAGCATTGAAGGCTCAAATGGAGCGTGAGGAGCGAGAGAAATAGGCAAATAGATAGAAACAAAACGATAACTTAAAATAAGATTGTAAAATGGCACATCCTAAACACAAAGTGTCGTCAACACGACGCGACAAGAGAAGAACTCACTACAAGGCAGTAGTTCCTACTGTTGTTACTTGCTCTAACTGCGGCGCTGCGGTACTCTATCACCGCGTATGCCCCGAGTGCGGTTTCTACCGCGGCAAGTTGGCTATCGAGAAGAAGGCCGAGTAAGTAAAGTGACGTTTTAAGAGAGAGCCAACAGCCGACGCTGTGCTCTCTCTGTTTTTTTATTAACCCGACTATATTACAATTGTATGTTAAGAATCGGTATTGACGCTATGGGTGGCGACTTCGCTCCGGAAGTGGCCGTAGAGGGCGCCATTATGGCACTTGACAAGATAGACAAAGATAGCCGCATCGTACTCTTCGGCGACGAACAACGCATTCGCGAACTCCTGAAAAAGCATAAATGCTCGGCCGAGAAGTTCGACATCGTGGGCACGACAGAGGTTATCGAGATGGGTGACCACCCTGCTCGCGCCTTTGTTGCGAAGAAGGATTCGAGTATGGTTGTCGGTTTCAACCACTTGGCCGAGGGTAAGGTCGATGGCTTCGCCAGCGCAGGCTCTACGGGTGCTATGATGGTAGGTTGTACCACCATTATCGGCACTATCAAGGGTGTTATCCGCCCTGTTATTTCGACCTTTATGCCTATCGTGATGAACCGTCAGGGTTTGATTCTCGATGTGGGCCTGAATGTTGATGCCAAGCCCGAGGTTTTGGCGCAGTATGGTCTGTTGGGCTCAATCTTCGCCGAGGCTGTAATCGGCATAGAGAATCCTCGTGTTGCACTGCTCAACATCGGCGAGGAGGAGGGCAAGGGTAATGCCCAGGCAAAGGCTACCTACGATTTGTTGAAGGAGATGAAGAACATCAACTTCGTGGGTAATGTCGAATCGTCGTATATCTTTACGGGTAAGACTTGTGACGTAGTTGTCGCCGATGGCTTCGTAGGTAATGTTATCTTGAAGATGGCCGAGGCTATGTACCGCATCAATAAGCGTCTGCGTCCTATGCGTCCGTGGTTGTTGGAGTTGCTGCGCCCCGTTTTGGAGCCTATGTGCAAGAAGTTGTACTATCACGAGAACTTCTGGAACGCCATTAACTACGAGAGCATCGGTGGCACGATTGTTATCGGCGTAAACAAACCTGTTATGATTGGCCACGGAGGCTCGTCGGCAAAGGCTATCAGTTCGATGATTCTCACTATGGAGCGTAACATTGCCAGCGGCGTTTGCGACAAAATTCGCGAGGCATTCAAGGATGTCGAGCCTACCGTAGAGGCGTAATCAGACAACTGCGTTTAGAATAAAGAATGAGCCTGTCTAACAATTAAAAATGTTAGGCAGGTATTTTTTTTGTTTGAGCC
>CAZQMC010000067.1:0-10498 GCA_964594305.1 uncultured Alistipes sp. | reverse complement strand
GGGTTATGGCTCGATACTCTTCGCTTTGGGTTTGACACTCTTCTTCAAGGGTGGTAAGTCTATGCGTCAGGTGTCAATCCTCACGATGATTTGTGGTGGAGCGACAATCCTGTTCGGTACATATACCGGCTCATTGTTCGGTATGAGTATCCCCGATATGTTGGGCTATGAGAATATCGCCGACTCTCCGTTCCTCGATTTCCAGGGCAAGTTCTTTACGTGGGCTTTGGCGTTGGGTGTCGTGCAGATTTTGTTCGGTATGTTGCTCAATATATGCTTTAAGGCGAAGTATTTCGGTATTACGACCGTCTTTGCACAGTTGGGTTGGTTTGTCATCTTGCTTGCGGCCTGCCTTGCAGGAGGTTTGCAGATGTTGAATCCTGCGTGGGTTATCCCGGGCTTTACAACCTCATCTACTGCGTTCTATGTTGCATTGGGCGTAGGTGCTGTGCTTATGATGTTCCTCAGCGATATCAAGCGTAATCCGATTGTAAACTTTGCCGGCGGCTTGTGGGATACCTATAATAATATCACAGGTCTGTTGAGTGATGTATTGTCTTATATCCGATTGTTCGCCATCGGTCTTTCGGGAGGTGTCTTGGCGCAGGTGTTCAACTCGTTGGCATTTGGTCTTACAGGTCTTTCGGAGGGCATTGGCTCATTCGGTGTGGGTACAATCTTCCAGATATTGGGTGCGACTGCAATTTTGCTTGTCGGTCACGGTATCAACCTCTTTATGTCGTCTATCTCGTCGTTCGTGCATCCTATGCGACTCACTTTCGTAGAGTTCTATAAGAATGCGGGCTTTGAGATGACAACACGTGCTTTCGAACCATTGAAAAATGACGAAAAATAGATAACAAACAATAAAAATTAAAACTAAAAAACACAAACAATTATGAATTCAGCATTGATTTTGGCCTACGTGGGTGTAGCACTTATGGTAGGTTTGGCAGGTATTGCTTCGGCAGTAGGTACTTCTATTTGCGGTATGACTGCAGTAGGCGCGATGAAGAAGAACAGTGGCGCATTCGGTAGTTATATGATTCTTTCGGCTCTTCCCGGTTCACAGGGTCTTTACGGCTTCGTATGTTTCTTTATGGTTCAGGGCCTTTTGACTCCCGAGATTACTATGTTCCAGGCTGCTGCCGTATTTGGTGCAGGTTTGTTGGTAGGTATCGTTAACTTGGCCGCTGCTATCTATCAGGGTAAGGTTTGTGCCAACGGTATCGCTGCTATCGGTAATGGTCACGACGTTATGGGTAAGACCCTTATTTTGGGTGCGTTCCCCGAGTTGTACGCTATCTTGACAGTTGCCGCTACATTCCTTATCTCTAACGCAGTTGCATAATTAAAATAGCTTAGTGAGGTTGTTTCGGCGTTATGCCTGACCTGAAAATCCTCACATACATTTGAGTATGCTGCGGTTTTTCGGGCTTCGCAAGCCTTGAAATACCTCTTCCTAAACGATTTTGATAACTTCATTAAAGAGAGTTTGCCCAACCGAGAGGTCAGGCAGACTCTTTTTTTGTGCTATTTTGTACCCCGTAAATGCCGATGGAAAAACTCCGGTGCGAAAGATGAATGATGTTTGCAGATTTTTATGTATATTTGTTTCCAAATACACTTTTTGTTATGAAGAATTTTTTGCTGACAATAATATTTACCGCGCTGGTGGCAGGTTGTGGCTCGCAGGCCCGAAATAAGAGTGTGTCGCCCACTGTTGTTGAGCCGGTGCGATATGGTTATAAGGTCAAGGCGGAGTATCCGCACGAGCGTAGCAGTTATACACAGGGCCTGCAATTTGTCGATGGCGAGTTGTGGGAAGGTACCGGTGAGTGGGGTGAGTCTGCCTTGCAGAGAGTCGATTTGCAGAGTGGCAAGGTCGATGTCTTGGCACGCTTGCCGAAGAGTGAGTTCGGCGAAGGTATTACGGTCTTGAATGACAGGGTATATCAACTCACTTGGACCAATAATACGGTGCATATCTATAATCGCGAGGGCAAGCATCTGAAAGATGTGCGTTATCCGGGTGAGGGCTGGGGCCTTACGAGTGATGGAGAGAGCCTCTATATGTCGGACGGTACGGAACGCATCTTCCGCATCAACCCTGAAACGTTCAAGCGTGAGGCAACCATTGTCGTTACGATGCGTGGCGAAGTGGTGCAATATCTCAACGAATTGGAGTGGATTGACGGCAAGATTTGGGCAAATGTATATACCTCGGATTATATCCTTATCATCAACCCGAAGAGCGGTGTTGTCGAGGGGGTTGTCGATTTTAGCGGTCTGTTGTCGGGCAAGGAGCAACGTCGTGATACCGATGTCTTTAACGGCATAGCCTATGATGCTGCTACGGGACGCATATTCGTTACGGGTAAGCGTTGGCCCAAACTTTTTGAGGTGGAAATTGTAAAGCAAGAGTAATATGGATTTTTTGAAGGCTCTCGGAGATAAGATTTTAACCCTCGACGGGGCTATGGGAACGGAACTCATTGCGCGTGGCGCAAAGGGTGCTTTGGAGTTGTGCAATGTGGAGAATCCGTCGTTGGTGGAGGCTGTGCATCGTGCATATTTGGAGGCAGGTGCCGATATAATCACCACCAATACCATCTGCGCCGATGCTTTGTGCTTGCAGTCGTATGGTTTGCACGAGCGCTCTTATGAATTGGCTTTGGCCGGGGCAAAAATAGCACGCAAGGTGGCCGATGAATACTCTACGGCGGAGCGACCTCGCTATGTGGCAGGCTCTGTGGGGCCTACTTCGCGTAATCTTACCCTTGCCAACGATGTTAAGCGTGAAGATGTCGAGCGAGCCTATGCCGATGTCGTGAGAGGGTTGTTGGAAGGCGGTGTCGATGTTATTCTGATAGAGACCGTGACAGACTCTTTGAATGCTACGGTCGCGATTGAACAGGTGCGTCGTCAGAGTGCTACGATACCCATTATCCTCTCGGCGGTGCTGGCCCGTATGGAGGGCCGAGTTGCGTCGGGTGCCACGATAGAGAAGTTCTTGGAGCAGGTGCCACTGGGCGATGTGTCGGTTGTGGGATTTAACTGTACAAATGGTGTCGAGCCGTTGGAGAAGGCCTTGAAGAGATTGACGGCGGTTTGTAAAAAGCCTACCATTGCGTATCCTTCGGTTGGGCAGCCTGTGCAACCTATGAGCCGCTATGTGAAGGGTATGGAGCAGTTGTGCCGAGCCGGCCTTTTGAATATCGCAGGCGGTTGCTGTGGAACGACACCATCGCATATCGCAGGCGTTGCCAAGGCGACAGCACGCTGGCGCGGGCATAAATTTGAGTTGTAAGATAAAACATATACGACTATGACTACAAAGGATTTCCGTCGTGAATTGCATCGTCACCCCGAACTGTCGTTCGAGGAGCATCGTACGGCAGGATTTATAACCGAGCAACTTGAAGCGTTGGGTGTCGAGTGCCGTTCGATAGCCGATACAGGAGTGTTGGCCCGTATCGAGGGCCGACGAGGTAATCTGAAACGCTGCGTGGTACTGCGTGCCGATATCGATGCCCTGCCTGTGTGTGAGCATACGGGCGTGGAGTTCGCATCACAGAACGGGGGCGTTATGCACGCCTGCGGTCACGATTGTCACGCCGCAATTCTGTTTGGTGTATTGAAACGATTGAGTGAAAATCCCGATTTCGAGGGTACGCTCTTTGGAGTGTTTCAACCCGGCGAGGAACTAAACCCCGGAGGTGCGCGTAAGGTGTTGGCAGATAATCCGTTTGAGGGTTATGATGTTGCGGCGGTTATTGGTGAGCATGTCGATTCCGATTTGGAGGTTGGCGAGATAGGTTTCTGCCCGGGTAAGTTTATGGCCTCGGCCGATGAACTTCATTTCAAGATTAAGGGTGTCGGTGGTCACGCCGCTATGCGCGAGAGAATCAAAGATACGGTTGTGGCTATGGCCGATTTGATTTTGCGTCTTAATGCCTTTAACAGCGATGTGTGTGTGGTGTCGATAGGTAATGTGGTAGCCGAGGGTGCAACGAATGTAATTCCGGAGATAACATCGTGCGACGGTACGATGCGTACCTATGACGAGAAGTTGCGTCAAAGGGTGAAGGAGATGATTGCCGGCGCAGTGGAGGAGATAGAGTATAAACACGATGTCGAGATAGAGATGAATCTGGGCGACGGCTACCCCTGTGTCGAAAATGATAAACACCTCACCTATGAGGCTATGTTGTTGGCCGGTAGCAATGGTTTCAAGGTCGTGGATTTGGACCGCAGACCGACAGCCGAAGATTTCGGATTTTATACCCACATCTATCCTTCGCTCTTCTATCGCTTGGGTGTAGGTCGTGATGCAGGGCGTGCGCATACCGCTTCGTTTTTGCCCGACGAGAGGGCTTTGGAGGTTGGCGAGGAGTTTATGACGATGCTTGCACTTAATATTTTGAACAGATGAGAGGACGAAAAAAAGATACACGACAAAACCGAGGTTCTTCGCGCGATGCGATGAGTGTGCGGGCGGCGTTTGTCGTGAATATGTTCAGGGAGTTTCCCGAGAGAATTTTTTCGATAAAGCAGTTGGTGGCGGCATCGGGAGGTAATTTCCGTGATGCACGCTATATGGTCAGGGATATTGTCGAAACGCTGGTCGAGGGTGGTGTTGTAGTGCGTCACGGCCACGACAAATACCAACTATCGAAGGAGCAACTGCCACATTATGAGGGCGTTGTCGATATGATAGGCTCGGGTGCTGCGTATGTGAGAGTTGAGGAACTGGATGGCGATATATATGTCCCGCAGCGCAATATGAATTGCGCCCTGGATGGCGACAGGGTGGAGGTTGTGTTGCATCGTCCTTCGCAGCGCGAGGGCGACAATCCCGAGGGAGCCATTACGGCCGTTTTGGAGCGCAGCCGCAAACAATATGTCGGCGTGGCCGAGGTAAGTCGTTCGGCAATCTTCGTGCAGCCCGATTCTCGCAAACTGCCTATGGATATCTTCTTCTCGCGCAAGGAGTACCCGAGGGTAAATGATGGCGATAAAGTGGTCTTTCGCATTACCGATTGGAGGGAGGGCGATAAGAGTCCGCGAGGCGTTATTACAGATATTTTAGGCCCTGTGGGCGATAATGATACCGAGATGCACGCCATTCTGGCCGAGTACGATTTGCCCTATAAGTTTGAGCGGGAGGTTGAGGCGGCCGCCAACGCAATAGACAGCACAATTACGATGGAGGATTATGCCGCACGTCGTGATTTTCGTGATGTTACAACCTTTACGGTGGATCCTGCCGATGCCAAGGATTTCGATGATGCCTTGTCGATTCGTAAGACCGAAGACGGCTTCTGGGAGGTGGGTGTGCATATTGCCGATGTGACACATTATGTGCGCCCCGATTCTGTGGTTGATTGCGAGGCGCGCGAGCGTGGTACTTCGGTGTATCTGGTCGATAGGACTGTGCCGATGTTGCCCGAGAGATTGTGCAATGACCTCTGCTCGTTGCGTCCTAATGAGGAGAAGTTGGCTTTTTCGGCGGTGTTTAAGTTAAACGATAATGCCGACATCTTGGAGGAGTGGTTTGGTCGTACGGTCATCTACTCCAATCGCCGCTTTACATACGCCGAGGCGCAGGCCCGCATCGAAACGGGTGTGGGTGACCATGCCGAGGAGATTGGGGTGATGAATCGCTTGGCGCAGACTCTGCGTAAGGAGCGATTTAAGGCCGGTGCTGTGAGTTTTGAGCGCGAGGAGTTTAAGTTTATCCTCGACGAGAAGGGTAAGCCGCTCGGTGTCTATACCAAAGAGCAGCAGGAGGCGAATCAGATGATTGAGGAGTTTATGCTCTTGGCCAACCGTCGTGTGGCGGAGTTCTGCTCGTCGCGTGTGGAGCGAGGTCGCAAGGTGCCTCGTACGATGGTCTATCGTGTGCACGATGAACCCAATGAGGAGAAGTTGGGGCGTTTTCGTGATTTCGTTCTGCGCTTCGGCTATCAGTTCCGTGCAACGAAGGGGCGCTCGGTAGCCAAGGCTATCAACAAACTCATCGCCGAAGTCAAGGGCCGCGCCGAGGAGAATGCAATCTCTAATCTGGCGGTACGCAGTATGGCGAAGGCTCTCTATACGACCGATAATGTGGGGCATTACGGCCTTGCGTTCAAATATTACACTCACTTTACCTCACCCATACGACGCTATCCCGATATAATGGTGCATCGTCTGCTGGCGCGCTATCTGGCCGAGGGTAAGTCGGCGGACAAGCGTGAGTTGGAGGCGCAGTGTGTTCACGCTTCGGAGCGTGAGATTGTTGCATCGGAGGCCGAGCGAGCATCTGTCAAATATAAGATGGCGGAGTTTATGCAGGATAAGATTGGCGAGATGTTCAAGGGTACGGTGTCGGGTATGAGCGAGTGGGGTATATATGTCGAATTGCAAGATACCCATATCGAAGGTATGGCCTATCTGCGTGATATCGAGGGCGATTACTATGCCTACGATGATGCCCGCCTCGAAGTTGTTGGCCGTCGTACGGGGCGTCGCATAGCCTTTGGTGACGAGGTGTGGATTCGTGTTAAGAGCGTCGATTTGAGGCGTCGTACTTTGGATTTTGAACTTATTGTCGGGAAAAAATAATGCGTGCGGAGGAGATTTTTGCAAAGGCTCGTGATAGGGTAGCACTATCTGCGGAGGAGGCCTATTGGCTATGGGAGGAGGCTCCGCTGGAGCGCCTCGCCTTGACAGCTGACGAGGTACGCCGAGCTGTCGTGCCTGATGAAAAGGTCGTCACTTGGCAAATCGACCGCAATGTAAATATTACCAATGTCTGTATCTCGGGCTGCAAGTTCTGTAATTTTCACTGCAAACCACATCAGATAGATAAGGCGTTTATAACCACGATTGAGGAGTATCGCGAGAAGATAGAGCGAATGTTGGCTCTGGGAGGCGACCAGCTCTTGTTGCAGGGCGGCCTGCACCCGCAGTTGGGTGTGGAGTTTTACGAGGAGTTGTTCTCGGAGTTGAAAGCGATGTATCCCGAGGTGCGCCTTCACGCTTTGGGCGCGCCCGAAGTGGCTCATATAGCGAAGGTTAGCCACCTGTCGCCGCGTGAGGTGTTGGAGCGTTTGGTGGCGGCCGGACTGGATTCGCTGCCGGGTGCCGGTGCCGAGATTTTGAACGATGAGGTGCGTCGTGCAATATCGCCGGCGAAACCATCCGTCAAAGAGTGGTTGGAGGTTATGCACGAGGCGCATTTGATGAATCTGCCTACCTCGGCAACGATGATGTATGGCCATGTCGAGACTCCTCGCCAGAGGATTGAACATCTCTTGACGATTCGCGATTTGCAGGCGCAGTGTCCCGAGGGAAATTGGGGCTTCATAGCCTTCATACCATGGATTTTCCGTTCGACGGGTACTCGTCTGGAGGCGGAGGGCGTACGGTCGCACTTTTCGCCGTTGGAGTATATCCGCATCATTGCCGTCAGCCGTTTGGTGCTGAATAACATCCGAAATATTCAGGCTTCGTGGCTCACGGTGGGCAAGGCTACGGCGCAGCTGGCACTCCATAGCGGAGCCAACGATATGGGCTCGATAATGATTGAGGAGAATGTCGTGTCGAGTGCCGGAGCGCATAATGAGTTTGATGCCGAGGGTATCCAAAAGGCAATTCGCGAGGCAGGTTTTACACCGCAACTTCGTGACCAACTGTATCGCAAAAGAGAGTATTGCGCAGCGACAAATGAATAAAATTGCGATGAATGTATGTTAATTAATTAAAATTAATTACCTTTGCACTCCGATTTGTAGGTTAAGTGAATTAGTTGAAATAAAATATATCGAAGAAACTATGAAAATTACAAGAGAACAGCGTGAGGTAGGTACCTCGTTATTGAAGGTTGTCGTTGGTGAGGCAGATTACGGCGAAAGTGTAGAGAAGGCTCTGCGTGAGTACAAGCGCAAGGCCAATATCCCCGGTTTCCGTCCGGGTATGGTGCCTATGGGCGTAGTTCGCAAGATGTATGGCAAGGGTGTTGTAGCCGAGCAGGCTTATAAGTTGGCTTCAAACTCTGTATTCGAGTACTTGCAGAAGGAGAATATCGACTATGTAGGCGATGTTATCCCTTCGGAGGAGCAGGGCGATTTCGATTTCGAGAACAACACCGAGCACGAGTTTATGTTCGAGATTGGCGAGGCTCCCAAGGTGGAGGTAGAACTCTCGGCCAAGGATAAACTCGTTTACAACAAGATAAAGGTCGATAAGAAGATGCTCGATGGCTATAAGGAGAACTACTTGCGTCGTTATGGCCGTTTGGTAGATACCGAGAAGGTAACCAAGGACGAGGCCTTGACCGTAGTACTTGACAATGGCGATATGCGTATCGAGGACGCTTATGTCGGTCTTATCTCGATGAGCGACGAGCAGCGTAAGCCTTTCATCGGCAAGAAGGTCGGTGGCAAGATGAAGGTTGATATCAATAAACTCTATCCTACGGCTTCACAGCGTGCTGCCATTCTTCAAGTAAAGGAGGAGGAGTTGGAGGCTGTCAACCCCAAGTTCTCGTTGGAAATTAAGCAGATTCGTCAGTTTGCCAACCCTGAACTCAATGAGGAGTTCTTCAAGATGGCATTCCCCGCAGGCGATGTAAAGAGTGAGGAGGAGTTGGATACATTCCTCTCGGCCGAGATTGAGAAGGAACTCTCTCGCGAGGCTGATTATCTGTTCACTATCCGTGTTCGTAACTTCCTTATGGAGAAGGCACAGTTGCAGATGCCCGAGGAGTTCTTGAAGCGTTGGTTGTATGTAATCAACGAGGGTAAGTTCTCGAAGGAGGAGATTGAGAAGGATTTTGCAGGTTTTGTTCAGATGTTCTCGTGGAACTACCTCCAAAAGCACTATATCCAGAGCGCAAACCTCACCGTTTCTGCCGAGGAGGCCGAGGCCGAGGCCAAGGAGTTTGCAAAGGCACAGTTTGCACAGTATGGTATGCCTTCGGCACCCGAGGAGATGATTGCCAACTTCTCGAAGCAGATTTTGGAGAACAAGGAGCAGGCACAGAAGATTTACGAGAAACTCTACGAGGTAAAGGTTGTGGAGTATGTTAAGTCGCAGGTGAAGGTTACCACCAAGGCTGTGTCGGCTGACGAGTTTGCCAAGTTGGCGCAGGAGAACTAATTTGTGAGCGGATTTTCGGCTAAAAGGGTGGGTGCTGTTGAGGCTGCACCGTAAAGTCGAAATAGTATAACAATTATGAAAAGTTGGACTCTGGGCGTAAAGTTTGCAGAGTCCAATTTTTAGTTTTTCAAAGTGATAAAAGCAATATCTTAATATCGACCGATATGAGTGAATTTGAGAAATATGCCCGTGGCTATTGCGGTATAAGCAGCCAGCGTCTGCATGACTTTCAGTCGTTGCAGGCTTCGTATGTGTCGCCTACGATTATCGAGGAGCGTCAATTGAATGTCGCGACGATGGACGTCTTTTCGCGTTTGATGATGGACCGTATCATCTTCTTGGGTGCGCCTATCTATGACGATGCAGCCAATATCATTCAGGCTCAACTGCTCTTTTTGGAGTCGGTGGACCCTGCGAAGGATATCCAGATATATATCAACTCTCCGGGTGGCTCGGTGTCGGCCGGTTTGGGTATCTACGATACTATGCAGTTGGTGTCGTGCGATGTGGCTACAATTTGTACAGGATTGGCCGCTTCGATGGGTGCGGTGCTGCTTACGGCAGGTGCCGAGGGTAAGCGTTCCGCTTTGCCCCATTCTCGCGTGATGATTCATCAGCCGTTGGGCGGCGTTCAGGGCCAAGCATCGGATATCGAGATTACGGCTCGTGAGATTTTGAAGACCAAGCAGGAGTTGTATGAGATATTGGCTCATCACTCGGGCGTGAGCATCGAGAAGATTGCACAAGATGCCGACAGAGATTGTTGGCTGACGGCTGTTGAGGCCAAGGAGTATGGTTTGATTGACCAAGTTTTGGGTAAAAGAGAGAGATAACGCGTATGGCTCAGAAATATAAGGGTGCAAATCACGGAACGGAGGATTGTTGTGCATTTTGTGGTGCCAAGCGTAGCGATGTGACCTTGATGTTTCAGGGCGCAGGTGGCGTGAATATCTGTAATGCCTGTGTTGAACGAGGCTACCAGATGCTCGTCGAGAGCGAGATTGCCGAGGGAAGCAAAAAGAGAGTCAAGGGCAAGAAGTTCAAGATGGAGGAGTTGCTCAAACCGCAACAAATCAAGGCTGTGCTGGACGAATATGTCATCGGTCAGGACGATGCCAAGCGATATATGTCGGTGGCGGTGTATAACCACTATAAGCGATTGATGAGTCGCGCCGATGGCCCGAAGAACGATGTCGAGATAGATAAATCGAACATCGTGCTGGTTGGCCCTACGGGTACGGGTAAGACCTTGATGGCTCGTACCATTGCGCGTGTGCTGAATGTGCCATTTACCATTGTCGATGCTACGGTACTTACCGAGGCGGGATATGTCGGTGAGGATGTCGAGAGT
>CAZQMC010000066.1:0-10556 GCA_964594305.1 uncultured Alistipes sp. | reverse complement strand
GGTACGAGCAACACATCGTCGAAGGTGAGGCCTATCGATTGTACCCTTTCATCGATGAATGACATAATGCATTAGGGGTTTTGTTGCCCACAAAGATACACACAAGAATTCAAAATTCAAAATTCAAAATTCAAAATTGTTGCAATAAATTCATCATTCCACAATTGGGTAACTCTCGACGTGGTGGATATACACTGCCTGCCCTTACCCAATTGAATGGAATCTACCTTTGGGATTTACTACCTCGGAGCATTTGAGCACAACGATAGAGAGGTTAGTGAAGCACCAGGAAAAACTATTGTGTAGTCACCAAATTCCCTATTCAATCCAAATTCCCTAATAATTTTGAATTCTGAACCGACGCTGCGGAGCGAGTGCATAGGGTGCTTGCACACTATGCTGAACCGCGAGGAGGAAATGAGAATTTATTTCTCATAATTCTGAATTTTGAATTAAAAAATGTAACTTTACACCCAAATATACTTTTTAAGACGGTAATGAGTTCAGATTCTACGACATATCATATCCCCGTGCTTTTGGAGGAGTCGGTCGGGCTGCTTGATATTCAGCCACAAGGGACCTATTGCGACCTCACTTTTGGCGGTGGCGGACACTCTCGGCGCATCTTACAGGAGTTGGGCCGAGGCGGACGACTATTCTCCTTCGACCAAGACCGCGACACGCTGCGTAACGCTCCCGACGACGAAAAGTTCAACTATGTTGAGAGTAATTTCCGCTTTTTGCGTGGTGCTCTGCGCCTGCGCGGTGTCGAGCAGGTCGATGGCATCTTGGCCGATTTGGGTGTCTCGTCGCACCACTTCGACGCCACCGAACGAGGGTTCTCGTTTCGTGGCGAAGCCCCTCTGGATATGCGTATGAATCAGCGTGGCGGACGCACCGCAGCCGACATTGTCAATCAATACAGTGCCGATGATTTGGGGCGCATCTTCAAGGAGTATGGCGAGTTGGACACCACGTGGAAGATAGCCTCGTGCATCGTTCGCACCCGAGAGCAGTCGCCCATCACCACCACAGCACAGTTGGTTGAGGCTGTCAGGCCCTGCACCCCGAAGCGTGACGAGAGCAAGTTCCTCACCAAACTCTTTCAGGCCCTGCGTATCGAGGTCAATGGCGAGATGGAGGCATTGAAGATGGCTTTGGAGCAGTCACTCAAAGTCCTCCGCCCCGGGGGAAGGCTTGTTGTCATCTCGTACCACTCTCTGGAAGACCGTCTGGTAAAGAATTTTATGCGTAGTGGCAACTTCGAGGGTAAGGTCGAGCAGGATTTCTTTGGTCGTAGCCAAACACCCTTCGAGGTCATCACACGCAAGGCTGTTGTTCCCACCGACGAGGAGGTAGCACGCAACCCCCGCTCTCGTTCGGCCAAGTTGCGCGCCGCAATAAAACTATAAAAACCGAGAATTATGTACCCGCACACAGACAACGACGAATTTAACCCTCTGACCGAGGAGGAGTTGCGACAGATGGAGGAGGACGAGGAGTTCCGCCGCCGCGTGCGTCGTGAGGTGTTGCGCGTGCAGAGTGGCGAGGCCGACGAGGATATCGAGCGTGACCGTGAGCAAGAGGAGGAGGCCGAGCGCGAGGAGAAGGAGCGTGAGGAGAGGCGCAAGAAACGTCGCTCACGCCTCTTCTGGCAACTCTTTTCGGGAAACATTCTGCTCAACAAGAACATCTCCGACAACTACCGCTATTTTGCCGCTATTGCCGCGATGTGCTTTGTGAGCATTGCCGTTATGTTTATGGTACTCTACTCCAATATGCGTTACTCGCAGGTTGAGCGCGAGGTGCAGTTGGTGCGTGAGCGCTCTATACGTATGCAGGAGCAACTCTACACCAAGACCACCCACGCCGCCATCAAGGAGGAGTTACAACGACGCGGCATACCCCTGCAAGACCCCACCAAGGCGACCGAAGTCGTAGAATAGTGTTTGAGTGACTATTTTTCAAAAAACCGTATGGCAAAGAAAAAGACCGACATAGACATCAAAGACGAGATGTACACGAGAGTGAAGGTGATTCATTTCATCTTTGTTCTTGTGGCACTGCTTGTCGTTGTACGCTTGGTGTGGGTGTTTGCCATCAGCGAGGAGATACACCACAACGCCCAAAAACTCGACGACCGCATCTTCCGTATGGATACTGTATATGCCCGCCGAGGCTCTATTTTGGCGCGTGACGGCTCACCTTTGGCCACCTCTATCCTGCGCTATCGTGTCGATTTCGATATGGCCAGCGAGGGCTTCGACTCGTTGTCGCTCTACCGCGAGCAGGTGGATACCCTCTCCAAACTTTTGGCCAACTTTTTCGACGACCGCTCCGCTTCGGAGTACCGTCGCAAGATGCTCGACGAGCACGCCAAGCACTATAAAGTCACCTACGCAAAAGATACTCTGGTCTATCGCAGCGAGGGCCTTTTCTCACGCTTTTGGGATATGCTTCTCGGCGAGGAGTTCAAGAGCACCCCGCTATACGATACGTTACGCAACCATCGCCCCGTACATATCCTGCCCCGCGCTGTCGATTATCACGAGTGGCAGACACTGCGCCACTACCCCATTTTGAATTGGAATATGGGTATGACCTACCGCTTGGTCACGCTCGACCAGCGAGTCTATCCCTATGGCGAGTTGGGACGTCGTACGCTGGGTATGGTGCAGGCCAACCTCAACGCCGACGACCGCCAGAGCAACAAAGGCCACTACGGCATCGAGTATGTTTATAGCGACTATCTCGAAGGTCAGAATGGTCGCACCCTGCGCCAACGCATCGCCCTGGGTTTTTCGAGTGCCGTACAGAGCAGCGACAACATCGAGGCTATCGACGGCCAAGACCTCATCACTACACTCGATGTCGATATACAGAACATTGCCGATGCGGCCCTGCGCCGACAACTCGTTGCCAACAACGCCATTTGGGGCAATGTGATGGTTATGGAGGTCGCTACGGGAGATATTCTGGCTATGGTCAATCTGGGCGAGACGAAGGAGCGTAGCGGCATCTATGCCGAGCGAGATGAGTATGCCTTCACGCGCCGCCACGAGCCGGGCTCTACATTCAAGTTGGCCGCCGCGCTTGCTCTTGTTGAGGATTGCGGTATGTCGCCCGACAAGATGTACAACGCCAACCACGGCCGCCCGGTGCAGGTAGGCCCCAAAGGCCCCAATATCATCGACTCGCACGATGTGGGTGGCGACATAGACCTGAAAACGGCTCTTGCCGAGTCGTCGAATGTCTATTTTGCTACGGCCATCTACGACCACTATAAGTCGGACCAGCAACGCTATGTCAAGTTTTTGAGCGAAAACCTCCACCTCGACCGTACGGTAGGCTTGGAGGCTATGGGCGAGAAGAAATCCAACCTCGACGACTATAAGAAGGGCGGCAAGAGGAGTTGGAACGCCTTCACGCTTCCTAACTTTGGCTATGGCTACGACATCGAGATTTCTCCTGTGCAGACCTTGACGCTATACAACGCTGTGGCCAATGGCGGTAAGATGGTTGCCCCACGCCTCATACGCGAGGTACGGCGTGGCGACAAGACTACCGAGGAGTTCCCCACACGTGTTTTGGTCGAGAAGATTTGCTCCGACAAGACACTCGCCATTGTTCACGACTGCCTTGTCGAGACGGCCCGCACAGGTACTGCCGCCTCGTTCTTCCGCGATACGGTTTCATTCCGCGTGGCGGCCAAGACGGGTACCGCACAATATGTACAGGGCGTAAAGCGTAGCGACGGCTACTACTACGGCTCTATGGTGGCCTACTTCCCTGCCGACAACCCCAAATATACGGTTATGGCAGGCATCTTGACCTGTCGCGCCCGCGGTGGCAACTACTACGGAGCAGGCCTCGCCGGCCCTGTCTTGCGAGATATCGTCTATAACACCTACTACCGTGACGAGGAGTGGCATCAAGACCTCACACCCTCCGACAAGGAGCACTACCCCACAAAGGTCAAGGGAGGCCATATCGCTTCGGTGCGTAAGGTTGCCGACAAGTATTCACCCCGCATCTCGTTCGATAAGCGTGACGGCTGGGGCACAGCGAAGGTCGATACGCTGAAAAATATCGACGTGCGCAGTATCGAGGACGATGACACTATGCCCAATGTTGTGGGTATGGGCCTTCGTGATGCGCTCTATATGCTCGAAAGCCGAGGTCTTACGGTACGTTTCTCGGGCAGTGGAGCGGTGCGTAGCCAATCCATTCCCGCAGGACACAAGATAAAGAGCGGCCAGAGCGTCACCATAACATTGAAGTAATTACCGATATGAAAAATATAGCATTAAACAAGATATTGACCTCTGTCGAGGTCTTGCAGCAGGTGGGAAGAGCAGACATCGAGATATGCGGCCTCACCTACGACTCGCGTGCGGTGGAGAGGGGCTTTTGCTTCTTTGCCCAGAGAGGCACACAGGCAGATGGTCATAAATTTATCGGCTCGGCCACCGACAAGGGTGCTGTGGCTGTCGTCTGCGAGGCTCTGCCCGAGACTCTTGCCGAGGGTGTAACATATATCGTCGTCGCCGACTCGACCAAGGCTATGGCCGATATCGCTGCGTCCTATTATGACAATCCTTCGCGGAAATTGAAGTTGGTGGGCGTCACGGGAACAAACGGCAAGACTACGATTGCCACCCTTCTCTACGACCTTTATCGCCGTATGGGCTATCGCGTAGGACTTATCTCTACGGTCATCTATCGCATCGACAAGCGTGAGATTGCCTCGACACATACCACTCCCGACGTGTTGCGCCTGAACGCTATGCTCGGCGAGATGGTCGATTGTGGTTGCGAGTACTGCTTTATGGAGGTGTCGTCACACTCGGTGGTGCAGGAGCGAATCCGCGGGCTGCATTTTACGGGTGCCGTCTTCACCAACCTCACGCACGACCATCTGGACTATCACGGCTCTATGGCCGAGTATATCAAGGCGAAAAAACGCCTCTTCGACTCACTGCCCAAGACGGCCTTTGCCCTCACAAATGCCGACGACAGGAATGGCGAGGTGATGGTACAAAACTGCCACGCCAAAATCTTCCGCTACTCGCTCCGACAGATGGCCGACTTCCGCTGCAAGGTGTTGGAGATGTTGTTCGACGGTATGCTGTTGCGTATGAACAGTAGCGAGGTATGGGTGAATTTTCTTGGCCGCTTCAATGCCTATAACCTTACGGCTGTGGCCGGTGCTGCCATTCTGCTGGGTGCCGACGAGCAGGAGGTGCTGCAACATTTGAGCGCCCTGCACTCGGTGAGTGGCCGTTTCGAACCTGTGCGTAGCGACAGCGGCATCACCGCCATTGTCGATTATGCCCATACGCCCGACGCTTTGCAAAATGTTATAGATACGATTAACGATATACGCTGCGAGGACCAACGCCTTATTGTCGTATGCGGTTGCGGTGGCGACAGAGATTCCACCAAACGCTCGGCAATGGGACGCATAGCCTCACGCGAGGCCGATATAGCCGTTTTCACGTCGGATAATCCGCGTACGGAAAACCCCGAGACCATTCTCGATGAGATTATGGCGGGCGTCGAGGCCGGAGCGCATACGTTGCGCATAACCGATAGGCGACAGGCGATACGCACGGCGGTTATGCTGGCCAAGGCGGGCGATATATTGCTCGTAGCCGGCAAGGGCCACGAGGATTACCAGATTATCGGCACCGAGAAGCATCACTTCGACGACAGGGAGGAGTTGCGGGAGGCCTTTGGTGGAATTCAAAATTCAAAATTCAAAATTCAAAATTAAGGCTGACGCACCGAAATTTCTTCGAGAATATTACGCGCAAAAAGAATACAAGAATACAATAATACAATTACATATTATAGTCAATATTGTTGTCGTAATTACCGTTCCGAAGGTCAATTTTGAATTTTGAATTTTGAATTGGTTGAGACTGACGCAGACTTGGGAAGCGGAGCATACCGAGGAGTATGTGAGCATTCACAAGGCAAGGCAGACGAAGAATGTGCCAGCCAAACGGATTTACGAAGATTAGAAGACCCAGAATAATTAAAAAAACAAAAAGATATGCTCTACTCATTATTTCAATACCTCGACGAGAGGTTTGATTTGCCGGGCTCGGGAATGTTTCAGTACATCTCGTTCCGCTCGGCTGTGGCGGTGATTTTGGCACTGCTCATTACGATTTTCTTCGGTCGCACCATCATTCGCCTGCTGCAACGTCATCAGATAGGCGAGGATATCCGTGACTTGGGACTCGAAGGCCAACTCTCGAAGAAGGGCACGCCGACAATGGGTGGCGTTATTATTCTCTTGGCGATTCTGGTGCCTATACTTTTGGTTGGCCGCTTGGATAATGTCTATGTGCAACTTATGATTGTATCGACCATCTGGCTCGGCATCATCGGCTTCCTCGACGACTATATCAAGACCTTCCGCCACAAGAAGGAGGGTTTGAAGGGCCGCTTCAAGATTGTCGGGCAGGTTGGTTTGGGTATTATCGTCGGTACGGTTATGTGCCTTTCGCAAGATGTGGTGATTCGTGAGAAGATTTCCGAGCCCACCGAGAGCGTTGTCGTCGATGAGAGTGGCAACACCGTCGTCACCAAGACACAACGAGCCGTTATGAGCCCCACCCCCCAAAAGACCACCAAGACCACCATTCCCTTCATCAAAAACAACGAGTTCGACTACGGTTGGCTGGTGGGAGGCAATAAGTGGCTCACATGGCTGCTATATATTTTGGTAGCGATTTTCGTTGTGACGGCTGTATCGAATGGAGCCAATCTGACCGACGGCCTCGACGGTCTGCTCACTACGGTCTCCGTCCCGATAGTTATGGTCTTGGGTACGCTGGCCTATCTGTCGGGCCATATCATCTATGCCGACTACCTCAACATTATGTATATCCCCGACTCGTCGGAGTTGGTTGTCTTTGCCGCGGCTATGGGTGGTGCATTGCTCGGCTTTTTGTGGTATAATTCGTTCCCGGCACAGATATTTATGGGCGACACAGGCTCTCTGGCCATTGGTGGTATCATTGCGGTCTTTGCTCTCTGCATACGCAAGGAGTTGCTCCTGCCTCTGATGTGTGGCGTCTTTTTGGCCGAGGCGGTGTCGGTTATGGTGCAGGTTAGTTACTTCCGCTACACCAAACGCAAATATGGCGAGGGGCGTCGCATCTTGCTGATGTCACCCCTGCATCACCACTACCAGAAGAAGGGAGTGTTCGAGACAAAGATTGTGATGCGATTCTTCATCATTTCGATTTTGTTGTGCGCCCTGACGCTTGTAACCCTTAAAATGCGATAGACGATGAAAAATATAGTTGTTTTAGGTGGCGGCATTAGCGGTTATGGTTCGGCAGTGCTGGCCAAGAAGCAGGGTTTTCAAACCTTTTTGAGCGATGCGGGCAAGATTGCGGAACGCTACACAAAGATACTCGACGAGTGGCAGATTGAGTGGGAGCAGGGCGGCCACACTATGGAGCGCATCTTGGCTGCCGACGAGGTTGTCAAGTCGCCCGGCATACCCGAAAAAGCACCCGTCGTGCAGGCTCTGCGCCAAAGGGGCATACCCATCATCTCGGAGATGGAGTTTGCCGCACGCTATATGGGCAAGGCCAAGACAATCTGCATCACAGGCTCAAATGGCAAGACGACCACCACATCGCTCATCTACAAGATTATGCGCGATGCCGGCCTGAATGTTGCGCTGGGCGGTAACATAGGCGAGAGTTTTGCCTATCAGGTCGCTACAGCCGAGTTCGATTGGTATGTCTTGGAGTTAAGTTCGTTCCAATTAGATGGTATGTATAAGTTTAGGGCCGATGTGGCTGTGTTGATGAATATCACTCCCGACCACCTCGACCGCTACGACTACTGCTTCCAGAATTATGTTGCGTCGAAGATGCGCATCACGCAGAACCAGCACTCTCGCTCGGCCTTCATCTACTCGGCCGACGATGAGGTCATCGCCGCCGAGATAGCCCGACGCCCCGATATGCGTATGCGACAGTTGCCCTTCGCAGCACACGCAGCAGTGGCAAGTGCCGCAGGCGATGCCTTCCTTACGCCCGACGGCGAATTTACCGCTCGTGTGGGACGGCAGAGCCTTACAATCGACACCGAGAAGATGCAAATCAAAGGTCTGCATAACGCCTACAACGCTATGGCGGCCTCGCTGGCCACATTGGCGGCAGGTGTCGAGCCGGAGCAAATCGCAAAGAGCATCTACTCGTTCTCGCCCGTTGAGCATCGTTTGGAGCCTGCCGGTGAGCGAGATGACATACAGTGGATTAACGATTCGAAGGCCACCAATGTCGATTCGGTGTGGTATGCATTGGAGAGTATGACACGCCCCACGGTCTGGATTGCCGGCGGCACCGACAAGGGTAACGACTACGAGCCGTTGAAGGCCTTTGCCCGCGAGAAGGTCAAGGCACTTGTCTGTATGGGATTGGATAACAGTAAGTTGGTTGATGCCTTTACGGGTGTTGTGCCGAAGGTTGTCAGCACCTCCTCGCTCGACGAGGCTATGCGTGCAGCGAGCGAGTTGGCCGACAAGGGCGATGTGGTATTGCTCTCGCCGGCCTGCGCAAGTTTCGACCTCTTCAAGAACTACGAACAGCGAGGCACACTCTTCAAGGAGTGGGTTGCCACACATATTTTGAAGCATTAAACCGCATTAAAAACCGAGTCAATTATGGCCGAAAAGAGCGATTATAGCCACGAGATAATACGTATCGACACCTCTCGGGAGGCTGACGAGGTCACCCCGACGGCTACGGCCGCCGCCGACACCGATACTGCCACCGACACCGATACCACTGCCAACAACGAGAGCGGCTTTTCCGACCTTGTCAAACGACTGTTTGGCGGTGACCGCGTGCTGTGGGTTATTATCATCGTGCTGATGACTATCTCGGTGCTGGTGGTCTATTCCTCTACGGCCAAGATGGCCTATATGCCGAGTTCATCATCGTCACCGGCCGCCTTTCTGCGCTCACAACTATTCTACCTTGTCGTGGGTGCTGTGTTGCTCTTTGGTCTGCACCGTATCAACAGCCGTGTCTATCGCTCTTGGAGCACCTTCGTATGGTTGGGAGCGTTGGCTCTCACAGCCTTCGCCTATCTTTCGGGCCACACCACCAACGGAGCCGCCCGCTGGATACCTATCTTCGGCTTCCGATTTCAACCCTCCGAGGTGCTTAAAATAGCCATTGTGCTATATCTGGCGCGTCAGTTGGCCAAGCGACAAAACACCATCAACACCCAGCGCATTATCCCCTCGCTGAAATTCTGGACGTGGATTACCCCCGAGCAGCACGCCATTTGGCGTGACGGAGGCCGTTACATCTTCCTGCCGATTGTGCTGTCGTGTGTCGTTATTCTTCCGGCACACACCTCGTCGGCCATCATCGTCTTTTTGGTCTCGTTGGCTATGCTCTTCATTGGGCGTGTGCGACTTATCGAGATTTGGCGACTCATAAAGTGTGTTATCGTTGCCGCCGCCCTACTCTTTGCTCTGGGCATAGGTCGTGGCGACACTGCCGGAGGCCGTATCTCGACGTGGCTCGACCTCTGGACCACCTCACGCGTGGATATCCCTGCCGAGGACCTCACCGACACCGAGCGCTCGATGATAGCCATACACAATGGCGGCATTCTGGGACGTGGCGCAGGCCAGAGTACCGTACGAGTCGAGATGACACACCCCGAGAGTGACTATGCCTTCGCCTTCTTTGCCGAGGAGTACGGCATAGGCTTGGCGATGATTTTGGTTGCGCTTTATGTGTGGATATTCTTCCGTGCGATAGAGATTTTCGACAAGTGCCCCAAGAAGTTCCCTGCGATGCTCTCGTTGGGCCTTGCCCTGCTTATTACGGGGCAGGCGCTGGCGCATATTATGGTGACGGTCAATATCTTCCCCGAGACGGGACAGACACTGCCTTTGATTTCGCGCGGCGGCTCGTCACTCATCTTCACCTGTGCCGCTCTGGGTATGATACTCAGCGTCAGCCGCCAGACCGAGGAGGGCTCACACTCTGATGACAATTAAAGAAAATTCAAAATTACTAACACTCTTTTTTTGAATTACCCTGATTATGAACGACATAAGATTAGACAAATACCTTTGGGCGGTGCGCATCTTCAAGACGCGTAGCGATGCCGCCGATGCCATCAGAAACAACCGCGTGCTGGTCAATGATGCCTACGCCAAGCCCTCGCGCGAGGTGAAGGAGGGCGATATAATCAGCGTGAAGCGTATGCCCGTCACCTATCTGTATAAGGTTGTGGGCTTGGTCAGCAGTCGCCAGCCGGCCAAGAATGTGCCTATGTATTGCCTCAACATCACACCGCAGGAGGAGTTGGATAAACTCACCGTTCCACGCGAGACCATCTTTGTCTTTCGTGAGCGAGGCACAGGCCGCCCCACGAAGAAGGAGCGCCGCGAGATAGATGCCCTGATGGAGGGTATGTATTTCGACGACGAGGATTAACCCCACCGACAAAAAAGAGCCTGTCTAACAAGTTTTGTTAGATGGGCTTTTTTTATATTTGTG
>CAZQMC010000065.1:0-11241 GCA_964594305.1 uncultured Alistipes sp. | reverse complement strand
ACGCTCTGCATATGTAAATTGTGGCATGACGAGATTAAAATTCTCTTTGCTCTTTGAACTTTATTACAATAGGTTGTCCTGTGCCGCGTACCTCATAGACCTTGTCGGCATAGACCGTAGCGGTAGTATTGACAGGTATAGTCACTTCGAGGTTGATATTACTGCCCTTGCATGACCATTTTGAGGCTATATAACCGCTCACCGAGTGATAGTCGGCCTCGGCCCACTCTAACTCCTTCGGGAAGGCAGGACGAATGATAATGTGGCGGAAACCTACATTCTCTCTATCGTACTGGATACCTGCAATATGGCTATGGAACCACGCCGCAATATCGCCAAAGAACACGTGGTTGGCCGACGAGTCACGGAACGTATCACGAATGGCCCACGTCTCCAAAGGAGTGGTAAAGCCCGACTCAATCCAATTACCCCACGACGGGCGTTTGGTCTGCGTAGCCAAGCGATAAGCCGTCTCGACATAACCATTCTCAACCAACTGACGCAGAGTATATTTACTGCCCAGCAGACCGAAGTCGCAGATATATCCGCTCTCGACAACAGCATCATTCAGGCGTGCCGCCACCTTCTCGCGCAGAGCATCGGGAGCAAAGCCCCACGCCAGAGGCAGAGCCTGCGCCGTAATCTTACCGATAGAGTATATGCCCGTCTTCTCGTCGAGGAACTTCTCGTTGATATACGTCTTCAACTCCTTGGCCTTCTTCGCATAGCGTGCCGCATCGTCTGTCTTACCCAAGATGCGTGCAAAACGAGCCATAAGCGTATTGTCGTAATAGTAGATAGCCGCCGCAGTGTAGTCATTGGGGGTCTGCGTCTGCCAGAAGCACCAATCACTCAAACCGTAGGCCACCACACCCTCGTCATTCTCACGACCTTTCAGATAGTCCAGATAACGCTCACACGCACCATAAATCTTGCGTATGGCCATATCGTCGCCGTAGTAGTTATACAGCGCATCGGGAATGATAAACATCACAGCGTCCCACACAGGGCCAATCCAGTCGGCAAAGCCCCACGCCGTACCCGGAATAACGCCCGAGATAGAGCCGTCGGGGCGTTGATTATCGACAATATCGTCAATCCACTTCTCGTAGGCAAGGATAGCGTCGTAGTTCGTCAGCGCAATATCGATACTGATATGCGCATCGGCCGTCCAGCCATTCTTCTCACGCTGTGGGCAGTCGGTAGGTATGCCGTGCAGGTTACTCAAATAGGAGCGACGCACAGCACGATGCAGTTTATTCCACATCTCGTTCGACGAGCGGAAACTACCTATCGACTTAACGTCGGTATGGATAAAATGGGCCGTAAGACTACTTTCGTCGAGCGTGATAGGCCTATCGGCACGCACCGTAACATACTGAAAACCGTTGTAGTGGAAGCGGGGCGTGAACTCCTCCACCTCGCCACCTCCTTTGAGCGTATAGACATCGGTCTGGAACACCGCATCACCCACCGTATGGGCATAGATAGCGATATTGGCCATCTCGACCGAGCCATCTTTACGCAACAACTCGCCGTGCTCCATCGTCACACGCGTACCCTCCTCGCCCTTGATGCGCAGGGTACATACTCCCGCCATATTCTCGGCAAACGAGAAGACATACTCCCTGTCGGAGCGTTTATCGACCTTCACTGGCTTACACTCCTCGGTCGAGCGGATAGGCGGCATATGTTGTGCCACAAGCATCTTCGACGGAGCCTCCACCTCCTGTGCCGCGGCATACTCCGTATCGTCAAACGAGGCATCACACCACCCCACAACCTCACGACGGGCATCAACCACATCGCCGGCATAAATCACATTGCCCACGACAGCACCCGTAGTGGTCTTCCAGGTCTTATCCGACACCACAACCTCCTTTTTGCCGTCGGCATACTCGATGTGCAACTCGCAAATCATACGCGGGCGATTACGCCACGGCGCACTCTCGTACTGCCACACCGTCATACCCGTATATTCGTTATAAAAACCATTACCCAGCGTCGCCGAGATAACATTCTGCCCCTCACGCAAACGCTCGGTAACATCGTAAGTCATATACAAATTGCGCTTGTCATACTGCGTAAAACCCGGTGAGAGCCAATCATCTGACACCCGCTCACCGTTAATCATAGCGTCGTAATACCCTGCGGCACTTATATATAGCATAGCACGCTCCACCTCGGAAGCCACCTCGAAACGCTTGCGGAGCATAGGTGCAGGGCGGTGATTCTTATCATTTGCGTCGGTAATCCACTTCGCCTCCCACTCTGTGTTGGGTAGTTTGGCGGTAGAGAACCACGCCACATCGGAGCGCATAACCATCACACCCATACCATTATATACTCTCACCTGCCAGCAATAACGGCTGTGCGGTTTAAGGTCGAGGGCCAGCACATCAACCCTCGTGCGAGAGGTATTCACTCGGCCACTTGTCGCCACACAGAACATATCGCGTGCCAAATCCTCCTCACGCTCGGCTACACGCACCTCGGCGGTGAGTTGGTCGAAGCCCTTACCCTTGGCCCCCGCCTCATAGGCCCACGTAAAGCGTATTTTATATTGGTCTATCGAGAGCGGCTCCTCGGCATATTCTGCGCGCATATCGACAATCGACGCACGACGCTGTGCCTCGGACACATTCATCGTACAGATGGAGATTACAGCCACAAGGGCAAGACGGAAAACGAGTGAAAGCATACGGCTTTTCATATACAAAAGGTTTATGGATTAACGGTATCAGTTACATAACGGCCCAACTTCGGCCCACATTATGCAAATGTAGTAAAAAAAGATGAAAGATGAAAGAGATTTGCTCTTTGCTCTTGAAACTCTCTACTATTCGCCGTAACAAACGTAACAACGTAACAAACGTAACACCCCTGTTACACTGTTACGCTGTTACGCTGTTACACTGTTACACCTCCCCAAGTATTATGTCTATCGGTAATCCGGGTAGTAAAAATACTACCCGCGTTACTTGGGAGGTGGTGGTATTATTACGGTGCGTCAGCAAAATATCATTCACCTCGTAACAACGTCATACCACAATTTACACACTCGATTGGATACAAACCGTACTTATGGTCTATGTGTAAATTGACTGGTATCTACCTTTGGGAATTACCACCTCACAAGTACGGACTTGGTAGCGAGCATTTATAAGCGGTAGATTCCATTCATCACACGCAGGGTAAGATATCAGTACCTGTAACCTCGTATCGTGCGTGCGATGTGGAATGACGGTATATTGCGTAACAAACGTAACAAACGTAACACCCCTGTTACACTGTTACACTGTTACGTCGGCTACGCTACCATTACCAACTCATCTTCGGCAATGAGCAGGCCGCGTTCAACGGCGCGCACAATCTTCATACTTGCGTAGTTGCGTGAAACGCCCAGCAACTCTTCAACCTTGTGCCTCAACAACTTACGCTCGGCACAGCCACCGAACTCCTCGCGAAGGATACGCACGCAGTCGTCCTCCTTGCACTCGCCGCCGGCGGGCAGTTCGCACTCCTCGGGCAGGCCCAAGCCCTCGGCACGAGGATACTTCTCGACAAGATAGTCGGCAGGGCTAACTATCTGAAAAGCAAAGCGTTCGAACGGCTCATTGCGGCAGTACTGCGGCTCGACAACCGACTTCTCGCCCGCACGATGCACAAATATCACCGTCTCGGCCTTGCGCATCAGCGTAGAGCCCAAGTGACCTCGCGCCTTGTCACTATTGGGATTTGTGTGCAACACATTCATAATGTGACACTTATGTTGCGTCGAGAGCGTCAGCAGACGGGCTACCAACGCCTCCGACTCCTCCAAATTATTGGTATTGGTCAGTAGGTCGCTAATGCCGTCTATGACCACCAATTTTGGTTGGAAGTACTCTATGGCGTACTCCATAAGTGCCAGACGGTCAGAGGGTTTCTCCTCCCTGAGACTCTGCGTCAGCACAAATGGATTGTTACGCTCCATCTCCACCGACGAGAGCAGATTTATACGGAACAATACCTTCTGTATATGTTCGCGCGACTGCTCGGTGTCAATCCACAAGACCTTACACAAACGATGCTCTATACCAAATCGTTTCAGATTGTAAGAGTCTGTGAGTGAGCCTACTACGGCGGTGCAGAAGAATGTTTTTTTACTCTTCGCCTCGCCTACGACGGCCGAGATGTTGCCCTCGGAGCCTATAATCACGCCCTTGTGCGCTATGACAGGCCGCAACTCGGGCAGACGGTCAGCGGCAGAGAGTATGTAAGGTTCAATCTTTTGACGCAGACTCTCTCGCCACTTCCTGTCTAATTCAATCTGTATGAGGCGTTGCTCCTCACGATATTGCCACTCCTCGACCTTGGCTAAATCCTCGGCCGTAAATGGCTCATCGTCGAGGTCAGTACGCGACAACAGACCGTTGAACATATTGTCGATGTTGGGCTGTTTAGGCTCATTTACAGCGACTTGCGACGGCTCATTTGCCTCTTGCGAGGGGTTATATCCCTCATTCGAGGGTTGAAAAGAGGCAGTGTCAGCCTCGGGGATTAACTGCTCGTAATCCTCCCAAATTCCTGGTACCATAGTACAATGTATTATTATTTGTGAAATGAAAAAAAGATTTCTTGGGTGCAAATATAATACAGAAATTGAACTTTGGTACTCGTTTGTGTTAAAAAATTTATCAACAAAGTTATTAACACTCCCCGCAGAGCGTAACAGCGTAACAGCGTAACAGCGTAACAGTGTAACAGGGGTGTTACGTTTGTTACGTTTGTTACGTTGTTACGTCGGCTACGTTTGCGACGGATAAACAAAAAAAAAGCGGTCGGGAAATCCCAACCGCCATAACTATTTACAGAGCGACAAAACTACTTTGCAACAGCAAATTTGTAGCCCTGAATCTCATTCCACTTACCGCGTGTGAAGTCGGGGAACTTAACAGGCATACTGTTATGCTTGGCCGATACGCCCGACAACTCGCCTACGCAACTCCACTCGGCTGCATCATATACATCTTGGTCGAGAGGCAGACCGTGGTGCAAGCAGTAAACCAAACGATAGTCCATAACGAAGTCCATACCGCCGTGACCGCCTACCTGACGAGCCTTCTCCTCAATCTCAACGTGAATGGGGTGCTTATAGTAAGCCATAGCAGCGTCGTAAATCTCGCGTGACACGAAACCATGATAACTTGTATTGGGGGCGTCGGGGTGTACCTCGGCGGGCAACTGACCTGCATCGAATGTCAAGCCTGTAACGGGATACTTGTTAGCGAAGCCCTTTGAGCCTGTAATCTGATACAGACGGTTGTAGGGACGCGGAGTATATACATTGTGCTGAATCTCAATCGTCTGGCCCAACTCGGTACGGAGCAAGGTGTGTGTATGGTCACCGTTAGCAAACTCGGTAGAGCCCATCTTCTTCTGTGCCAACTCCAAGCCCACTACCGACTTAGTATCCATACCTACGAGGTGAGTGATGCGGTTACCGCGGTGAATATTAAGCACTTGGCATACGGGGCCAAAGCCGTGAGTAGCATAGTTGTCGCCACGATGCTTCTGGTTGAAATCCAAACGCCAATTGTTGTGATAAACGTCCCAGTGAGGACGGAGGTTGTGGATATAGGCACCCTCGACGTGCAACACCTCACCAAACAGGCCCTGCTGTGCCATATTCAACGCTGTGAGTTCGAAGAAGTCGTAGCAGCAGTTTTCGAGCATCATACAGTGACGGCGTGTGCGCTCCGAAGTATCAACCAACTGCCAGCACTCAGCGACATTGGTAGCCGCAGGAACCTCCACAGCGACGTGCTTGCCGTGCTCCATAGCATATACGGCGATAGGCACGTGATTTACCCAATCGGTGCAGATATATACGAGGTCGATATCCTCACGCTCGCACAACTCCTTATAAGCCTCGGGGCCTACATAAGCCTCAACGTGGGGCTTACCGGCACGCTCCAACACAGCCTGTGACTTGTCGATATTGCTCTGCTCCAAATCGCAGAAAGCCTTAATCTCGGCGTCCTCGATGTGGATATAACGCTCAACAGCACCAATACCACGACCACCCAAGCCGACAAAACCTACGCGTACAACCTCGATAGGCTCGGCAGCAAAGCCCAACATAGACTCCTGACCTGCGGCGGGCTTCGGCTCATCAAAGACAATCATTCCATCTTGGAACTTGTAGTTATCACCGGCAATCTGACAGCCGCAATTCTGCAATGCCACTGCACCAAGCAACATCGCACAAACGATAAAAAGACGGTTTAGTTTCATAGTTTAATATTTAAGTTTATGTGTTTTTATACGTTTTTACAGATTTCTCCCCAATCTTTCACCAAAGATATATAAATTTTCATTTCCCACCAAAAAAATGGGCATATAAAGCATCAGCCTACAACAATTTTTTCTTCGACGGTATCACGACGAAGTCTTTCAGATAGAAAGGCTCGAAATAGGCTATATCCTCCCTCTCGCCACGCTGCAAACGCTCCTCGGCCAGACGTGCCAGACCACGCGCCGAAGGCACCACATTCACACACACAGCATCACGCAACACCTCCCGACACTTCGGCGCACCATTGCCGAAGATGACCAACTGACGCTGCGCACGCCACTGCTCGAAACAGCCCTCCTCGACAACCTCGGCCTTAACCTCTGACACAGCCTCGCCTCGGGCAGAGAAAATCTGGGTATATACCTCCATACGACGCGCATCGACCATAGGGCACAGCCACTTGTCGTCGAGCGACTCCACACCCAAGATACCCGCCTCGAAATCCTCACGGGCAACCTCGGTCAAAGCATCGAGCGAGCCGACAGCAATGAGCGGAATATCAAGGCCGTAGCACAAGCCCTTGGCAAACGACACGCCTATACGCAGGCCGGTATAAGAGCCCGGGCCCTTACCCACAGCCACAGCGTCCAACTCCTCGGGGCTGACATCCATCTCACGCAACAACTCATCGACAAACGTCGCCACCTTCTTGGCGTGGTCACGCCCCTCATCGCTCTCGCGCAGAGATATTATCTCGCCATCACGAGCAAGCCCCACCGAACATACATCGGTACCGGTTTCTATACAAAGTATTAGTGACATATATTATAATTCAAAATTCAAAATTCAAAATTCAAAATCTCGTCATTCCACAATTTACACACTTGTCTGGCTACCAAGTCCGCACTTGCAGTCTATGTGTAAATTGAATGGAATCTACCGTTTATAAATACCTCGCTACCAAGTCCGCACTTGCGAGGGCTGTTCCCAAAGGAAGATTCCACAGAATGGCATTATATTTACTTTTCCTCTTTTATCTTTGCTCTCGGTTATATCAGTCCATAATGTCGCAATGCGGCCTCTACGCCATTGTCATCGACCGACAATGTGACATAATCAGCCATCCTCTTCAACTCCTCGCAGGCATTACCCATAGCCACACCCACACCGACCTCGCAGCCAAGTCAGTATCTGCCAGGTAGTGATTTCCAAAGGTAGATGCCATTCATTAGTGCAATACAACGCAGTGTGTATCTGCAAACAAATGCGTTGCCCTAATGTGGCATGACATATTTATATCTCTTCTTGGCACACTCTATTTTCCTCTTATAACAGCCTAATCCAAAAACTTCAAATTCCAAAATCAATTTTGAATTTTGAATTTTGAATTTTGAATTCGCCTATATCAACCCATAATGTCGCAATGCGGCCTCTACGCCATTGTCATCGACCGACAATGTGACATAATCAGCCATCCTCTTCAACTCCTCGCAGGCATTACCCATAGCCACACCCACACCGGCATCGCGCACCATAGGCACATCGTTTCCGCCATCACCAAAGGCCATAGCCTCCGACATCGACAGACCGTAATACTCCATCACCTTACTGATACCCACCGACTTATCGACACCTCGCAGGTTGATATCCATAAAGGTCTCTATCCAGCGGCTGGCCACGCACTCCGGCAACTGCGGCATAATCTCCCGCTCGATGTCGGCATCGATATAGGGGCACATCTGCAACACGGGTTGCGTATCGACAACAGCCCTCAAATCGGCCACCGCAGGCTCTATGGCGATGGTATCGGCAATCTTACGCACACGCTCGCCTATATGGCTCACAAAGATATCCTCGTGCGTCATAACGGCCGACTGAAAGCCATACTCACGCTCCAACGACCACACCTTCTCAATCACCTCGCGAGGAAACGACCTCTCGAAGATAACCTCACCCGAGGCCGTCACGCAATAACTGCCATTGACCGTCACATAACCATCAACCTCGATATCGGCCACCACCTCGGTATGACGCAACAGGCGGCCCGTAGCGATAAATACCTTGATGCCCTGCTCACGCAATCGCACAATGGCCCGACGAGCCGACTCGGGTACTGCGTGACTGCGAAAACTGACCAGCGTACCGTCAATATCGAAAAATAGTGCCTTGATATTATGGTTGTTCATCGTCTGCTACTTATAGCGTTTCATAGCCTTATCCATCTCGCGCTTGGCATCGTTCTCTTTCAGATACTCGCGCTTATCGTAGGCCTTACGACCTCGCGCCAGACCTATGACCACCTTGGCATAGCCCTTCTCGCTGAGGAACAGGCGCAGGCCCACCACCGTCAGGCCCTTATCTTGCAGTGAGCGTTGCAGTTTATTGAGTTCCTTGCGCTGCAAGAGCAGTTTCCTATCACGCTTGGGTGTGTGATTGTTGCAGGTACCCCAGCCATACTCGGCCACATTCATACCACGCAACCACAACTCGCCCTGCTCGAAATAGCAGTAACTATCGGTCAGCGACGCTTTGCCCAGACGAATGGACTTTATCTCGGTGCCGACCAACACAACGCCCGCCACATACTCCTCCAAAATCTCATAGTCGAAGGTGGCCCGCTTGTTTCGTATGTTTATGTTTCTATAATCTGCCATTTGTGGTATAAGTTAAAAGTTCAAAGAGCAAAGAGAATTCAAAATTTCGTCATTCCACATCACTCGCACGATATGTGGTTACAGGTACTGATGTCTTACCCTGCGTGTAATGAATGGAACACTGCGAATAAGTGAGAGCAGAGGGTGCTTGCACTATGCCGAGCCGCGAGGAGGAAAAGCCTGCGCAGCAGGGTTAAAGAGCAAAGAGAATTCATCTTTCATCTTTCATCTGGCACTGTTTTTGCCCTTTTGTGTTATGGGCAGAGCCGGATAAAGGTAACTAATTCTTTTATCTTTTGATTGTTTTACAACACATCTTTCTGTTTATTTTCTGTTTGCACACGGTATGCGCCCACAAAGCGCATACGCCTCCGGTTCCTGCCCTTTTTGCTACACTATAAGACGCTTGCTCAACTTCGAGGCTTGTGTCTTTGCTGTATTTAGTTTCGACAGCAACTGCAAGCAGTCGGCCAACTCCTCGTCACTCAACTCGCCGCTCTCCAAACGCTGCTTCTGCACCTTTATAAGCCTGTTGACAACCTTCGACTTATATAGAACCAACGCCTTGGGCACACCCACAGCCAGCAACTCCTCATCGCTCTCGATGTGCACATCTTTACGACGCCATATCTCGCTGATGACATAGTTATCATCGACCGTCAGCAGCGTAGCGGCGGCACTGCACACCTCGGGGTTATGGTGCGCCGAGAAGTATTGCGTAGGCACCTCCACGCCCACACCCAGACGCTCCCAATGCTCACGATAGGTAGCCACCATATCGCGGAACGCAGGTGTCGAGAACTCGATTTCGTCTTCATCAAGACCGGCGAAGATATGCTCGGCGACATTTATCTTGACATACTCCTTGCCCTCCTTCTGCTCGAAGTCGCAATGACCATATTTTATAAGGTACTTGACCAACTCACGCTCCAAGGTCTCCTCGCTGCTGCCTGCCGAGATATTCCCCAGCAGATTGACTTCGACAGCCGCCCTTGCGTCAGCCTCCTCCTTGCGTTGCTCGGCCTGCTGACGGCGCACAAAATCGCTCGCCTCACGGTCACCCGTAGCCGACAGACGCTTACGCACCACCTCACCCGTGAGTACCTTCTCGTCTATCTCCATAATGCGGGCGCACTCCTTGGTAAAGACCGAGCGTTGTATGGCATCAGGGACACAGATGATGGAGTGTACCATATCGGTAATCACCTCCGAGCGTTTAATGGGGTCGTTACCCGCATCACGCATCAGCAACTTGGCCTTAAACGAGAGGAAATCCTCCTCATTCTCGCGGATATATCGCTGCACCTCGTCTGCCGAATGAGAGCGGGCAAATGAATCGGGGTCGTCCTCCTCGGGGAGCAACACGACACGCACATTCATTCCCTCCTTCAAGATTATGTCAATACCTCTGAGCGACGCCTTCTGACCTGCGGCATCGCCATCATATATAACGGTGATATTGCGCGTAAAGCGATGCAGCAACTGCACCTGTTCGACGGTAAGAGATGTTCCCGACGACGACACAACATTCTCCACACCTGCCTGATGCATCGAGATAACATCGGTATAGCCCTCGACCATAATCACAGCGTCGTGCCGCTGAATGGCCTTCTTTGCAAAAAAGAGACCATATAGTTCGCGTTTCTTGCTATATATCTCGCTCTCGGGCGAATTCTGATACTTCGCCACCTGCTTATCGGTACGCAACGTACGGCCACCAAAAGCCACCACACGGCCCGAAATATTATGCACAGGGAATATCACACGGTCACGGAAACGGTCATACAGGCGACCGTCACTCTCACGCTTCAACGCGAGGCCCGTCGATAACAAAAACTCCTCCTTATAGCCTGCCTGCAACGCCGCTATCGACATATCGTCACCGCGCGACGAGCAGAATCCCAACTCAAACTTCTTAATCGTAGCGTCGGTAAAGCCTCGCTTCTGCGAGAAGTACGACAACCCCACCGAGCGACCTTCGCTATTGCCGGTAAGGTATTTCGAGAAGTAACTCGCAGCCCAGCCATTGAGCGCAAACATACTCTCCCTATCGTTATTGCGACGCACATCCTCCTCGGTCTGCTCACGCTCCTCAACCTCGATGCCATAGCGTTTGGCCACCATCTTCAACGCCTCGGGATAGGAGATATTCTCCTGCTCCATAACGAAGGTGACGGCATTACCGCCCTTACCGCAACCGAAGCATTTATACAACCCCTTGGTCGGCGATACCACAAACGAAGGGGTCTTCTCCTGATGGAAAGGACAGCACGCCTGATAGTTCGCGCCCTTGCGTTTGAGCGTGAC
>CAZQMC010000064.1:0-11266 GCA_964594305.1 uncultured Alistipes sp. | reverse complement strand
AAAACCAAAATGTCAAAGAACTAAATTTATTTGAAAATTAACGCATCAGCAATATACAGACAATATATATGAACGAGGCTCTAAAAACCCCGACAAAATTAAAAAATATTTTTTAACTTTGTGGCTGTATGTGCGATTTTTACCCACATTACCCCACACAACATCACAACGCATAGTTTTGATGTTGCAAGAAAAGTGCAAAAACCGAGATTTTTGAAGATGATTACACGACTTACAGAACACCCGCTCCGTGATTTGAATAGTTTTCACGTAAACGAATATGCCTCTTGCGTCATCGAGTTCGATACGGCATCGGACCTTGACGCCATATTTTCGGCAGAGAACAGCCCCCAAAAATGGTTTGTGCTGGGCGGAGGTAACAACATACTCTTTACCGGCGGCTACGATGGGACTCTCATACACCCCACAGGCAAGGGAATGGAGATTTTGGCCGAAGATGACAAGACCCTCACATTAAGAGCCGATGCCGGCGTAGAGTGGGACGATATGGTCGAGTGGTGCGTCGAGCGAGGATTGTGGGGCGTCGAAAACCTATCGCTTATCCCCGGCACGATAGGAGCCTCTCCCGTGCAGAACATCGGAGCCTATGGTGCCGAAGCGAAAGATGTCATCTCGCGTGTCAATATGTTCAACGTCGTGGGACGATACCACACCTCGCTGTCAAACAAGGAGTGTCATTTCGGCTATCGAGAGAGCATATTCAAGCACGATTTGCGAGGACGTGCAATCATAACATCGGTGGAGTTCACCCTCCACAAAGAGGCTCGGCCCAATTTGGGTTATGGCGATTTGCAACGCGAGGTAGAGGCTCGCGGAGGTGCTACACTGAAAAATATCCGTGAGGCAGTATGTGCCATACGACGCAGCAAACTCCCTGACACCGCCGTTTTGGGTAATGCCGGCAGTTTCTTCAAAAATCCCATCGTAAATAGCAGTGTGGCAGAGAATCTGCTCTCCACATACGCAGATATGCCCACCTACCCCGCACCCGACGGCCAACGAAAACTTGCCGCAGGCTGGCTTATCGACAAGGCGGGAATGAAGGGCTATCGCAAAGGACGGGTAGGCGTACACGACCGACAGGCTTTGGTTTTGGTAAATCACGGCGGAGCGACAGGCAACGAGGTAATAGAGTTGGCAAAAGAGGTTTGCAATGCTGTTTTCGAGAAGTTTGGCGTAAAGATTGAGCCCGAGGTAAATATTTTGTAAGGTATGTTAATCGAGAGATTTCAGGAATATGTAAAGCAGCACAATCTCTTTACCCGTCAAGACAAGATTTTGCTCACGGTATCGGGAGGTGTCGATTCTATGGTATTGATGTCGCTATGTGTCAATAGCGGCTACAATGTCGGAATTGCACATTGCAACTTCTCGCTACGCGGGAAGGAGAGCGACGAAGATGAGATAATGGTGCAGGAGACGGCTCGCCGTTACGGTATAGAGTGCTACAACAAACGCTTCGACACTTTGGGTGAGATGGACCGCACGGGCGAGAGTATGGAGATGGCGGCACGTCGTCTGCGTTACGAGTGGTTTCATCAGTTGTGCGAGGAGCACGGTTATATGGTCATCGCCATCGCCCATCATATGGACGACTCGATAGAGACATTCTTTATAAATATGTTGCGGGGTACGGGCCTCCGCGGTTTTACGGGCATCAGCAAGCAGGTTGGGCGCATTGTACGCCCACTAATGTTCGCCACACGCAAGGAGATTCTGGATTACGCCCACTCGAAGCATATCCAATTCCGCGAGGATTCATCAAACCTCTCGACAAAATATCTGCGCAACAAGATTCGATTGGGTATAATTCCCCGTATGCGGGAGATTACGCCACGTTTTTCGTTCCTTATGCACCGCAACATCGAACGACTGACCTCGGCCCAACGATTTATCGATAACGCAATTGACAATATCTACAACAGCATTGCCGAGATAAAGGGCGATATATGCACACTCCACATAGGAGATATAGCCGACTCCTCTTCGCGCGAGTTTGTCATTTACGAGATTTTGAACTCCCGTTTCGGCTTCAAAGGCGATACGGTCGATAACCTCTGCAAATCGCTCGATGCAGGAAATGTAGGTAAGCGTTTTTACTCTCGCGGTTATGTGGCCTATATCGACAGAGGCGATATTGTGGTAGCCCCTATTGAGGAGAACGACCTCTGCGAGATAAATGTTGTACAAGGCCAACGCCGCGCCTATTGCGGAGCATCGGTACTCTATTTCGATATTTGTGATGTCGATAGCCTCGACACCTATAATGTACCCGACAATGTGGCACTTCTCGACATCGAGAAGGTGACCTTCCCACTCACGCTACGACGCTGGCAGGAGGGCGATTCGTTTATCCCCTTTGGTTTTAACGGCCGCAAGAAGGTGAGCGACTATCTGATTGACCACAAGGTCTCTATGGCCGAGAAGGCTCGACAATTCGTACTGCTTTCGTCGGGCGAGATTGCGTGGTTGGTAGGGCGTCGCACGAGTGACGATTTTCGCATCACCGACCGCACCGACAAGGTCCTGCGCATAACGCGAGAAAACATCTATTAACCCACAGAGCAGATGGCTAAAACGACCATAAAATTCAAGGATAGTGTCGCCCGTTTCGAGGAGTTGAAGGGGCAGATAAAGAGCCGCAAGTTTGCGCCCATCTACCTGCTGATGGGTGAGGAGAGTTATTTCATCGATGAACTATGCTCACTGCTCGCCACCACTATCCTCTCGCCGGCCGAGCAGGCTTTCAACCAGATTACGGTCTATGGCAAAGATAGCGACGCAGGGCAGGTGGTTAATCTCTGCCGCCAGATGCCGATGATGGGCTCCTATGAAGTCATCATCGTCAAGGAGGCACAGCAACTGCGACAGATAGAGAAACTGTCGCACTACACCTCAAAACCACAACCGACAACCATTCTCATCGTATGTCACAAAGAGAAATCTGTCGATAAACGCTCGGCTTTTTACAAGCAGTGCAACACCTCGGGAGTTGTCTTTGAATCGATACGCCCACGCGACTATGAGATAGGCCCATGGCTCACGCAGTTTATCGCCACAAAAGGTTTGCGCATAACACCCAAGGCTACGCAGATGCTCACCGACCATCTGGGGTGCGATATTGCGAAGATTTCCAACGAGTTGGACAAACTTATGGTGGGGCTTCCGGTCGGCACGACCGAAATCTCGGACCGCGACATCGAGAACAATGTGGGCATCTCGAAGGAGTTTAACAACTTCGAGTTGTGCAATGCTGTGGCTGTGCAAGATGTAAAGCGCGCTATGGCCATTGCCGACCATTTTGCCCGCAACCCGAAGGATAACCCTTTGCTGGTAACGGTGATGGCACTCTTTGGTCTGTTCCGTGACCTGTTCATCATCAACTATCTGCGCTGGCAGTCACAGAGAAAGGGCGTGCCATTTCCAAACGATATGGAGTTGATGCGCATCTTGAAAAAGAGTAACATCTACGCCATAGGCGAACTCAAACAGCAGTCGGCACGCTGGCCCAACCCCAAGGTATTCAAGGTTTTGGGGCTTCTGCGCGAATATGACGGCAAGAGCAAGGGTATCGACAATGGCGGTATGAGCGACGGCGAACTCCTGCGCGAATTGTTGTTGAAGATTTTTATGCAGTAAGTCACTATGTCGGCAAGGCACGAGAAATATATGATGCTCAACGGCGAACTCTTAATCGAGGAGTTCTCCGACACGCCTTATGTCTATTGCAACATACTCACTCTCGGCCGCAAAGCATATTTCGTCGAGGAGCATATCCAAAGGCTCACAGCCTCGGCCGACGAGTTGTTTCACGAGGTAAAAACCCTTTCGCCGCAACTCATCGAGGAACAGATTGCCACCTTATTGGAGGCCAACTACGCCTCACGCCTCAATAATATAAAGGTCGAGATGCGCCTTGATTCGGTGGGCGACCTTTCGCTTTACTGCCACGAGGCCACCATATATTCGGGATATATTATGCGCCCCCTGCGACCGGAGCCGTATCTCTGCCCGATTACAATTCCTCAACCCCGACACTCCACCTCTGCCTCGCAGGCCACGCTACTTATGGCCGATGCTATGGCTCGGGCCCAAGGCTATGGCATAGCCATCACGACAGATGCCGACGGGCATATCGTTCAGGAGTCATCGACACCTCTGTTCCTTATCAAGCAAGGATATATAGTATCGAGCGCAGGATACGATTCGGTGGAGGCAATGCTCATCGAGCGAGCCGCACAAGCCATTGGTCTTAAAAGGGTTACGATGCAGATAACCGCCGCACTTCTACAAGAGGCCGACGAGGTTATCGTAGCCGATTGGCAGTGCATCACTGCCCTGTCGCACCACGCCGAACATATCTATATGGATATCGTTGCCGACAAAATCGCCAAGGCTGTTGCAAAAATTCTGAAACAGGAATAGCATCGCTTTGCTCTTTAATCCCGCTACGCGGTCTTTTCCTCCTTCATCTTTCATCTTTGCTCTTTCATCTTTCATCTTTTTTTATTATCTTTGCCTTGACATTTCAAAGGGGTGCCTTACTTTCAGGCTGAGATTATACCCATTGTACCGGATACGGGTAATGCCGAGACCGGGATAGATGCTACAATCTTACATTATCCCCTTTTCTATGTTTTTAACTTTATAAATTAAAAAACAATGAAAAGGATTTTTCTTTTGTTTGCTGCTGTGGCACAATGCCTTACGGTAGCAAAGGCGACAAATAGTTTGTCGCACGACTCTCTGCGCACCTTCGCCGTAGAGCCTATCGAAGTGGTGGCCGTTCGCGCCCAGAAATCATCTGCCGTAGCACACTCCAACCTCTCGAAAGAGGAGGTGGAACGCAACCGTTACGGGTTGGACTTCCCCTCGGTGCTGGCACTTACGCCCTCGGTCATTGCCACCAACGAAACAGGCATAGGCATAGGTGGCACATCGTTCAAGATTCGCGGCACAGATGCCACACGCCTAAATGTGACGATTAACGGTGTGGCGATGAACAACCCCGACTCCCACTCGATGTATTGGTACGACACGCCCGACCTCATCTCGTCGGTGGGAGATGTTCAGGTGCAACGCGGTGCCGGCACCTCAACAAACGGAACGGCAGCATTCGGCGGTGCTGTGAGCATGACGACGGCGACACTCCCCACATCGCTCGGTGGCGAGGCGACGCTATCCTACGGCTCGTACAACACCCAAAAGCAGGGCGTGCAGTTCTCGTCGGGACTTATGGGCGGAAAGTGGGCCATCGACGCACGCCTCACACACATCGCCTCCGATGGCTACATCGACCGCGGAGCAACCGACCTCTGCTCCTATATGGTGCAGGGAGCATATTATGGCCGGCGCACCTCGGTAAAACTGCTCTCTTTTGGTGGCAAGGCAAAGACCTACCTGACCTACTCGGGTGTGTCGAAAGCCGATATGGCACTCTACGGTCGTCGCTACCACACCGAAGGGCAGTACTATACCGACAAGGGCCCTCACACACTGGCCGATGGCACGCACGTAGATTACTACGACGACCACACCGACAACTACCTGCAAACGAACAACCAACTCATCGTAAATCATCGCTTATCAGACAGTTGGCAACTTAACTTTACGGGCTTTTACACCTACGGCTACGGTTTTTACAAACAATACAAGGCCGACCGCACGCTGGCAGAGTATCTCAACCTCGGCATCAGCGACTATGGCATCGAGGCCGATATGATTCGCCGAAAGATAATGAAAAACCACACCGGAGGAGCCAATATCGCCGCAGCATACCACTCTGAAAAGTTGTCGTTTATCGCAGGAGGTTCGTGGAGTACCTACGCCTGTCCGCATTGGGGCGAACTCAATTGGGTTGATGGCCTTGCGAAAGCCGACTACTCTGGTCGCTGGTACGACAACGATGTACGCAAACAAGATGGCAATATCTTCGCAAAAGCGGAATGGAGCGTAACAAAAGGATTAAACCTCACGGCCGACATACAGTACCGCTATGTACATTACAAGGCGTGGGGCGTGAATGATAATTTCGACTGGAACACGATGCAGATGCAACCCATCGACATCGGCGAGGATTATCACTTCTTCAACCCACGCATCGGTATAAGTTACGACTTCGGGCGATATAACAACCTCTTCTTCTCGGCAGCCATAGCCAACAAAGAGCCTACACGCTCCGACTTTACCGACCGCTATATGTTTTCGAGCGACGACTCTGCTCCTCGGCCGGAACGCCTCTACGATTTCGAGTTGGGATATCACTACTCGTCGCCACGCCTAACGCTGGGCGCAAACATCTACTATATGCTCTATCACGACCAATTGGTGCATACAGGTTTGGTAAATGACGGCTCCGATGCTCTGAATATAAATGTTCCCGACAGTTATCGCTGCGGTGTAGAACTTTTGGCCTCGTGGCAGGCGGCACGCTGGCTCTCGATTGGTGGAAACCTGACACTCAGCCGCAACAAAATACGCAACTATGTGGATATGCTCGCCGACAGCCCCACCTATGGTGAGAATCTTGGCGACAAGAATATTTCATACTCGCCCGAGGCTATGGGCCGCACATTTATAGGTTGCAAGGCCGGATGTTTCGAGGCGATGCTCTCTACGACTTTTGTTGGCAAACAATACTTCACCAACAACGAGGTGGAGGCTCTATCGCTCGACGCCTACAACTTTACGACGCTCGATTTGAGTTACACTTTAAGCAGTGCAACCAAAAATCGAGTACGTTTCGGTATTACGCTCTACAACCTCTTCAACCAAGAGTATTGTAGCCACGGCTACGGATACTCCTATATGTGGGACGGAGTGCGTTATGACGAGGCTTTCTACTTCCCGCAAGCGCCATTTCACGCTTTGGCAAATGTGACCGTAAAGTTTTAGTAATTAAACAGGGAGTTTAGAGAAATTAGGGATTTTAGGGAATTGGGTGCCGACACAAAAAAGAGTTCAGACGCTTCCCTAAACTCATTAAATTCACTAAACTCCCTATTCAAAAAAAACCGTCATTCCACAATTGCCGCACGACGAATGAGTATAGATGCGAAATAGCAACCCTGCGGCAATTGATTGGGAACTACCTTTGTAAATTACTACCTTGCTGACACACAACTATTCCCACTCAGCAAGGCCCACGATTAAGCGGTAGATACCAATCAATTTGCACATAGACCGCAGTCAGCATCATCAAGGTTTCGCTTGTGCAAATTGTGGTATGACTGGTTAATGTTAATTAAAATGGCCGAAAGCCATTTCAATTAACACATCTCTTTCATCTTTCATCTTTGCTCTTTCATCTTTTATCACTATATTTGCCAGCAAATTGTATAATGATGAAAATAGCACTATTCCCGGGGACGTTTGACCCATTCACTCGTGGCCACGAAGCCATTGTCGAGGAGGCATTAAGGCTCTTCGATAAGGTGGTAATAGCCATAGGTGAAAATATAGGCAAAAAATCGCTCCTCACCGTCGAGAAGCGTCTGCAACTCATCGAAGAGGTGTATGCCGGCAATCCTCGCGTGGAGTGCATTGCTTACTCCTCTTTGACGGGCGACGTAGCGCACGAAGTAGGCGCACAGGCGATAATTCGCGGTCTGCGCAACACCATCGACTTTGAGTATGAGCGCACTTTGGCCGATGTTAATCGTCGCATCTTCCCCGACCTGACAACCCTCCTGCTCTTCACCCCGACACACCTCTCGGATATATCCTCTTCGACTATCAGGGAGTTGCTGGCCTTCGGGTGTGATGTGAGCGATATGCTGCCGGAGGGTATCGATATCGAAATTTTTTTGGAGAAATAACGAAAAACAGAATACTATTATGGAAATTACAGCAGAGATGATTGCCGGACTTTTGGGCGGCACAATTGTAGGAGATAAAAATGCGGCCGTACATACCGTATCCTCTATCGAGGGTGGCAAAAAGGGGTCATTAACCTATCTCACCAACCCCAAATACGAGCAGTATATATACACCACCGAGGCCTCTATCGTCTTGGTCAGTGAAGGCTTTGAGCCGACAGCCGCAGTCAAGGCTACACTCATCAAATTGCCCGATGTAGGTGCTGCGGTGCTGAAATTATTGGAGATGTACAACGCTATGAAACCCCAGAAGAAGGGCATCAGCAAGATGGCCTCTATCTCGGAGAAGGCGACCGTGGGCGAGAACTGCTATGTGGGTGACTTTGCCGTCATCGAGGCCGGTGCCGTAATTGGTGATGGTGCGAAGATTTATCCGCAGGTATATGTCGGCGACGGCGTAAAGATTGGTGCCGGCACGACACTCTACCCCGGGGTAAAGATTTACGAGGGTTGCCGCGTAGGTGAGAACTGTATCCTGCACGCCGGCGTGGTTATCGGAGCCGATGGCTTTGGTTTCCTGCCCAAGCCCGACGGTACATTTGACAAAATCCCCCAACTCGGCAATGTCATCATCGAGGATAATGTGGAGATTGGAGCCAACACCTGTATCGACCGTGCCAAGACCGACTCGACAATCATTCGCAAGGGCGTAAAACTCGACAACCTGATTCAGATTGGCCACAATGTGGAGATTGGCGAGAATACAGTATCATCGGCACAGATGGGTATCGCCGGCACATCGAAGGTCGGCCGCAACTGTTTCTTGGCCGGACAGGTGGGTATCGCCGACCACGTTACAATCGGCAACTATGTAAAGATTGGCTCGAAGTCGGGTATCGACAAAGATGTTGCCGACGGTGAGATTCGCTTCGGTTACCCCGCTCTGCCGGGTATGAACTACCACCGCTCATTTGCCGTATTTAAGAATCTGCCCGATTTGCAGAAGCGTGTAGCGGCATTGGAGAAGGCCCAGAAGGAGGAGTAAGATAAGAGGAGTAGAAAATTTTAACCAAACATAAACGATATGAAAAAGATTTTTGCAATTATGCTCGCAGCCGCAACAATGGTTGCTTGCAACAGCACAAAGTACACCATCAATGCCACAGACCCATCGTTTGCAGATGGTCAGATGGCGCAGATGCAGGAGAATGTCGAGGGCCGTTTAGATGTGATTGACTCTGTGGCTATCGCAAACAACTCGTTTGTATTCAGTGGCGAGGTTGAGAAGGGTGATGTTAAGCAGGTTTATATCCACGTAGCACCCAGCACCTATATCTCGCTCTTCCTCGAACCGGGTAACATCACCATCGCAAAGCAGAACCCCGAGGACCGCGAGTTTAGAGTGTCGGGTACTCCTTTGAACGACTTGCGCAACACATTTAGCGACAAGTATGCAGAATTTGGCGAGCGATACCAAGCGGCTGCCGAGGCCCAAGACAATGCTGCAACTGCGGCTATCGAGGAGGAGATGATTGCCTTCACCAAGGAGTTTATCTTGGCTAATGCCGACAACATCATCGGTCAAAATCTGCTCCGTCAGCGTTATTATATGTTGGAGCCACAGACCTTGCTCGATGCCATTGCCAAGATTCCCGCCGCACAAGCCGAGGATTTTGCCAAGATGAAGGAGAGTGCCGAGAAGGCGTTGAAGGTACAGCCCGGCAACCCCTACATCGATGTTGTGGAGAAGACTCCCGCCGGCGAGCCCCTCTCATTGAAGAGCGTTGTGGAGAACGGCAAGAACAAATATGTCTTGTTGGACTTCTGGGCTTCGTGGTGCGGCCCTTGTATGATGGAGGTGCCCTACCTTATCGAGACCTACAAGGCTTATCACGATAAGGGCTTCGAGATTTATGGTGTATCGTTCGACCGCGACGAGGAGGCTTGGTTGAAGGCTATTGCCGAGAAGGAACTCTCGTGGTTGCACGTGAGCGCATTGAAGGCTTGGGACAATCAGGCACGCGCCGACTATGCCGTAAATTCTATCCCTGCCAACTTCCTTATCGACTGCTCGACAGGCCAGATTATCGCAACAGCGTTGCGTGGCGAGGAGGTTAAGGCAAAGATTGCCGAGTTGCTCGACTAAACTCTCGGCCGAGTCATAAAAAATCTTGCAATTGTTTTTGATTGCAAGATTTTTTTTATATCTTTGTTAGTGATATTGGATTTATTTACCAACTTAATAGGATTAACTTTTTTTAAAAATTTATTGCCTTATGAAAACAAACAAACAAACAAACAAACAAACAAACAAAGAATGAAACACTAGTTGTTGCCTTTTTGTGCTCACTATTTTTTTTCTTTTCTTGTTCAACCAATGATTTCTCAACAGAACAAGATAAGCAGATCTCGTTCTCTAATCCTATGGCGATGTTGGGAGATTTGCACAATCAAGCAATAGATTCTTTAAGGGTCTCGCTATCTTCTATTGATGATTTGGAAGTCGCTTCTTTCGATTTTGTTGAGAGAAGATTTGAGAAAGACTATAAAATCACACCAAGAAATATACAAGATGGGGATTTTGCTCTGTTATCAGACATAAAACAAAAAAGTATATTCAAAGTCAAAAATCCCCAAACTAGATCATCCTTGTTACCACCTCGTGAAAGTTTTGAAGAAAACATGTCTTCACAGGAAATTGCTTACATTGATGAAATCTTTAATGTAATATCGCAAAATCTTGACAACCTCAAAGATATTGAAGATGCGTTCAATTCCATTGATCTAAATATCAACAATTCATCTAAATTGACTATTGTGGAGAAACAAGGTTTATGGGCTGTTAGTGCAATTGCGAAATCTAGTTATTTGTATAATTTATCGGCTATACAAACAAGAGCAGCTAGCGCAGAAGAAGTTGTTATTACAGATGCTGAATCCGCACTTATTGCACTTTTGGATTGGAAAAAGGTGGCAAAAAGTGTTGCTAGTGGTTTAGTGTTTGGACCGACAGGAATCGTGGTTGCTATGGCCAAAGAAGTTGTCAAAGGAGCCATTATTGGCAGCAGTGTACATTTTCTCGGATCACTAATTTAAATCACTCTTTCTTAGTTATGAATCCTTTTGTTGCATGGCCTATTATAATTGCAGGATTTGCAATCCTACTTTTTTCCGCAAAGAAATATTCTAACCCTCAAAGATTATATCGTTTAAGATTTTTGTGTATTGTAATTATTACCGCCTTTTTGCCTCAACAAATCACTACATTATTCGATATTCCTAGATGGGTTGCGTTTGTAATAAATTTCTTACTGATTTGGATAATTATTGAGATTCTTTCCAGAGATAAAACCGAAGCAGAATAAACATCTTAGATAAAAAAGAGCCTGTCTAACAAGTTTTTTGTTAGACAGGTTTTTGTATATAAT
>CAZQMC010000063.1:0-11472 GCA_964594305.1 uncultured Alistipes sp. | reverse complement strand
CTTTTTATTATATACAAAAACCTGTCTAACAAAAAACTTGTTAGACAGGCTCTTTCTTGTTATAGGGAAGTTAGAGAGGTTAGGGATATTTCAAAAACAATTTCACTAAATTCCTTAAACTCCTTAATCTCTCTAACCTCCCTAACAAAAAACTAATTCTTAAACACCAGCCTCTCGCCGTCGGCGTCAATCAGAATCGGTTTGTCGCGATTGACCTCGCCGGCCAAGATGCGTTTCGAGAGGTCATTCACAACCTCACGCTGGATAACTCGCTTGACGGGACGTGCGCCAAACATCGCATCATATCCCAAGCGGGCAATCAACCCTCGGGCAGCATCGGTGTAGTCGAGTGTAATACCATTTTCCGAGAGCATTCGGCGAATGATACCCATCTGAATATCGACAATCTGCTCGATATCGCGGCGTGTAAGCGGCTCAAACATCACAATCTCGTCGATACGATTCAAAAACTCGGGCTTCAAATAAGTTTTCAGCAACTCCACGACATCTTCGCGCGTGCGTTCCACAACCTCGGCCGAGATGCTCTCCCCATCGAAGCCCTTCGAAAAGTTCTCCTGAATGATATGCGAGCCCATATTCGAGGTCATAATGATTATCGTATTGCGGAAATCGACAGTACGGCCCTTATTATCCGTCAGACGGCCATCGTCAAGCACCTGCAACAAGATATTGAACACGTCGGGGTGTGCCTTCTCAATCTCGTCCAATAGCACCACCGAATAGGGCTTGCGACGCACCGCCTCGGTGAGTTGTCCACCCTCGTCGTAGCCGACATATCCCGGAGGCGCACCCACCAAGCGTGACACGCTGTGACGCTCCTGATACTCGCTCATATCGATACGCGTCATCATCTGCTCGTCGTTAAACAAGAACTCCGCCAGAGCCTTCGCCAACTCGGTTTTACCCACTCCCGTAGTGCCGAGGAAGATAAACGAGCCAATAGGCTTACGGCTGTCATTCAGGCCGGCACGCGAGCGACGCACAGCATCGGAGATGACCTCGATGGCCTGCTGCTGACCTACCACCCTTTTGTGAAGTTCGGCCTCCATATTGAGCAGTTTTTCACGCTCCGACGAGAGCATACGCTTAACGGGAATACCCGTCCAACGAGCCACCACCTCGGCGATATCCTGCGCATCGACCTCCTCCTTAATCATAGTATCGCCCCCGGCCGAAGTCATACGCAACTGCTCCTCCAAAGCCTCAATTTGACGCTCTGCCTCGACGATTTTGCCATAGCGAATCTCGGCCACACGACCATAATCGCCCTGACGCTCGGCTTGCTGGGCCTCGACTTTCAGATGCTCGATACTATCTTTATTATCCTGAATCTTCTGCAACAAATCTCGCTCGCCCTGCCACTTGGCACGCAAAGCCGCCTCTTTGGACTTCAACTCCTCAATCTCGCGAGTGAGGTTTTCCACCCTTTGTTCGTCCTTCTCACGGCGAATAGCCTCACGCTCAATTTCCAACTGACGAATACGTCTATCGAGGTTGTCGATATCCTCGGGTACGGAGTTCATCTCCAAACGCAGGTGCGCCGCCGCCTCATCAACCAAGTCGATAGCCTTATCGGGCAGGAAACGAGATGTAATATAGCGGTGCGAGAGTTCGACGGCGGCAATGATAGCCTCGTCCTTGATGCGCACGCGATGATGATTTTCGTAACGCTCCTTCAAGCCTCGCATAATGGATATGGCATCTTCGGTCGTTGGCTCATCGACCATAACCTTTTGAAAACGACGCTCCAAAGCCTTATCCTGCTCGAAATATTTCTGGTACTCGTCGAGTGTCGTCGCTCCGATGGTACGCAACTCACCACGCGCAAGAGCCGGTTTCAAGATATTGGCGGCATCCATAGCACCGCTCGACTTTCCGGCCCCGACCAGCGTATGAATCTCATCGATAAAGAGCAGTATCTCGCCATCGCCGGCAATGACCTCCTGCACGACACCCTTCAATCGCTCCTCAAACTCGCCCTGATACTTCGCTCCGGCAATCAAAGCACCCATATCGAGCGAGAAGATACTCTTCGATTTGAGGTTCTCGGGCACATCGCCATTGACGATACGATGGGCAATACCCTCGGCAATGGCCGTCTTTCCGACACCCGCCTCACCCACCAAGATAGGATTATTCTTGGTGCGGCGTGAGAGAATCTGCAACACGCGGCGTATCTCCTCGTCACGACCGATGACGGGGTCTAACTTGCCGCTACGGGCCATCTCGTTAAGGTTTATGGCATACTTGCCCAACGCATCAAACTCCTGCGACGAGGTTTGCGAATCGACCGTAGCACCCTTACGGAAAGTGCGGATAGCCTCTATCAAATCCTTCTCCGAAGCACCATTGCGTTTCAAGATATCGGCCGCCTGACCTCGCTCGGCAACCAGACCAAGCAGAAGATGCTCAACCGAGGCGTATTTATCGTTAAACTTACGCGTAAAATCTATGCCTCGCTGAATAACCTTCGACGTGTCGCCCGAGAAGAACTGCTCGCCACCTGCGCCCGACACCTTCGGCAAAGAGGCCACGCCCTTGCGCACATCTTCACGCAGCATCGTCATATTTACACCCACACGTCCCAACAAAAAGGCTCCCAACGAGTCATCTTGTGCAACAATAACGCTCAACAGATGCAGCGGCTCAACCGCCTGCTGGCCCTGTTGAGAGGCAAGAGCCACTGCCGCTTGCAGAGTCTCTTGCGCCTTGACGGTTAATGAATTGATGTTCATATCGAGTAAATTTTAATGTTTTTTCATCAGTTATTTATCCTCCTTTATGACAAATCTTTTGCCACAACCCGACATCAAAAGATTTTCTGCTATAATGGCAGACTATGACGCAGCAAAAGTGCCACACCACGACATTTTGACACAACGCGCGCCGACGATGACACTTTTCATTTTGGGATATACTGTGTTTTTTGTATGATTTTTGCCCACGACACAATGCCAAAAATTACAAATTATGAAAACACATCTAAAAATCAGAATGTTACTTTTATCATTAGTGCTACTCTTGGTAGCCTGCGCATTCGGCAGCAATCGCAAAAGTGTAAATCGTCAGACGGTCAGCAACCTCAATCTGAAAGAGTTTATGGGAACGTGGTATGAAATTGCACGCTTTGACCACCGTTTCGAGCGTGGTATGACCGATGTGACGGCCACGTATCGTCTGCTTGACGACGGGAAGATAGAGGTGATAAATCGCGGCATACGCAACGGCAAGCCTATGGAGTCGATAGGCAAGGCAAAGACGACCAATGTATCGGGCCGATTGAGAGTGTCGTTCTTTTGGGAGTTCTACTCGGATTACGATGTATTGGCGATGGGCGATAACGGCGAGTGGGCTTTGATTGGTAGTCACTCACCGAAATATTTGTGGATACTTGCACGCACACCACATCTTGCTCCCGCCACACTGAATTACATCATCGAGCAGGCGAAAGCACGCGGATACAACACCGAAGAGTTGATTATAGATAATGACTAATCCTTATCACCACGATTCAAACGAAAACGATAGATGCGATTTTGACGTGCATCGCGCGGCGTATGGAATGACAGGTATAGGCGATGTCCCTTATGTGCCACACCTTCGGGCTCATAAGGGATATGACTTATATCGCAAACAGCGATACTCTGACCACTTCGAGAATCGACGATATGTATTTTCCTATCTCTCGACGGCACACCATCGGGAAGATATATCTTGTGACGACGTTTCATACTGCCCTGCGGTATCGACACATCGCCCGCCGAAATCTCTCGCAGTACATCATCTTGTTGCAGATGCACCTCACCGGCAGCATCGCTATCGGCAAGGCGTGGGAGCGCAAACATCTTCAAGCGACGCTCACCCTCGACAGTACAATAGAGCCAGATATGACCTTTTCGCCTATCGACAAACCAATCGGCCGGGCCCGAGATATCGTCACCATCGTAGAAAATCGTCTGTACCAGACGTGAGCCGTCCAACCCCACATCATTCACATAGCAGACTCTGCGACCTCGGCACTCGGTAACATACAGAAGTGGGAATTGCGACTCTCGATTATAGCGCTCACGACCAAATGAAGCGTTGTTGCAATGGCCCGTATTACCCTCTATAACATAGGTTGCGACAAACTCCCCACGTCGAAGGTCTATGATGACACACTGCCCCTTGTCGTGCAACAGAAAGGCGTAACGGCCGCTTATGGCCATACCCTGCGACGAACCCTTAACCTCGACATCGGCAGGCAGCAAATCGCCCACATTACACACCTCCTCCAAATGGAGATATGGCATCTTCGTTTGCCCCTGTCTCTGTTTATGCTTCTGTTTATGTTCCTGTCCCTGCGCTACAATCTGCCCCTGTCCCTGTCCCTGCTCCTGCGCCATAGCCACAGCCGCAGAGGATAGCAAAATCGCCGCCACAAGATATGTAAAGAGTGAAAATCGCATTATGCTATAATCTCTAAAATCTGACGCTCGATACCGGCCGTATCGTAACCACACTGTGCATATAGTTGGGCAGGTGTTCCCTGCTCGACGAACTCATCATCGATACCCAACGACACAACCCTGACATCGTAGTCCTTATCGTTGAAGTATTGGGTAACAGCCTCGCCGACGCCCCCTCGCAAGATACCGTCTTCGACGGTGATAATCCTCTTAAATCGGCTGCCGACTTCATCGAGCAGAGCATAATCCAACGGCTTGGCAAAACGCAAATCGTAGTGTGCCACCGCAACATTGTGCGATGACTCGACACGCCGTATAGCCTCCTCGGCGAAGTTACCGACCGTACCGATTGTAAGCACTGCGACATCGCGACCATCTTTTATCTTGCGTCCGACGCCCGTTGCCACCTTCTCGAAGGTTTTACCTCGCCACTCGACACCTGCGCCACAACCTCGCGGATAGCGTATGGCGTATGGCGACGGCGTACCGACAGCCGTATAGAGCATATTTCTCAATTCAGCCTCATTCATCGGTGCTGCGACAATCATATTGGGCACGCACGACAGATATGCCAAATCGAAGGCTCCGTGATGCGTAGCACCATCTTCACCCACCAAACCACCCCTGTCGAGGCACAATGTAACAGGCAGATTCTGCAACGCCACATCGTGAATGATATTATCGTAGGCACGTTGCATAAATGTCGAGTAGATATTACAAACGGGGTGTGCTCCCCCTGCCGCCAAGCCCGCGGCGAAGGTTACGGCGTGCCCCTCGGCAATGCCCACATCGAAACAACGCTCGGGCATCTGCTGCATCATAATATTGAGCGAGCAACCCGACGGCATAGCGGGCGTAATGCCCACAATCTTGTTATCCTCACGAGCCAACTCCAACAGCGTCTCACCAAAGACATCTTGATAACGGGCTGCACTACCCTGCGAGGGCTGACGCTCGCCCGTCAGCGGATTAAACCTACCCGGAGCGTGCCACGCAGCCTGATTATCTTCGGCGGGAGTATATCCCTTACCTTTGGTCGTTATGACGTGCAACAACTTCGGCTCACGAATATCCTTCAAAGCCGACAAGATACTAACCAACTCCTTGATATCGTGACCATTGACCTGACCAAAATAGCGGAAATTAAGGCTCTCGAAGAGATTACTGTTCTGCAACAGGCCCTGCTTTAAGGCATTGCCCGTCTTTTGACAAAAACGCAACAATGGAGGAACGTGCGAGAACCAACGCCACAGAGTACGCTTAATCGTATTATAATGACGCGAGGCCGAGACGTGCGCCAAGTAGCGTTTCAACGCCCCCGTAGCCTCATCGATAGCCATCTCATTATCATTCAGGACAACCAACAGATTATTGCGTTTATCGGCTCCGGCATTATTCAAACCCTCGAAAGCCAAGCCACCCGTCATCGCTCCGTCGCCAATCACAGCCACCACATTACGCTGCTCGCCCAACAATTCGGCAGCCTTGACCATACCGAATGCCGCCGAGATAGAGGTGGAGGCGTGACCTGCACCAAACGAATCATATTCGCTCTCGGCCATACGAGGGAAGCCGCTGATACCGCCCAACTTACGGTTTTCGGTAAAGGCTTCACGACGGCCCGTAATAATCTTATGCGCATAGGCCTGATGCCCGACGTCCCAAACCAATTTATCGTAGGGTGTGTCATATACATAGTGCAGGGCAACGGTCAGTTCCACAGCACCAAGACTCGATGCCAAATGTCCCGGATTTTTAGAACACTCCTCGATGATATATTGACGCAACTCACGGCAATAACGAGGCAACTCATCGACCGATAGTTGTTTCAACTCGGCCGAAGAGTTTACCTTATACAGCAAATCATACTCTATATGTTCCAGCGAATCCATCGTTGCAAATATGTTGCAAATATACTAAAATTCGTACTCATTACATAAAAGCGACACCAAAGCCTATGCCACCGAACACTCTATACCCAGAGCCTCGACACGCTCGGCAATGGCGAGGAGTTCTTCACGACCGACCTTTTCCAACGTCTGACACGGAGTATCTCGGTCCAAAGAATAGACCATAACCTTCTTGGGGTGTATCTTTTCGACCAACTCCAACCACGCCGCAACCTCCTGCTCGGTAGTATTATCCACGACCTTGCCATTATACTCACCACGCAAAAACATCGTCTGCAAGATGAAATTTCCGTCAAAGCACTGCATCAACTCCACCTGTCGCTCTACGCTATAATTCCCGACCGGTTTATTTACGAGTTGAACGGTAGCATCAAAGGCCGAATCGAGTTTCAAAATATTATTATCGACCCTCAACAACGCCCGACGAACATCTTCTCGATGAATTTGTGTGGCATTACTCAACACCGAGACCTTCGCCTGCGGAGCCTTCTCGTTACGCAAAGCGATGGTGTCATCGATGATAGCCTCAAAATCGGGGTGCATCGTAGGCTCTCCGTTTCCGGCAAAGGTAATAACATCGGGCAAGGCTCCCTCCGAAGCCATCTTATCAAGTGTCGCCGAGAGCATCTCACTAACATCTTCACGTCGATTAAAACGACGACGCCCCTCGTGGTCGGCATTCCAGCCACATTCACAATAGATACAATCGAAATTACACAACTTCGACTCTACGGGTAGCAGATTCACACCCAGCGACAGGCCCAAACGTCGTGACCTCACAGGACCAAAGATTATATTATCGTAAAGAGATGTCATCTCAACAAAAAATTAGAAACTATTACTTCCCAATGACAAAGATAATGGATTTTTATCTACATCGAACAGAGAGTGTCCCTTTTCGGTATTATACAGACAAGGAGAGCAACACCCGTCTGGCCTCTATCATCGTTTCTCGCCCTCCAAAATCAGCGAACACATACGCTCACGAGCACGATGAATACGTGTTTTGACCGTACCCATAGGCAGGTGTAACTTCTCGGCTATCTCGTCGTAGGCATATCCCTCCAAAAATCGCATAGTAAAGAGCGTGCGATATTGCTCGGGAAGGCAACTTATATAGTGTTCTATTTGGGAGCGTTGCTGCAACCGTATAAGACTCTCCTCGGGCGACGGTGTAGAGGCGACAGGAGCGGCGAACTTCTCATCTATCGACAGATTCTCTTGTCGGCAACGCTCAAAGTCGATGTGTGTATTGCGCGCAATGGCATATACCCATTGGCCAAAGGTGTAATCGGGAGAATAGCGATGCAGATTTACATATACCTTGATGAAGGTCTCCTGCAACAAATCCTCGGTATCCTCGGCTGATGTGGAGCGTTGCAAAAACAGACGACGTATGGCGTCGCCATAGCGGTTGAACAGATACTCAAAGGCCATATCATCGCCTGCGAGCGATAGTTCCACCAGATGTCTGTCGTCGGCTATAATATAGTCTGCTATCTCCATACCGTATCATCTTTGCGTAACATCACCACACTTGTCCACAACATCAACAGAGGATTAAACAAATCGAAGATAAAATATCGCAAAACCATACTCTTCTCGCCCACACGCTTCGCCACCGAACGAATACGCAGAGCAGCGACAAGATAGCGAACAAGAAGCAACAACAAAGCCGCAACCTTAAACTCCAAAGGCATAAAGATAACGGCCGTAAGCACCGTCAAGAATAGCAACACCTGACTGCCCAAATCCCACTCCACGGCATTACGTGCCGCACAAGGATAGAAGCGGTAGGCAGTACCGTAATGGTGGAGTTGCGAAACCCACCAGCGCATACCTCCCCACGGTTGCTCAACCATCGAGCCCTTCGGGATAAGCACCACGCTCACGTTATTCGGCTTGGCAATCTTCTGGATAAACAAATCCTCCTCGCCGATATTCATATTGAGGAAATTAAACCCTTTGGCCTCGAAATAGAGGCTCTTTGTAAAGCCAAAATTGTTGCGTGAGCCACGATATGTCTTACCATCAACCGCTGCCGACAGCCAATAGAGCGAGTGTTGCAGGCGTGAAGCACGCATAAGATAGTTTTCCAAACCCTCACGCTGCTCCAAAGCAGTATAGCCCAGCACCACATCACCACGCATAAATGCCTTGCCCATCATTGCCAGCCACTGATTAGAGGTAGGCAAAGCATCGGTCGAAGTGATGATGACGTGTTCGTTGTGTGCCGCCTTGATGCCCACATTCAAAGCCATCTTTATCGAGATGGGGAAACGAGGGTTAAAGGCTATCTGTGTGACTATCAGGTTGGGGTGATAGAGGCGCATACGCACCAACTCCTCATAAAAATCGTTGTCCGAACCCACATACACCACCACAACCTCATACGAGGCATCATACTGCTGTGCCAAGAACTGCGGCAGACACTCATCGAGATAGACATTATCGGCCGAGAACATAGGTATAATGACCGACACGGGAGGTGCCGACGACAACTTCTTACGACGTCGCGAATTACGAAAACGACTCACGCGGCCATATCTCACAAGGTAGTACCACAACTGTATGAAAAACAACAACACAATAACCGCAGCAAGGGCCACACCCTGCCAGCCATAGTGTTGTAATATATAGTCAAACCAATGCATAAATCAGATGTTTCAAACAATTTGCAAATATACGAAATAAATGTGGAAAACTAAAAGGTCGCAACCCAATAAAAGAGCAAGAAAAACAACACTGTGTAAAAAACAAGAAAAATCGTGCTAAATGGTTGATTTTTACCGAAAAAGAGTTATCTTTGCAGTCGCCTCGTGCGCGTACATCGTGCGCAAGCGGGCATAACTATTTAATTATTAACAATTTAACGAGCGATTGTATCGCAAACTATTTCCGCACTATGGAAGAAATTAAGAATGTAGCAAACGAGAGTTTCGATTGGAACGCGTTTGAGAACGATTTGGACCTTTATGGTGGTCAGTCAAAGGAGGAGGTTGCTACCTCTTACGACCAGACTCTCTCTAACATCGCAGTAGGCGAGGTTGTTGAGGGTACTGTTAGCGAGGTCAACAAGCGCGAGGTAACCGTAAACATCGGCTACAAGAGCGAGGGTATGATTCAGGCTACCGAGTTCCGTTACAACCCCGAGTTGGCAGTAGGTGACAAGGTAGAGGTTTATGTTGAGTCTGTTGAGGACAAGGGCGGCGCCCTCGTACTTTCGCACAAGAAGGCTCGTCAGTTGAAGTCTTGGGACCGTGTAAACGAGGCCTTGAACAACGACGAGATTATCAAGGGTTATGTTAAGTGCCGCACCAAGGGCGGTATGATTGTCGATGTATTCGGCATCGAGGCATTCTTGCCCGGTTCGCAGATTGACGTTAAGCCTATCCGCGACTACGATGTATATGTTGACAAGACTATGGAGTTCAAGGTTGTTAAGATTAACCAGGAGTTCCGTAATGTAGTAGTATCTCACAAGGCTCTCATCGAGGCCGAGTTGGAGGCACAGAAGCAGGTTATTATGTCGAAGTTGGAGAAGGGCCAGATTTTGGAGGGTACCGTTAAGAACATCACCAACTACGGCGTATTCATCGACCTTGGTGGCGTAGATGGTCTTATCCACATCACTGACCTCTCTTGGGGCCGCGTAAATCACCCCGAGGAGGTTGTTGCTTTGGACCAGAAACTCAACGTTGTTATCATCGACTTCGACGAGCAGAAGAAGCGCATCGCTCTCGGCTTGAAGCAACTCACTGCTCATCCTTGGGAGGCTTTGGACGCAGAGTTGAAGGTAGGTGACAAGGTTAAGGGTAAGGTAGTCGTTATGGCTGACTACGGTGCATTCGTTGAGATTGCAGCAGGCGTAGAGGGTCTTATCCACGTTTCAGAGATGTCTTGGAGCCAGCACTTGCGTTCAGCACAGGAGTTCTTGAAGGTAGGTGACGAGGTTGAGGCTGTTATCCTTACTTTGGACCGCGAGGAGCGCAAGATGTCACTCGGTATCAAGCAACTTACTCCCGACCCATGGGAGGGTATCGATGCAAAGTACCCTGTTGGCACAAAATGCAACGCCAAGGTTCGCAACTTCACTAACTTCGGTGTATTCGTTGAGATTGAGGAGGGTATCGATGGTTTGATTCACATCTCTGACCTCAGTTGGACAAAGAAGGTTAAGCACCCCAGCGAGTTCATTCAGATTGGTGCCGAGATTGAGGTTGTAGTATTGGAGATTGACAAGGAGAACCGTCGTTTGAGCCTTGGTCACAAGCAGTTGGAGGAGAATCCCTGGAACGAGTTCGAGAGCAAGTATGCTGTTGATACTGTTCACACTGCTACCATCAGCGAGATGGGCGACAAGGGCGCAATCGTTACTTTGGAGGAGAACATCACTGGTTTTGCTCCTGCGAAGCACCTCGTTAAGGAGGACGGCACAACTTTGAAGGCCGGTGATACTGCCGAGTTCAAGGTTATCGAGTTCTCGAAGGCTACAAAGCGCATCACTCTTTCACACTCTCGTATTTTCGAGGAGGTAAAGCGTGCCGAGGTTGCTGCCGAGAAGGCCGAGAAGAAGGCTGCTGCTGATGCTGCAAAGGCTTCTGTTAAGAAGATTAACGCTTCTGTTGAGAAGACCACTTTGGGCGATATCGCAGGTTTGGCCGAGTTGAAGGCCGCAATGGAGAAGAATAAGTAATATTCACTATCCATAATACGAAGTCCCGAATCCACAAGGTTCGGGACTTTTTGTATCTACCCACGATTAAGAGCAAAGAGAATTCGAAATTCGAAATTTCTTCATACCACAATTGGGTAAAGTATTGATGGGCAAGTTTGTATTGGCTATTATTACCCAATTGAATGGCATCTTGTGGGTTTATAGGCTCGTAATAGAATCCAATGCCATTCTGCGGCAATCTACCTTTGGAAATTACTACCTCGCAAGTACGAACTTGGAATGACGAAATTTGCGGGCGCAGGGATAGTGCGTTCAGGGTAATTAAAGAAATTAAAGCGTTTCGAGGAGTACAAAAAAAAAGAGCCTGTCTAACAATAAAAAAATGTTAGGCAGGTCTTTTTTTTTGTTTGAGCAT